>QHTB01000192.1 GCA_003220615.1 Candidatus Rokuibacteriota bacterium
CTTACGGTCGTGCGATTGGCGCCGGGGAGGTCGGCTTTTCGCCTGCAGTGTTTGAATTGGACTATACCTATCTGGTGCCGGCCGGCTCCTCGATCCGCCGCATCGCCGACGCGGACCGGCCCGGGATTCGGATCGCGGTCGTGCGCAATCACGCCTCGACGTTGACCCTGAGCCACCTGCTGAAGCATGCCGAACTGGTGTACGCCGAAACCCCGGATCCAACGTTCGATCTGCTCCGGACTGGCCGTGCGGACGCGTGGGCATCAGTGGGCTTCGTACTTCAGGCGTATTCCGCCCGACTGCCCGGCTCACGCGTGCTCGAGGATCGCTACGGAGCCAACCTTCTCGCGATGGCGGTTGCGAAGAGCCATGCCGGCCGCCTCGCCTACATCAGCGAGTTTGTGGAGGAGGCCAAGGCGTCGGGGGTGGTGCAGCAGGCCATCGAGCGTGGTGGCTTGCGCGGCCTCCACGTGGCGCCCCCCGCAAATCCCGGCGCCCAGAAGTGAGTGCGTCATGATGAGAGAGAATCCAGGATTGAAGAGCGACGGGAGGTAGGCATTGCACGTCGATGAGACCACTCGTTAAGGTCGGGCTCGTCGGCGCCGGCTACATCGGCGCATTCACGCTCGCTTCCGCGGTCGTGACTGCTTACGTCGCCGCCACGAGCGGCCCTGACAGACAGAATTATGGTGCCATGTTCGCCTTCGGTGACGACCTCCTGTTTCTCGGCGTGTTCGGAGTAGCCGCCGTCGTTCCATCCGGGGCTGCGCTCTTCTTCCTCAGGCCCTATCGCTCCTTCTGGCGCGTGCTCTCCGTCACCGCCCTTGTCGTCGCAACGACGGCCGTCGCGGCGTTCTTCGACGACCTCGCATGGCGAGGGTCCGACGCGCGTTCCGCCGCGAACGCCTGGTCGGCTCTGGCTTCGCTGAGGATTCTGATCGCGCCTTTGTTCGCTCTGGCCTTTCTCCTTTCCGCCGTGATGGCGCCGAGTCGGAGTTCGCGGCTCGCACTTCTGGTCGCCACAGCGATCGAGGCCTCGGTCTTCGCCTGGGTCGCGTTCATCTGGTTCCACCCTTTTCAATCGCCCTGACGCCAGGGGACGCGATCACACCCCGACGCCGAGGTAACGGATCGCGATCTGCTCGTCGGCCGCGAGCTGTGCGGCCTTGCCCTCGAAGACCTTTGCGCCCTGATCGAGGATGACGACGCGATCGGCGAGCGCCAGCGCGGTGTCGACGTTCTGTTCGACCAGGAGCATCGCCAGACCCTCGCGCTTGAGGCCACGCAGCATCTCGACGATGGTCTCGAGCACGAGCGGGGCGAGTCCCTGCGACGGCTCGTCCAGCAGGACCAGCGAGGGGTCGGTCATCAAGGCCCGGCCGATGGCGAGCATCTGCTGCTCGCCGCCCGAGAGGTGGCGCCCGAGCCGGCTCCTCAGCTCAGCCAGCCGCGGAAAGCGAGCAAACACGTCGTCGACGGTCCCCGTCCCCGAGCGGCGCCTGACGATCTCGAGGTTTTCCTCGGCGCTCAGCGTCGAGAAGATCCCCCGGTGCGCGGGCACGTAGGCGATGCCCCGGCGGGCCACCAGATGGGGGGCTAACCCCGTAATGTCTGTATCCTTATATATGACCTTGCCAGCGCGGGGCGGGACCAACCCCAAAATGCTCTTCAGCACGGTGGTCTTGCCGGCACCGTTGCGCCCGAGGAGGGCCAGGACCTCGCCGCGGTCGACCTCGAGCGACACGCCTTGCAGCATGTGGACCAGCCCGTAGTAGGTGTGGATGTCCTGAAGCCGCAGGATCATCGCCGGGCCCCGAGATAGGCGCGCTGCACGTCCCGGTTCTCCCGCACCTCGTCGGGCGTGCCCTCGGCGATCAGCTCGCCGAACGCCATTACCGAGATCCGATCGGAGATCGACATCACGATCCGCATCTTGTGCTCGATGAGGAGGATCGTGTAGCGGCCGACGAGGCTCTGCACGAGCCGCGTCATCTGCTGGGTGGCCTCGGGCGCCAGGCCCTGGGTCGGCTCGTCGAGCAGCAACAGCCGCGGCGACGACGCCAGCGTGACCCCGACCTCGAGGGCACGCTGCTGGCCGTGCGACAGTGTCTCGGCCCGCGCGGTGAGCTTGTGGGCGAGGCCGACCTCGCCGAGGATCCGGCGAGCCTCCTCGTCCACCTCGGAGAACTCGGAGGCGCGGCGAAGGAAGCCGAGGGCGCCGGGTGTGCGCCGCGCGAAGGCGGCGGCCCAGACGTTCTCGTACGCGGTCAGCTTGCCGAACACGTTGGTCCGCTGGAAGCTGCGCGCGAGGCCGAGGTGAGGCAGGCGATGCGAGGGCAACCCCGTCACGTCGCGCCCCTCGAAGTAGACGCGGCCGTCGGTGGGGACGATCTCGCCGCACATCAGATTGAAGAGCGTCGTCTTGCCGGAGCCGTTGGGGCCGATGACGGAATGAAGCGTCCCGGCCCTGACGTCGAGGCTCACGCGGTTGACCGCGCGTAGCGCGCCGAAGTCGCAGGTGAGGCGCTCGGTCCGCAGCAGCGCGCCGTCGCTCACGAGCCCGCCTCGGTCTCGGCCGCGATGCCGACCGGAAGCTTCGCGCCCGGCTCGGGCCGCGCGCGTGGCCCCAGCGCGTCGCGCAGGCGGCGGAACGCTTCGACGAGGCCGCCGCGCAGGAAGAGCACGACCAGCACCAGGGCGACGCCCAGGATGAGCGGCCAGCGCTCCCACACCACCGAGATCGCCTCGGACAACCACTTGAACGCGGCCGCGCCCAGCAATGGACCGTAGAGGTTGCCGATGCCACCGATCAGCACCATGAAGACGATGTCGCCCGAAATGATCCAGCTGATGGACTCGAGCGGCACGATGCCGAACATCATCGAGTAGAGGACGCCCGCGAAGCCGGTGAACCCGCCGGCGATCGTGAAGGCGATCCACTTGTAGCGCTTGACGTCGTAGCCGACCGCGGCCGCCCGCCCCGGGTTCTCGCGGATCGACTGGAAGATGACGCCGAGCGGCGAGTCGACGATGCGCTTCATCGCGTAGAAGGCGAGCAGGAAGACGGCGGCCACGAAGACGTAGTAGCGCAGCGACGAATCGAGGCGGATCGCGAGCGGCCCCAATGCCAGCGGCGGCCGCGGGATGCCGGGCAGGCCGTCGTCGCCGCCCGTCACCGCGGTCCACTTGTAGGCGATGAAGAAGAACATCTGGTTGAAGCCGAACGTCAGCATGATGAAGTACGTGCCCACGCGCTGGATACACACGTAGCCGATGGCGGCCGCGGCCAGCGCGCCGACCACCGTCCCGGCGGCGAGCACGACCAGCAGCGGGGCGTGCCAGTGGATCATCATGAGCCCGGCCGTGTACGCGGCCAGCCCGAAGAAGGTCGCCTGCCCGAAGGACAGCATGCCCGTGTAGCCGAAGATCAGGTTCAGCGCCATGCCCGCGATGGCGAAGATCCAGATCTCGGAGGCCACGACCGGACGCACGGCCAGCGGCAGGGCCACGATGGCCGCGAGGAGCAGCCCGAATCGGAGGAGCGCGCCCCTCGTCATCGCTGGCCGAGCAGGCCTTGCGGACGCGCGATGATCCCGAGCGTCATCAGCGCGAAGACCGAGGCGTCGGCGCCCGGCGCCCAGATGGCGGTCATGAGCGACTGGACGACGCCCACGAGCAGGCCGGCGAGAATCGCGCCCGGCAGGCTGCCGAGTCCCCCCAGCACCACGACGACGAACGCGAACGGCAGGATGTCGATGCCCATCGTGGGCAGCAATCCGCGCACCGGGGTCATGAGCGCCCCGCCGAGCCCGGCCAGGCCGGTGCCGGCCGCGAAGGTCAGCGTGAACACCCGGCGGATGTTGATGCCGAGCGCCGCCGCCATCTCCTTGTCCTCGATGCCGGCGCGAAGGATGGCGCCGTAGCGCGTGCGCGTCACGAAGAGATAGCACCCGAGCACGAGCACCGTCGTGACCACCATGACGACGAGCCGATACTTGGGATACGCGGTGACGCCGAGATCCACCGCGCCGGTGAGGAGCGCGGGCGGCTGAAAGGTGATCCCGACCGGCCCCCACACGAGAATGATGCTCTCGGTGAGGATCAGCGAGAGCCCGAACGACAGCAGCAGGATGTAGTCGGGATGAACGCGATAGAGGCGACGCACGCCGAAGTACTCGATGGCGGCGCCGAGCATCGCCACGGCGACGATGGCCGCCAGCAGGCCGCCGAGGAATCCGAACGCCTTGGCCCCCGAGATCATCACGTAGGCGCCGAGGGCGTAAAGCACGCCGTGAGCGAAGTTGGGGATGTTGAGCAGCCCGAGGATCAGCGACAGCCCGACCCCCATCAGCGCGTACAGCATCCCGGTCACCATCCCGTTGAGGACGGCGCCCGCGAGCAGCGAGGTGTTCACGGATCAGCCGACGCGGCTAGAGCTGACCTATGTCCTTGCACTCGTTGAGGGTGTCCGGCATCCGCGGATCACCGCTCACGGCCACGATGTCGGCGAAGTCGAACTGGTGCTTCATCTGGTCCGGTTTCTTGCAGCGCAGCAGGAAGAAGTCGCGCACGGTCTGGTGGGTCTTGGGGTTCACCCACACCTTGCCCGGCCAGTCCTGGGTCTCCCAGTTCTCGAGGGCCCGGATGATGTCCCCGGGCTCGGCGCTGTTCGCCTTCTCGATCGCGCGCAGCGTGAGACGCGCCATGCCGTAGGCGGCGCAGGGCGCGTAGCCGGGCGGCGCGTTGTACTTGGCCTGGTACATCTCGGCCATCTTCTTCGCCACCGGCGTGCTCGCGCCGTAGTAGGCGTTGGTGCCCACCCAGAAGTTCTCGCGAGTCTTGGCATCGAGCTGCATGAAGTCCTCGGTGCCCACCCCCCAGCTATTGAGGAGCGTGACCTTGGGGGCGAGACCGAAGTTGTGGGCCTCGCGGATCGACACGATGACGTCCTGACCGGCGTTGAGCAGGCAGAGCACGTCGGGCTTGGCGGCGGCCGCCTTGCTCACGAAGCCAGAGTACTCGCGCGTGCCGAGCGGCATCCGATCCGCGCCCACGAACTCGATGCCGTGAGCCGCCCCCGCCTCGCGCGTGTACTTCTCCACCGACCACCCGAACGCGAAGTCGGAGACGAACAGGTACCAGCGCTTGTGCGTGGGATTGAGCTTCATGTAGTTGTCGACGACCACGTGCATGGCCGTGTAGGGCGAGGCCGCCCAGTTGAAGGCGTAGCGGTGGCAGCGCTTGCCCGCGATGTCTTCCGTCCCGCCCGAGAAGTAGTAGAAGACCTTGCGGCGCTTGGCCACCTCGGTACAGGCGAGCGCCATCCCGCTCGACCAGGGGCCGATGACGATCTTCACGCCCTCGGAGTCGATCGCCTCCTCCATCCGGCGCGTGGCCGAGCTGGCCTTCGTCTCGTCGTCGCGCGTGATGTACCTGATCGGGCGGCCGATGACCTTGTTGTTCCACTCCTCGATCGCCAGCTTCATCCCCCGATCGAGGAGCGGGCCCACGTCGGCAAAGGCGCCGGTGAAAGGCCAGATCCCCAGCATCACGATCTCCTTGCCCTGGGCGGTCCCGATCGCTGGAGCGCCGAGCAGGCTCGTGCCGGCCGCAACGGTGGTGGTGGTGGCGAGGAACTGGCGTCGCGTGATGGTCTTCATCGGCTCAACCTCCGGTTAGGTCGGTGGGCGGCGTTGCCCGATGAACAGGAACGGATCAGAGCGCGCAGGCTAGCACGCGCCCCCGGTGGCGGCAAGTCGGCCACGACCGTACCCGGTTTCCTTGACCAGCGCGCCAGCTTTGGCCTACGTTTACAACAGTGTGCCTGACCAGGAAAGGAGACCCATGGGGGTCCCGACCAGGATGGCGGCGACGGTGCTGGTCGCGCCGCACCGCTTCGAGCTGCAGCAGCGGCCGGTCCCGGTGCCGGGGGACGAAGACGCCCTGGTTCGCGTCCGCGCCTGCGGAGTCTGCGGCACCGATCTGAAGATCATCCACGACGGCATGCCCGACATGCCGCCCTACGGTGAGTTCATCTTCGGCCACGAATACGCCGGCGACATCGTCGCCGTCGGCCGGACCGTGGACGAGTTCAAGGTGGGCGATCGCGTCGTCGTCGAGGCGCACATGGGTTGCCGGCGCTGCGAGAACTGCATCCGCGGCCTCTACACCGCCTGCCTGAACTACGGCAACATCAAGCGCGGTCACCGGGCCAACGGGTTCACCACCAACGGCGGCCTCGCCGAGTACGCGCTGAACCACGTCAACACGCTCTATCGCGTTCCCGATGGCGTGAGCTACGAGGAATCGACGGTGGTGATGACGTCGGGCAGCCCGTTGTTCGGGCTCGAGAACGCCGGCGGCTACTTCGCCGGCGAGACCGTCGCCGTGCTCGGCCCGGGGCCGATCGGCCTCATGGCCATCCAGCTCGTGAAGGCGCTCGGCGCGACCCGCGTAATCTTGACCGGCACCCGCGAATCGCGGCTGGCTCTCGGACGCCAGCTCGGCGCCGACATTGTCGTGGACAGCCGAAAGAGCGATCCGGTGGCGGCGGTAATGGACGCGACCCAGGGCAAGGGCGCCGACCTCGTCATCGACTGCGCGGGCGCCGATGAGACGTTCGACCAGTCCATCAAGATGGCCAAGAGCGGGGGCAAGATCCTGCTCGTCGGTTTCTACCACGGCCCCGTCACCGCCGACGTGAGCCACGCGGTGCGGCGCAACGTCACCATCTACACCGAGCGGGGCGAGGGCGGGACCAGTGTCGGCCGCGCGCTCTCGTTGCTCGCGGCCGGACGGCTCACGGCCAAGCCGCTCATCACTCACCGGTTCCCGCTGAGCCAGGTCCACGAGGGATTCAATATCCTCGAGAAGCGGATCGGCGATCCGGTGAAGGTCATCTTCAATCCATGAGGGTTATGAGAAATCTCGTCGCGATCGCTCTCATTCTTCTTCTCGTCACGCCGGTGGCCGCCGCCGAGTTCCCCACCAAGCCCGTCGAGCTGACGGTGCTCTTCGGCGCCGGCAGCGCCGCGGATCTGCTCGCTCGCAAGCTGGCCGATCTCGCCGGCAAGGAGCTCGGTCAGCCGGTGGCCGTCGTCAACCGCACCGGCGCCGGCGGCGCCGTCGGCTACAGCTACGTGAAGGGCCAGGCCGCCGACGGCTACGCGCTGGTGTGGAACTCGAACAGCATCAGCACCGCCTTTCACGCCGGCAACATGAAGCTCGACTACACCGCGTTCGCCGGCGTCGCCGCGCTCACCAGCGAGCCGGTGTCTCTGGCCGTCAAGATCGACGCGCCCTTCAAGGACTTGCGCGAGCTCATCGCCTTCGCCAAGGCCAAGCCGGGCGAAGTTCGCATCGGCAACTCCGGCCGCGGCAGCTTCACGCACCTGGTCGCCGTCGCGTTCGAGAACCGGATCGGCGCCAAGCTCACGCACGTGCCGTTCGGCCGTGAGCTCGCGGTGACGACCGTCCTCGGCGACAAGATCGAGGCCAGCGTCCAGCTCCCGGCCGAGATCATGACCCAGGTCACCGGCAAGCAGGTGCGCGTGCTCGCGGTCAGCGGAGAGAGACGGCTGCCCTCGCTGCCCGACGTGCCGACGTTCAAGGAGAGCGGCGTCGATCTGAGCATGTCGCTCTGGCGCGGCATCGCCGTCCCCAAGGGCACGCCGGACGAGGTGATCGGCCGGCTCGAGCGCGCGTTCCTCCACGCCGCCGAGAGCCCGGACTTCCGCGACTTCGCCACCAAGATGGGAGCCGGCGTCGAGGTGCGTCGCGCCCGCGACTTCGATCGGTTCATGGCCAGCGACGATCGCGAGATCTCGTCGCTCATGGAGCAGATCGGCCTCAGAAAGCAGTAGCGTGTCGCGCGATCGGCACAGCGCGGTCGGCCTCGCCGTTTTTGCCATCGCGTACCTGCTGGGCGATCGCCGCTATCCCCTCGACACGCTCGCCACGCCCGGCCCCGGGCTCTTCCCGCTGATGGCCGGACTGGCGCTCCTCGCGCTCGCCGCCTGGCAGTTCGCGACAGCCGGGTCGCACGCTCGAGCACCCGCGCAACCAGCATCGACGACGCTCCAGGCGGTTGAGCCCGCCGCCGTCGGCCCGCCGCTCGTCATGGTCGGCATCCTGATCGTCTACGCCGCCCTCTTCCGCCTCATCGGCTTCTTTCCGACTTCAGTCGCCCTCGTCTTCGTCTCGTCGCGTCTGATGGGCCTGGGAGGATGGTGGCGCCCGGCCACGCTCGCGCTCGGGATCACCGCAGCCAGTCACGTGGTCTTCGTGAGGTGGCTCGGCGTGCCGCTGCCGTGAGCGATCTCTTCGTCGCGCTCACGCCGCCGAACCTCCTCGCCTGCTTCGTCGGAACGGTGCTCGGCACCATCGTCGGTGTGCTGCCCGGGCTGGGACCGGCCGGCGCGATGGCGCTCGTGCTGCCGCTGACGATCAAGCTCGGGCCGACGGCGGGCCTGATCATGCTCGCGGGCATCTACTACGGCGCCATGTACGGAGGCTCGACGACGTCGATCCTCGTCAACGTCCCCGGCGAGGCGGCCAGCGTGGTCACGACGATCGACGGCTACCGCCTCGCCCGCAAGGGCCGGGCGGGGGCGGCGCTGGCCGTGGCCGCCATCGCCTCGTTCGTCGCCGGCACGTTCAGCGTGGTCGCGCTGCAGCTCGCCGCGCCGCTGGTGGCGCGCGCGGCGCTCGCCTTCGGCCCCGCCGAGTATTTCGCGTTCGCGCTGCTCGGCGTCGTACTCCTCGCCAACCTCACCGGCGGCTCGCGCGTGAAGTCGCTCGCCATGGTCGTGGTCGGCATCATGCTCGCGACCGTCGGCATGGACCCGCTGGGCGGCAGCGTCCGGTTCACGTTCGACGTGGCGGGCGCCCAGGCCGGCTTCAGCTTCATCGCGGTGACGGCCGGCCTCTTCGGCGTTGCCGAGGTGTTGACGACGATGGCCGAGCCAGCGTCGACGCTGGCCGCGGCGAAGGTGAAGTTCAGCGAGCTGTACCCGAGCCGGGAGGAGCTGCGTCGCTCGGTGCCGCCGATGCTGCGCGGCACGGTGCTCGGCTTTCTGGTCGGCCTGATCCCCGGCCCGGCGGCGACGATCGCGTCGTTCGTCTCGTATGGCGTCGAGCAGAAGGTGTCAAAGTACCGGCACGAGCTCGGAACCGGGGCGATCGAGGGCGTCGCCGGGCCCGAGGCGGCCAACAACGCGGCGGCCGGCGGCGGCATGATTCCCCTGCTCTCGCTCGGCTTGCCATTCACGCCGTCGACGGCGGTGCTGCTGAGCGGGATGCTGCTGATGAGCGTGACGCCGGGGCCGTTCCTGCTCCGCGATCACCCGCAGGTGTTCTGGGGCGTGATCGGCAGCTTCTACGTCGGCAACGTGATGTTGCTGCTCCTCAACCTGCCGCTGGTGGGCGTGTTCGCGCGGGTCGCGACGATTCCCTCGCGCTACCTGATGCCGGGCGTGCTCGTGCTCTGCGTCGTGGCCGCGTACTCGGACAACAACAACGTCTTCGACGTGTGGGTCCTGGTGGCCGCCGGCATCATCGGCTGGGCGATGCGGGGGCTCGGCTACAATCCGGCGCCGCTCGTCCTCGGGCTGGTGCTCGGGCCGCTGCTGGAGCGCTCGCTGCTCCAGGCGCTCACGATCGCGCGCGGCAACGTCCGGGGGCTGTGGTCATCGGGGCCGTCGGCCGTGATGCTGATCGCGGCCGTGCTGGTCTCCCTTGCCCCGCTCGTCAGCGTGGTGCGGCGGCGCGTACGAGCGTGACCGTCTCCTCGGCGGTGTCCTCGCCGGGAAGCGCGCGCAGCACCACCTCGTCGACCACGCCGCGCCACTGCGCGAGTGCGGGCGCGACCATGTCGGCACGACTCACGGCGATCGCGGTGGTCGACGGATCGACGCCCATGCGCCGGAAGTTCGCCGCGTAGGCCGGAATCCCCGCATAGCGGTCGGCTTCCTTCTTCACACGCGCGACGCCGGCAGCGCCGACGGCCAGCCGGACGTAGGCGAAGAGCGTCGGCGGCTTGCGCTTCGCCTTCGCCGCGCCTTGCCGCACCAGCTCGGCGGACGCGCGCGCGTGCTCGGGCGTCAGCCAGTTGAAGAGCACGCCATCGGCCACCTCGCCGGCGAGCTCGCACATCTTCGGACCGAGCGCGGCCACGATCAGACGCGTTCTGAGCCCGGCGCGCAGCGTCGCGATCCCTCCACGGACTCGCGCGAGCGAGTCAGGATTCGGGCTGCCCACGCCGAGCAGCAGGCGATCGAGGGGCAGCGCCTGGCTCCGCACGCCCTCGATGATGCTTTCGGGGCCGCGGGTGTGCAGCGGAATGACGCCGATCCCGAGATCGATCTGCCGCGTCACGCTGGCCGCCTGGGCGAGCGAGAGCAGGCCGTCGGTCGCGCCCGGATGATTCACCCAGAACGACGTGTAGCCGAGCGTTTCCGCTTCCCGGGCTGCGGCTGTGACGATGGAGGGCGAAACACCGGCGAAGAGTGCGAATCCCTGGGCCATGAGCGGAAGCTAACACAAAGTGTCGCAATCGGCGCGGGGGTCGAGTATAGTCAAGCCGTCTGGTTCGATCGCCGGCTCATCTGAGAGCCCATCTTCCTCAGACCGCGTTTCCCGCCATTTCCGCTTCGTGGAGCGTGTTCAGACCCGCGGAAGAATCGAAAGGAAGTCCGTTCCATGTCGTTCTCGTCGTTCAACCTTCACCCCGAGCTCCTGCGCGCAGTCGACGCGCTGGGCTTCATCGTTCCAACACCCATTCAGAAGGACGCCATTCCGCCGGCGTGCCGGGGGCGCGACGTTCTCGCCTGCGCGATGACCGGCAGCGGCAAGACGGCCGCCTTCCTGTTGCCGATCCTGAATCGCTTGATCGGACAGGCCCGCGGGAAGACACGCGCCCTCGTGCTCGCGCCCACGCGTGAGCTCGCGGCGCAGATCGACGAGCATCGTCGGGAGCTGGCGCGCTTCACGCCGATCGGAGGGGCTGCCATCTTCGGCGGGGTCGCCATGGCACCTCAGCAGGCGGCGTTCCGCCGCGGCGCCGACGTCCTCGTCGCGACGCCGGGACGGCTCCTCGACCATTTCCAGCATCCCTATGCGCGCCTCGACGCGCTCGAGACGCTCGTCATCGACGAGGCCGATCGGATGCTCGACATGGGCTTCTTGCCCGACATCCGGCGTGTGCTGAAGGCCCTGCCCGCCCGGCGGCGCCAGACGCTGCTCTTTTCGGCCACGCTGCCGGCGGCGATCATCGACCTCGCCCGCGAGCTGCTCCTCGATCCCGTGGCCATCAACGTGGAACGGGCCGCCGCACCGGCCGTCGGCATCAGCCATGCCGCCTACCCGGTGCCGTCGGAGCTCAAGCTCCCGTTGCTCGTCGAGCTGCTCAAGCAGCCCGACGTCCACAACATGCTCGTCTTCACGCGCACCAAGCATCGCGCCAACCGCCTGGCCGAGGGCCTCGTGCGGCGTGGTGTGGCCGCCGCGCGCATCCACGGCAATCGTAGCCAGACGCAGCGCACACAGGCGCTCTCGGCTTTCAAGGCGGGTCGCGTGCGCGTGCTCGTCGCGACCGACATCGCGGCACGGGGCATCGACGTGACGGGCCTCAGCCACGTCGTGAACTTCGATGTCCCGCACCTGGCCGAGGACTACATCCATCGCGTGGGACGGACCGCCCGGGCGGAGGCGGTTGGCGACGCCCTCACGCTGCTGTCACCCCAGGAGGAAGGCAACTTCAGGTCGTGCGAGCGCGCGGTCGGGACTCGCATCGCGCGCGTGACGCTGCCGGGCTTCGACTACCGGGCTCGCCCGGCGGAGCGCCTGGAGATTCCGCTCGCTCAGCGTTTCGCGAACGTCAGGCGCTCTCGCGGACGACGGTGAAGTCGTCGGCGGCTCGGAAGAGCCACTCGAAGTCATCGGGGTGGTCTTCGTAGAGCAGGCCCGACAGATCGACGGACCGCGCCGGCGCTTCCAGAGGACCAAAGACGCCCGTAAGCGTTTCGAACTCGAGACGCACCGCCCAGAGCTCCCGAGACTTCGCATGCTGCCACAGTTGATAGCGAGTCACTGGCGGCATCGGTTCCTCTTTCTCGAACGAAGTCGATGCATCCCTCGGCGCGACGACGGTCAGCGACGCGACGTCCCGCGAGTACGGCCACCACTCGGCGCCTGGGCCGGCGGTTGCGCCGCCTTCGCGGCCCGTTCTTGTCTCAGTTTCGCTTCGCGTCGCCGCCGGGCAAGACGCCGGAGTCGTCGAACCGCGTGATTGGTCTTGGAGTGGGAGTGGCTCATCAAAACACCTCCGCTGAGGGATCGAGGCCGACGTCCGCCGGCACTACGGGCGCCTGAAGCTCGCCGGCGGCGGGCTGTCGAAGACGACGCGCCGGCCGTCAGGATGGTCGAACCCGAGGCGGGTCGCGTGCAAGCACACGCGCCGCAGCGGGTCGTGGCGGCTCCCGTACTCGCGATCGCCGACGATCGGATGGCCGAGCGCGGCGAGCTGCGCCCGGATCTGCCCGCGGCGGCCGGTCTGAAGCTGGATCTCGACGAGCGTCGCGTCGCGGTAGCGCTCCAGCACTCGGTAGTGGCTGATGGCCGCCTTGCCGCGGCGGCGGTCGCGCGTCGGCCGCACGCGAAGGCTGCGGTCCTCGACCAGGCGGGACTGCAACGTGCCCGCGTCGGGCCTCACGACGCCTTCGACGCGGGCGACGTACACGCGCTCGGGCGTCCGCGCCTTGAACTGCTCCTGGAGCATGTCCTTGACGCCGCCGGAGCGCGCGAAGACGAGCAGGCCGGAGGTCTCGCGATCGAGCCGATGCACCACGAACACGCGGCCGCCGCTCCGCGCCTGCTCCCAGTCACGCAGCAAGCGGTACACGGTGCGCTCACGCTCGCTCTCGGTGGCGATCGTGAGCAAGCCGACCGGCTTGTCGACGACCAGGATGGCGCGGTCCTCGTGGATCAGTCGCAGCGCCGCCGGAAAGGCGGGCGCCGGCGGCGCGCCCAGCACCACGCGGTCGTCGGTCGAGACGGCGACGTCGCCGCGACGGACGATGACGCCGTTCACCGTGACGCGCCCGGCTTCCAGCCACTGCTTGAGCCGGCGGCCGGACGTGTGCGGGTAGAGGTGGCGGAGACGATCACGGAGCGTGGGCGGACGCGTCGATCAGCGGCGGGGAGCGGCCGGCGGGCCCAGGATGGTCAGCCGCTCGATTGTCTGGCAGAGCTGCTCGGTGCCGACCGGCTTCACGAGATAGTCGTGAAACCCGAGCGCCAGCATGTCGGCCTTCCGATATTCGTCGTCGTAGGCGGTGACCGCGATGGCGGGAATGTCGCCGCCGCGCTCGGGCTTGGTGTGCCGCAGACGCTCGATCAGCCACGCCCCGTCCCGCCGTGGCATGGCCAGGTCCACCACCATCACGTCGGGGCGAACGTGCCGGGTGATCTTCAGCGCGATCTCAGCGGACACCGCCACCGTGACGAGCGCACCCATGTACGTGATCACCGACTGGAAGATCTCTCGCGCATCGGGGTTGTCGTCGACGACCAGGACGTGGATTCCACTCAGGCGGCGATTGTCGCTCACGGCGTGATGATGCCGCCAATGATCGGACTCGGCAAGCGGGAAAACATTTCCTCAGTTTTCCCCCGCTGCGTACAATGGCGCCCCGGTGAAGACGGGCAGGCGCAGCCGATCCCAGGTCATCGCCGACGACGTCCGCGACCTCGAGCGCCTCGGCTACGCCCAGCAGCTCTTTCGCGAGATGGGCGGGTTCTCCAACTTCGCCATCTCGTTCTCGATCATCTCGATCCTGACCGGCGCCGTGCTGCTCTTCGGCTACGGCCTGAAGCTGGCCGGCCCGGTCATCAACTCGGTCGGCTGGCCGGTGGTGAGCCTCTTCACGCTGTGCGTGGCGGCCTCGATGGCCGAGCTGGCCTCGGCGTATCCGACAGCCGGGGGGCTCTACTTCTGGGCGTTCAGGCTCGGCGGCCGGACGTGGGCGTGGATCACGGCGTGGCTCAACATGGTCGGCCAGGTCACGATCACCGCCGGGATCAACGTGGCGGCAGCCACGTACCTCGTCGGCGCCGCGACCCGCATCGCCGGCGCTTCGCCCGACGCCGCGGTTCCGCTCCTCGGCTCGGCGACGAGCTGGTACTTCCAGCTCACGGTCATGGTCGTCCTCATGGTCCCCCAGGTCCTCATCAACGTCTTCGGCATCCGCCTGACCGCGCGGCTCAACGACTTCAGCGTCTGGTGGCACATCGCGGGCTGCACCGTGATCGTCGCTCTCCTGGTGTTCTTCGGAACTCACCACAACAGCCTGGCCTTCCTGTTCAGCCGCGTGACCACCGTCACGCCGCTGGTCGCCGCGTCGGCCGACCTCGGGGGCCGGACCGCGCCGGCGCTCGTCATCGCCGACCTGACGGTGCCCTCGCCGCTCTTCGCCCTGATCCCGGGACTGACCGCTCTCTACGGCGCGGCCCCGCTGCTCCTCGTCTTCGTCCTCGGGCTGCTCCAGGCCCAGTGGACATACACGGGCTACGATGCGTCCGCCCACGTCGCCGAAGAGACGGTGATGGCGCGGCTCAACACAGCGTGGGGCGTGTTCCTCTCGGTCGCCGTGTCGGCGGTGGTCGGCTACGTGCTGCTGCTCGTGCTGACCTGGACGATTCCGCGCGGTGACGTCGCGGCGGCGGCCAACGATCCCTACCCGGTGCTGCACATCGCGTATGGAAACCTGGCGCGCGGCCTCGGCCACGTGGTCGCCGTGATCATCGGTGGCGCGATGTGGCTCTGTGGCCTCGCCTCCATCACGTCGATGGCGCGCATGTGGTACGCCTTCGCGCGCGACGACGGCATGCCGGGCGCCCGGCTCCTCAAGCGCGTGCATCCCTGCCTGCGCACGCCGGTGTGGGCCATCGTGATCACCAGCGCGCTGGCCGTGGCCATCACCGTGTACGCCGCCGCGTATACCGTCGTGTCGTCGATCAGCACGGTGACGCTCTACCTCGCCTACGTCATCCCCGTCTATCTCAACTGGCGCAACCGCCGGCGCGGCCGCGGCGAGTACGCGACTCCGGCCACGGCCCCGTGGAGCCTGGGACGCTTCGGCCCGGCCGTGAACGCCGTGGCCATTGCGTGGGTCGTCGTCATCACGGTCGTCTTCGTGCTGCCGCCGAACGAGCTCGTGCTGTGGACGATGCTGGTGCTCGTGCTCGCGCTGGCGGCGTACTGGCGTCTTTCCGCCGGGCGCCGCTTCGTCGGCCCGGCCCCCTCGAGGAGCGCGACGTCGTCCTAGAGGAACGCCGACAGCGCGAGGCCGATGGCGCTGGGAACGAGCAGGACGAGCAGATTGTTCCAGCGCAGCACGGTGGCGGCCACGATGGCGACGGCGAACACGATCCACGCTCCCGGAGTCGTCAGCGACGCGCGGGCCATCTCGACGCTCGCGGCGAAGATCAGCCCGACCGACGCGCCGATGAGGCCGCGCGTGAAGCCGCTGACGGCACGGGCGCTGCGCAGCAGGCCGTAGCCGTACTGGAGCGGCAGCATCAGAACGCCGGGAGCGACCACGGCGATCGCGCAGAGCGCCGCGCCGGGCAGGCCGAAGAGCATGTAGCCGATGGACGCGACGTAGCTGTTGGCCGGTCCCGGCGTGATCCGCGCCACCGTGAACGCGTAGAGCAGCTCGTCGGTCGTGAGGACGCCGCGTCCGCTGACGAGGCTCTCGCGCAGGAGCGGGATCATCACGGGGCCGTTGCCGAACGTCATCGCGTTGAAGAGCAGGATGAGGCCGACGAGCTGGACGAGCGTCATGCGCTCGGCGGTGGGCCGAGGAGGAGCGCGCCGCCGAGGCCGCTGACGAGCAGCACGATCGCCGGGTTGACGTGGAAGACCAGCGAGGCGATCAGCGCGGCCACGGCCAGCGCCATCTCGGGACGGCGGCCGATCGCCGACCGGGCGAGATTGACGGCGGCGGCCACCACCAGCGAGAGCGCGGCCGGCAGCAGCGTGACCGACAGGAGCGCGAAGCCCCGCGTGTCCTGAAGCTGGCGATAGGCGGCGGTCAGCGCCACCGTCGAGACAAACGCCGGCAGCGTCAGGCCGAGCAGCGCGGCCACCGTTCCCGCGACGCCGCCCAGCCGGTGGCCGATCGCCACCGCCACGGCCGTCATCGTGCCGGTCGGGACGATGCGGCCGAGCGCATACGTCGTGAGGAATTCGTCGCGCGTCACGATGCGGCGGCGGCTCACCAGCTCGTTCTCGAGCACCGCCAGGATGGCGAGCCCGCCGCCGAAGGCCAGGCCCGCGCGGAAGAACATCCAGAAGATCCGGGTGAGACTCACCCCTCGGGCCAGCGAGCTGGCCGGTCCCGCGATGGATTGTGCTGGCCGATGGCCGGGGGCGCGCGATGGATGCGCGGGCGGCGGCCGTCGAAGGACAGCGGCAGCGCCACCAGCGCGAAGTCGTCACCGGGCATCGGCTGGATCATGTCGAGCGCCGCCGTCTGGGCATGAGCGGCGGCGTCGGGCAGGCTGTTGATCACCGCGCAGGGAACGCCGTCAGCCTCCAGGCGATCGATCCACTCGCCCTTGGGGCGCGTCGCGAAGATCTCGTCGATCATCGCGCACAGCATCGCCCGATGCTCGACGCGCGCGGCGTTCGTCACGAAGCGCGGGTCTTTTACCCACTCGGGGTGGCCGAGCACGCCGGCGAGCTTCGCGAAGAGACGATCGTTACCGGCGGCGACGATCAGGGGACCGGTCTTCGTCTCGAACGCCTGGAACGGGACGACGCGATTGCTGCCGGTGCGATGGCGCTCGGGCACGGCGCCGGACGCACGGAAGCTCGCGTGGTGCCCCTTGAGCCAGGCCAGCCCCGTCTCGAACAGCGAGGCGTCGACGACACCGCCGCGCCCCGTCCGCTCGCGACGCACCAGCGCCGCGAGCGTTCCCATCGCGGCCCACATCCCGGTGCCATAGTCGAGGATCGAGGTGCCGATGCGCGTCGGCGGGCCGCCCTCGTCGCCGTTCATCATCATGAGGCCCGAGAAGGCCTGCACCATCGGCTCGTAGCCGGGCTTGAGCTTGAGCGGCCCGCGCGCGCCGAACGCCCACACCGAACAGTAAATCAGCCGCGGGTAGTGTTCGATCAACGTCGTCGGGCCGAGGCCGAGCTCGTCGAGCGCGCCCGGGCGAAGGTTCTGCACGAGCACGTCGGCCTGGCCGGCCAACTCGACGACCCACGCGACGGATGCCTTGTCCTTGAGGTCCACCGTGATCGAGCGCTTGTTGGCGTTGACGGCGAGAAAGCCGGGCGACACACCCTTCCAGAACGGTGGTCCCCAGCGACGCGCGTCATCGCCTTCCGGCCGCTCGATCTTCACCACGTCGGCGCCCAGATGGGCGAGGATCTCGGCGGCCATCGGCCCGGCCAGGTTCTGAGCGATCTCGAGGACGCGGATGCCCTCGAGCATCATCGGAAGAGCGACCGGGCGATCACCATGCGATGGACCTCCGACGGGCCCTCACCGATCCGGCGCACCCGCCCCTCGCGATACCAGCGTTCCAGCGGGAACTCCTTGGAGACACCGTAACCGCCGTGAATCTGCACGGCGGCGTCGACCACGCGCCCCAGCACCTCGCTCGAGTAGAGCTTGGCGATCGACGCCTCGACGCGCGCATCCTCGCCGCGGTCGGCTTTCCAGGCGCCCTCCCAGATCAGCCAGCGGCACGCGCGCAGCTCGACCTCGGCGTCGGCGAGCATCCATTGAATGGCCTGGCGCTGGCTGAGCGGCGCGCCGAACGTCGAGCGATGCTTGGCGTGCTCGATCGCCATCCGGTGAGCGGCCACCGCCACGCCGAGGTTGCACGCGGAGTACGGGAAGCGGTTCTTCACGAGCAGGTCGAAGGCCAGATCGAGGCCCTGGCCCTCGGCGCCGATCAGCGCGTCGCCGGGTAGCTCGCAGTCCTCGAACACGACGTCGTTGGGAATGGACTGGGTGCGAATCGTGCGGATGGGCTTCGCGGTGAAGCCGGGGGTGCCTGGCTCGAGGATGAAACACGAAATGCCGGCACGGCCTTTCTCTTTACTGGTCCGTGCCCAGACGATCCCCCATTTTGAGTTGTGGGCGTTCGAGATGAACACCTTGCGGCCGTTCAGCACCCACGTGTCGCCACGCCGCTCGGCGCGCGTCTGGATCGCGCCGGCCGGATCCGAGCCGCCCGAGGGCTCCGTGATCGCGAAGAACGTTCGCCACCCCTCGCGCACGGTCGGCACGGCGTACTTCTCGATCTGAGCCTTGCTGCCGGCCCAGATCGCCGGCGGCGGATAACGGCCGAAGACGCCGCAGCCCGGACTGTAGAGCCCCATCCGGTGCTGCGACATCTCCTCGAGCACGACCGACATGCTGAACGTGTCGAGGCCGCCGCCGCCGTACTGCTCGGGCGCGCCGAGCGCCCACAACCCGGCCGCCTTGGTCTTGGCCGAGAGTCGCTCGAAATCCTCGTCGGGGATCCCCGGCGCGTCGGGATCGAGCCGTTGCTCGAGCGGGATGATCTCCTCTCGGATGAAGCGACGGACCTGATCGCGCAGGAGGCGGAGCTCGTCGGGCAGCGTGAAGCCGGGGAAGGCCGTCATGGGTCGGGATCATACCATCCGTGTTGACAACCCTACCGGGCTCCCCTAACGTGGCGCCCGGACAGCGGGAGGCCTATGCGAGACGAGATCGTCTGGAGCGTGGCCGACGGCATCGCCACCGTCACGCTGAACCGTCCCGACCAGCGCAACGCGATGAACACCGCCCTGCTGACCGGCCTCCGCCTCTGCTTCGAGCGCCTCGACGAGCGGAGCGACGTGCGCGTGGTCGTCGTGCGCGGCGCCGGCCCCGCGTTCTGCTCCGGCATGGATCTGAAGGAGATGGAGAAGCAGCGCGGGGTCAACGTCGATCACGAGTCCGGCGTGGTCGCCGTCCTGCAGCGCGTCGAGCGTTGCCGCTACCCGACCATCGCCGTCTTGCAGGGCGACGCGATCGCCGGCGGCTGCGAGCTGGCGCTTCACTGCGATCTGCGCGTGGCGGCCGACGTGGCCCGTCTCGGGATGCCGCTCGCACGCGTCGGTCTGGTGGCGCCGTTTCCCCTCACCCAGAAGCTGATCGAGATCATCGGGTCGGCCTTCGCGCGCCAGCTCCTCTTCACCGGGCGGCTGGTCGACGCCCGGCGCGCCTACGAGATGGGCATGGTGCACCAGGTGGTTCCGGCGGCCGACCTGGAGGCGACGGCGTCCACCCTCGCCCGGACGGTGGCCGACAACGCTCCGCTCTCGCTCACCGGCATGAAGGCCGTCATCCTGCGCGCGATGACGCCGCGAGAGATCGCTCACGACGATCTCGACATCGTCGTCCAGCGCGCTCGCCAGAGCGCAGACGCGTCGGAAGGACGGCGCGCCATGCTCGAAAAGCGCGCGCCCGAGTTTCGCGGCCGCTAGGCCGGCGAGCGCGCGGCCGCGCCAGCGGGAACGACGGCGCCCCGCCCCAGGAGCCGACCGCCGCGAAGCTTCGCGTGGAGTGAGCCCACCTCGGCCAGCGGAACGACCTCGGTGACGACCGGCGTGATGCGCCGCTCCGCCACCAGGCGCGCCGCCTCGCCGAGCTCCCAGCGCGACGCGTAGCGCGATCCCAGAATCGCCAGCTCACGCGCCACCAGCTCGCGCGGCGCGACCTCGGTCGCGAGGCCGGGAAAGGTCGTCAGCACGACGAGGCGGCCGCGCGGGGCGAGCGCATCGAGGCAGAAGCGAAGCGTCGCCGGGTTGCCGACCAGATCGACCGCGACGGTCACGCCCCGCGGCGCCAGATGTCGAACGGACTGCGCCGCGTCGGGTACCGACGAGTCGAAGGCGGCCACGGCTCCCATCTCGCGCACGAGCTTCAGCCGCTCCTCGCCGCGATCGATGCCGATGACCGTACCGCCGAAGACCCGCGCCATCTGCACCATGTGGATGCCGACGCCGCCGGCGGCACCGATCACCATGACGCTGTCACTCGGCGCGATCGCAGCGCGCCGGCTCACGTGGAGCGGCGTGGCGATGGCGTCGGGGATCGCAGTGGCGGCGATGGGCGACACGCCGTCGGGCACGGCGATGCAGTTGCGCGCAGGCAGCGCGACGTACTCGGCGTAGCCGCCGTCCCTCGCGACGCCGACCTGGCCGGCGAGGTTCCGGCACAGCGGCTCGTGACCGAGGTGGCAGAGATCGCAGGCGCCGCAGAAGAGGTAGAAGTGGGTCAGCACACGCTCGCCCACGCGGGGGCTCGACACGCCGTCGCCGGTCGCGATGACGCGTCCGACGATCTCGTGACCCGGGATGCGCGGCAGATCCTCGGGGCGGCGGCTGTGATTGCCGCTCATGTAGTTGAGGACGGTCAGCCCGACGCTACAGGCTTCGACCTCGATCAGCACCTCGCCGGCCACCACCGACGGTCGGGCGACCGTCTCGTAGCGGACCTCGCCGCCCCACTCGTGGAGGACCTGCGCGTGCATCGGCCCGCTCGTCATGGCGGGGATTCTATCCCGCCGCGGGCGCGGCGGGTGAGCGCGCTAGTCGGCCGCCGGCCTCGGAATGAGGATCCAGCCGAGCGCGGCGAGGTCGGAGTCGCGATCCATCACGCGCCGCTCGCGGTCGACCTTCGAGCCCCGATCGGCCGTGCGCGTCGTTCGACGATCCACGATCACCTCGACGTTGTCGGTGTCGAGGAAGGCAGCGGTCAAGCGCTCCTTCAGGTCCGGCCGGTCGCGCGCCACGACGTAGAGCAAGCGCACGCGCTTGGTCATGAGACTTCCTCGACCACGGCCCAGCCCATCGCCCGCAGCGATCCATCGATGCCGGTCGTGCGTCGCTCGCCGACGCGCCGGTCGCCGGTCGACTGCCCGGTGAGGTGCCCGGCCTCGGCCAGCCGGCGCTGACCGTCTCGCCGATCGACCACGATCAGGACGTCATCGGCGCCCACCAGCGAGGCGCGCAGTGACTCAAGCCGAGCCAGCTGGTCGCGAGCGACGACGAAGATCAGGCGCATGGCGTCGGAGCGTAGTTTACGACGTGCGAGGCCCGACCGGGCGGCGGCCTTGGAAGTACTCCACCACCCGCTGGAGGCCCTCGTCGAACTCGACCTTCGGCACGTAACCCAGCACGCGCCGGGCCTTGTCGATGTCCGCCTCGCTGTGCCGGACGTCTCCGGCCCGGCTTTCAGTGAACCGCCGGCGGATCCGCCGGCCCACGAGCAGCTCGAGCTTGCCCACGATGTCGAGCAGGCTGACCCGCGCTCCGCAGCCGACGTTGAAGACCTCGCCGCCCGCCCCGTCCGCGTCGGCGGCCAGGACGTTGGCCTCGACCACGTTCTCGACCTCGGTGAAGTCGCGCGACTGCGCGCCGTCACCGTGGATCTCCACGGGCCGGCCTTCGAGCGCGGCCAGAACGAACTTCGGAATGACGGCCGCGTACTCCGACGCCGGGTCCTGACGAGGCCCGAAGACGTTGAAGTAGCGCAGGCCGACGGTCTCCACGCCATAGAGGCGATTCCACACGGCCGCGTATTCCTCGCCGGCCAGCTTGGAGACGCCATAGGGCGAGATCGGCGCCGGCACCTGCGTCTCCCGCTTGGGAAGATCGAGGCGCTCGCCGTAGACGGACGACGACGACGCGTACACGACACGACGCACGCCCTGGCGGCGGGCCGCCTCGAGCACGTGGAGCGTGCCGGTGACGTTGCTGGCGTTGGTGCCGAGCGGATCGGCCACCGATTGCGGCACCGAGCGCATCGCCGCCTGATGGAAGATCACCTCGACGCCGGCGGCCGTCGCCTCGACGCACGCCAGGTCACGCACGTCGCCCCGAACGATCTCGAGCTCGGCGTCCTCCGCGAACACCAGGTTCAGGAGGCTTCCGCTCGAGAAGTTGTCCAACACGCGGACGGCGTGGCCGTCCGCGAGCAGACGCTCGACGATATGAGAGCCGATGAAACCGGCCCCCCCGGTGACGAGAAATCGCCGCCTCACGGCTGCATTTCTCGCGGGCGGTCGGTCTCCTCGCCGTCCGCCCCGGCATCGGCGCCCCCGGCCTGGGGCAGGCGGACGGTGGCGCGGAACTGCCCCGCCACCACGTTGTGCTTGGCCAGCAGGTCGTGGATGGCCGGACGGCTCACGCCCAGCTCACGCGCGGCGTGACTGATGTTGCCCTGGCACCGGCTGAGCGCTTCCACGAGCACCTGGCGCTCCGTCCGGTTCCGTGCGTCCCGCAGCGAGAGCCCGGTCGACTCCGGCACCGCCTCGATGGCGAGGTCCTTGGGCTCGATGAACCGTCCGCGGGCCATGATGACGGCACGCTCGACGGCGTTCTCCAGCTCGCGGATGTTGCCCGGCCAGCGATGGCGGGTGACGGCCTCGATGGCCGACAGGCTGAAGCGCAGCTTGCGCCGCTGCTGCTCGCAGGACCGGCGAAGGAACGAGTTGGCGAGGAGCACGATGTCCTCGCTGCGTTCGCGCAGCGGCGGCATCGTGACGACGACGACGCTGATGCGGTAGTAGACGTCCTCACGGAACCGGGCCGCGGCGATCTCCACCTTGAGGTCCTTGTTGGTGGCCGCGATGACGCGCGTATCGACGGCGATCTGCGTCCGACCGCCCACGCGCTCGAGCCGCCGCTCCTGGAGGAAGCGCAGCAGCTTCACCTGGAGGCCCAGGCTCATCTCACCGATCTCGTCGAGGAACAGCGTGCCGCCGTGGGCCAGCTCCAGCTTGCCCTTCCGCTGCATGTGGGCACCGGTGTAGGCGCCGCGCTCGCTGCCGAACAGCTCGGACTCGAGCAGCGTCTCCGGGATGGCGCCACAGTTGATGGCCACGAAGGGCCCCCGGACGCGCCCGCTCCGGGTGTGGATCGCCCGCGCGGCCAGCTCCTTGCCGGTTCCGCTCTCGCCCTGGACCAGCACGGTGGCGTCGGTCTTGGCGACCTGCGTGAGCGTGTCGAAGACCTCGCGCATCTTGGGCGTCGCGCCCAGGATGTCCTCGAACCACGAGGCCTGCGTTTCGCCGTCCCCGGCCCAGCGGAGCTCGGCGTCGATCTCGGCGAGGTACGTCGCCCGCTGCAGGACCACCCGCAGCTGGTCGAGGTCCACGGGCTTGAGCAGGTAGTCGAAGGCCCCCAGCCGCAGCGCCTTCAGCGCGTTGGCGCGATCGTTACTGCCGGTGATCACGATCACCTTGGCCAGCGCGTCGGCCGCCAGCAGCTCGCGGAGCAGCTCGAGGCCTTCTTCGGCGGTGTCGGTATGGGGCGGCAGACCCAGGTCGACGGTGATGACGGCCGGCTTGCTGGCCGCCACCTGCTTCATCGCCTGAACTCGATTCTTCGCGAAGCGCACCGAGTACTCCTCGTGGAGCGCAAAGCGATATTGTGTGCAAAGAGCGTCGTCGTCTTCCACGATCAGCAGGACCGGCTTGTCCACCTCAGCGTCCTCCTATCCCGAGCGCCCGGTCGATCGCACCGGGCAAGGCCGGAGGCGTCGCGTTCACGAGCGGCAACTTGACCACACAGGTTGTTCCTTCGTTCCGTCGACTGGCGATCGACATCGTTCCCCCGTGCTTCTGAACGATCTCCCGGGCTTCATAGAGGCCGATGCCCCAGCCACCGGGCTTGGTCGAACGGAACGGAACGAAGAGAGATTCGCGCAAATATTCTTCGGACATTCCTTCCCCGGTGTCGCTCACTTCGGCGACGGCCAGGTCGTTTTCCGCATAGGTGCGGATGGTGATGGTGCCTTCGCCCCGGATCGCATCCATCGAATTGGCGATCAGGTTCTCGAGCACGCGTTGCAGCGCATCGGCGTCGGCCTTCACCACGACCGACTCCAGTGATTTCACGAATTGAATGGTGGACGCCTGGCTGCCGATCAGCACCGCCGCGGCCGCCACCGCCTTCAGATCCACGACCTCGAACTCGACCCCATCGCCGTGCGTGGGCGTCGCCAGCTTCCCGAGCAGGTTCTTCATTCGGGTGACGACCTGCGACACGGTCCGGATCGCGTCGCGCTGGAACTCGGGGTCGTCGAAGTTCTTGAGCGCGTTGCGGCTCAGGAGCGACAGCGACGACACGCTGTTCTTGATGTCGTGGATGATGAACGACGTCAGCCGGTGGAACGCTTCGAACTCGCGCGCCTGTCCGACCTTCTCCGAGAGCTGGGCCACGGCCAGGACCCCGGCGGCTTGCTCGCCCACCGTAGCCAGGAACTCCAGGTCCTCGTAGCCGTACGAATTGCCCGTGCGCTCGGGCCCCAGGAAGAGCAGGCCGGTCAGCGTGTCCCGCCACATCAGCGGGACGAGCAGCGCGAAGTTGCTGGCGTACCGTCCGATCTCCTCGGATCCGGGGACCGCCTCGGAGCCGACCACGAACGGACGCCGCTCGCGCCGGAAGAGCGCCAGCAGCGGAGCGTCGGCGTCGATGGTGCTGAGCGGCGCGATCGTCCCGACCGAGGCGGCGCATCGGAAGCGCCCGTCGGCCGCGCCGAGATAGAGGGCGGCGTCGGTCGCGCCGACCGCCTCGACGATCGCCTGCGCCACCTGGGGCGCGGACTGCTCCACGGTCAGGAGCGCGCCCAGGCGCGCGGTGAAGCTCTGCCACTGTTCACGATAGTCGTACTTCGTCCGATAGAAGTGGAGCGCGATGAAGCGCTTCACCCGCCAGCGGAGATCCTCGGACAGCAGCAGGATGGCCAGGATGAGCCCGGACACGAACAGCAGCAGCGAGCCCCAGAACACGGGCTCGGCCACGGCCACGCGGCGCAGCAGCCAGGCCAGCACGCCGACGGCCAGGAGATAGACCCCCAGGAAGCCGACGATGGCTGAGCCGAAGACCACCTGCCGCGAGGGCCGGATCCCGAGGGCCCGGATCCCGCGGCTGGCCGCATAGGCGACGGCGACGTTGCCGACAAACAGCGTGGCGGCCATGGTCGCGATGTGCAGCCCGGCCATCACGTTGAAGAGCAAGAGACTGGTGAGGATGCAGAAGCGGGCGATGAAGATGCCGCCCAGGCCGACCACGAGGTACTTCATCCGCCACCGCTCGACGCCGCGGGACAGACGCAGCGACATCTCGAGCGACCCGAGGAGTCCGACGGTGGCGAGCAGCTGCATGACGATCCCGGCCCGCCCGATCACGTCGAAGACCATCGCCTGGAACGCCCCGTCGATTCGGAGCACGCCGATCGTCTGGCGGCGGGCCAGCACGACGATGGAGGCGAGCGCGAGGATGAACGTCCCGATCAGGATCAGCCGGGACCGTAACGATGGGCGATGGTGGTCGCCGTCAGAGAGGAAACTGACGACGAACACCATCCACAGCAGCGGCGTCACCAGCATGGCGAGGCCGAGGAACCAGCTCCAGAAGAGGATGTCCGCCTTCCACAGGCCGTGGGGGGCCAGCATCAGCGCGGCGATCGCTTCCGCCGCGAAGGCCAGCATGCCCGCCGAGAAGCAGAGGTGGAAGGGCCGGAGTGGCCGTTGGCGGAGGATGGCCACCGCCAGCGTCGTGCTGCTGACGATGGCCAGGACCGCCGACAACGATTCGATCGTGAAGAGGCTCATCAATTCGCCCTTACTTGATCTCCGAAAGGGCCTTGACCGCCTTGTCCTTGTTTGAATAGTTGTTGCCCGACGCGACCACGCGCTGGAAGTGCTGCTTGGCGAGCTCCGGCTGTCCCATCTTCTGCGCGAGGACGCCCGCGTGGTACTGGATCTCGGGATTGCCCGGCTGCTTGGCCGCGCTCTCCTTGATCAGGGTCCAGGCCCGCTCGTTGACACCGCGCTGGTGCAGGATCCAGCCGAGCGTGTCGGAGACGAACGGATCGTCGGGCGAGCCTTCCTTCGCGATCGTGGCGAGCTGCAGCGCGCGCTCCTTGTCGCCGTTCTGGGCCAGGATCCACGCCAGGTTGTTGGCGGCCGGCACGAAGCGGGGCTTGGCGGCCAGGATCTGCTCGTAGGACTCCTTGGCCTTGTCACGGTCGCCGCGGTTCAGATGGATCTGCGCGATCATCATGCGGGAGACCACGTCGTTTCCGTTGACGCCGAGCGCCTGCTCGAAGCGGGCGAGCGCCTTCTGGTCGTCCTGGGCGGCCAGGTACATCTGGCCGAGCGCGACGTAAGCCGGAACGAACGTCTGATCGAGCTGGAGCGCCTTCGCGTAGGCCGCCTCGGCCTGCGCGTTCTCCTTGCGGAGCTGGTGCGTGGAGCCGAGCAGGAACTGGAGGCGCGTCGAATCGCCGGCCACGCTGATCTGCTTGC
Source organism: Candidatus Rokuibacteriota bacterium (assembly GCA_003220615.1). Lineage (GTDB taxonomy): Bacteria > Methylomirabilota > Methylomirabilia > Rokubacteriales > CSP1-6 > 40CM-68-15. The sequence goes on from QHTB01000192.1 coordinate 26,344, forward strand.
GGATCCGCTCCAGCGCCAGCCCCGTGTTCCCCTCGCCGATGGCCTGGCCGACCAGCGCGGTCAGCGGGTCGGTGAACGTCGGCTTCATGCTGAGGGCCCGCTCGAACTCCTTCGCGGCCTCCGCCTTCTGGCCGACCGCCTGCAGCGCGATGCCGGTCAGATGCACGGGCCGCGGGTCCTTCGACGCGATGGCCTGCATCTTCTTGAACGTCTGCAGCGCGGCCGCCGGCTGCTGCCGGCTGAGCTGCGCGGTGCCGAGCAGCAGGTACGCCTGCAGGGATTTCGGCTGGGCCGCGATGATCTTCTCCATCGACTCGATCGCGGCCGCCGGGTTGGCGGACTCGAGGTTCATCTGAGCGAGGAGAAACGCGGCGTCCGTCATCCGGGGCGCCAGCTCCAGCGCCTGGGTCAGCTCGGTCTTGGCCTGCTGGATGTTGCCCGTCTGGTGATAGGCGATCGCGAGCCAGTACCGGGCCTGCGCCTGCTTGGAGTCGGCCTTCAACACGCCCTGGAACTCCTGGATTGCCTCGGTCGTCTGCCGCTTGGTCAGATAGATGCGGCCTCGAATGAGGTGCCCCTCGACGTCCGTCGGCGCCTTCTTGAAGACGTCGGCGAGGATGGCGAGGCTTTCGTCGGTCTTGCCCTCGATGAAGGCGAGCTCGGACAACCGGCGCCGGGTCGCGAGATAGTCGCCGTCGCTCTCCTTGGACGACTTGAGGACTTCCTTGGCCGCATTGAAGTCGCGGTTGGCGGCGTGGAAGTCGACCAGGTTGAGCCGCGCGCCGCCGACCACCGGCTCGATGGCCACCGCGGTCTTGAACTCGGCCAGGGCGCTGTCACGGTCGCCCTTGGCGCGATAGAGGTTGGCCAGCATGAGGTGCGTCTGCACCGACTTCTCGTCGCGGTTGAGCGCTTCCTTCAGATGCGCCTCGGCCTTGGTGAGATCGCGCGCCTTCAGCGACAGCTCGGCCAGGCTGATGTGGTACCCGGCGCGCGCCTCGAGGACGGGACGGGCGGCCTCGAAGCCGGCGGCCGCTTCCGCGATCTCGTTCTGGCGTCGCGCCGCGACGGCCATGACCTGGAGCGCCTCCAGGTGGTTCGGGTCCTTCTCGAGGATCCCGCCCGCGAGCTCGCGGGCCTCGTCCAGCTTGCCGGCCAGCAGGTAGATGGCGGCCAGCTTCATGGTGACGTTCACGTCGTCGGGGTTGGCCTGACGGGCCTTCAAGAGGAAGGGATACGCGCGCCGGAAGTCACCGAGGTTGTGGTACGCGAAGCCCATCCGCTCGATCGCTCGCGAGTCACTGGCGTTGAAGCGGAGGACGTTCTGGTACTCGATCAGCGCGTCCTTGTAGCGGCCCTGCCCGAAGTACTCGTCGCCGCGACTGAGATGTCGCGCGCGCTTTGCGTCCGGAGTCTCGGCGCACGCGCCGAGGAATGCCGAAACCAGGATCGTGAGCACCAACACCGAGAGTTTCACTCGCCCCATAGTCGTTCTCCTGTCTCAATCCGGCAGATAGTCCCCTAACCGTGGATACATGGCCTGCACGAAGGCCACCAACCGATCCGACGTCTCCGCCACGCTCGACTCGACCGGGGCCGAGACACGCAGGAGCGCGCCGTCGGTCCGATTCCGAATGATGGCGTTCTTCACCATCGCCGCCTTCGCGGCGACTTCGCCCGGGACGTCGTCGCCCTGGGCGCGATACCAATAGAGCACCAGCTCGCGCTGATTGGATTTCTGCACGAGGAAGCGGTTCACGTGGATCGTGCGTCCGCCCTCGACAGGAATCGGCATGACCGTCGCTTCGAGCGGCTCCCAGCCACTGCCGGGCAGGCAGTTCTTCGGCGAGTGCATCTGGGCGCCGCGCCGCTGGCTTTCCCAATACCCGAGATAGACCCAGAGGCCGCGACCGGCCCCGTCGACATAGCGCCGCATCACGTAGTCGCTGACCTTCAGGATGTTCAGGGTCTCGATGTCGAGGCGCGTCGCCTCCTGCCCCGTCCACGCCCCGATCTTGGTCGGGAAGTCGTCGAACGGGCGGCGGAGCGGGGTGGTGTGCCCTTGCGAGCGCGCGTTCAGGAGCAAGAGCCCGGCGACCAGACAGACGGTCGTGATGGCGAAGCGCACCCAGGACGTCATGGCCGGCTCCGCTTCCGGGCCATTACGAAACGGAGGCCGCGATCGACCACGACCAGGCACATGAAGGCGAACACGAAGATGATCCATCCCGACGCCATGTGGAAGAATCCCTCGGCGTACTGACGGCCGAACCACTGCCCGATGAGGCCGGTGACGACCACGCGGCCGGCGTTGGCGACGATCGTGATGGGAATCGTCACGATGGCGAAGATCGCCATGGTCACCGTGCCCGGCAGGGCCAGGGCGGCCCAGGCCAGGGCCAGGGCCAGCAGCGAGATGAGCGACCGGATGCCGCTGCAGGCCTCGGTGACGCCGAGCGAGATGTGGCTCAGGTGGATGACGTTCCCGTCGATGAGGACGGGCACGCCCATGTGATCCAGGATCCACGCCGCGTTCTGCGCGGCCAGGCCCTGGAGGGGAAACGCCACCGCGTAGAAGAGCACCGCCGGCAACGGGATCATGAAGAGCAGGAAGGCCAGCGGGAACATCATCGCGCGGAGCATCGGCCAGCCGGCGTGGAACCACGTCAGGCCCGCGAGGATGATGATGAGCGACGCGCGGCTGACGAACGCCTCGGCACCGACCTGGCCCAGCACGAGGCTGACGATCCCGATCAGGATCGGGGCCAGGCCCCACCAGCTCGGGCGAAACTCCGTCGCGAGGATCGACGCGCGCCGCTGGTACACGAGGTATGCGCTGAAGAGCGGCACGAGGAAGCCGTGCGAGTAATTGGGATCGTCCCACCAATCGTAAACGAGGTCGGGCAGGACGTTCGCGTAGAGCAGGCCGAGCAGCGTCGCGAACGCGGCGACGACGAAGGCCGTCGAAGCCATCGCCGCGCGGCTCGCGAAACCAAAAGGTGTCGAGGTGGATTCAATAATGTTCATATCAATCACGCGGCCCGAACTATCATTCATATTCGAAGACGGAGCAATATACCGACCGTTCTAGTCTCGTATATCCACTGCAGTATGAACATTGGATCGATGCGCGAGCGCGCGTCGACGACGTCGCGGCGCGACGCAGGTGACGACGAAGACGAGTGATCGGTCGCATCGTCTACCCGATGATCGCGGCGGCGACGGCCTGCGCGACCGCCAGGGCGCCGGCCGGCGTGAAGTGACAGAAGTCGTAATAGTTCTTGAGCGTGCACTCGACGAGCGGCATCAGATCGAGCTGCTCGACGCCGACCGCGTCGGCCACGCGGGCCGCGCGCTTGTCGATGAGCGCCATCATGCCGGCGACGATCTCGGCCGCGTAGTAGGTCTTGACGGTCTCCTTGTGGGCCTTCCCGACGGCGCCGTGCCACAGGTGGCGGAGCTGCTCGTCGGTGTACGGGCCGTCGAACCACGGCTGGCGCGCCACCACGACGCGATCCGCGTACCCTCGCGCGTACTCCAGGGCCTGGCGCAGGTTCTTCTCGAAATGATCGAGCAGCGTGCTCGGGTCGGGGACCGAAGTCCTGACATCCGGCGCCGCCGCCCGCATCGCACGGGCGCGGCCGATCCACCGGGCCGAGCGTGTCTCGACTCGTACGCGCCTCAACACCCGCCGGCGCCAGGCTCGCCAGAGCTCGGCCAGGGCCAGCGTGCGCGGCCTCCAGCCGAACACCTTCTCGGGATGACAGCCGAACACGTCGGCGGTCCGGGCCGGCCGTTCCATCGTCGGCGGCGCGCCGGCCTCGAGCCACTGCACGACGTCACCGACGCCGGTCAGGACGACGACGGCGTCGAGGTGGCCGTAGCGGGGCAGGATGCGCTGGAAGATCGTGACCAGCTCCGCCGAACCCACGCCTGACTTGCCGATGTTCCCCACGTGCACCCGGCGCGCTTTGAGCGATCGCAGGACGTCCGGGCAATTGAGCAGGCGCTGCGCGACGGCCGGCCAGTTGGTCGGCTGATCGAGCAGGTAGCCCTCGACCGCGCTGCCACCGGCCACCAGGATGCGGTACACGCCGCGCTTCGAGCGCGGGGCTTCGTCGCCCCGCTCCCCGTCGGAGTTCACCTCGAAGCGAACCACCCGCTCGAGCTCGGGGAAGATCTCGGGGTCGGGGTGCAACCGCATGCGCACGCCGGGAGACCACACGTAGTACGCGCGGCGACCGAGGGCCCAGCGGGCCACGAATTCGGCCACGAGGAGAAGCCCCAGGAAGCCTGCCGCGACTTCGAGGACGCTCGTGAGGGCAGTCATCATCGGCTCCGGACGACCAGGCGGGCCACTTCGCCGCGCAGGTCGAGATAGGGATCGTTCCGGTACACGAAGAAGACTGAGAGCACCGCGAACAGGAAGCAGACGCTCACGCCGGCGGTCACCAGTCCGCCCAGGCTGTGCACCGCGAGCCCGAGCTTGAACCACAGCAGCGCGATCAGGACGGGCAGCCCCGCGAGCACGGTGCGCGGCACGACGTAGCGGAGGTACTCGAACAGGCCGATGCCGAGCTCCCGACAGGCCACGATCAGCACGACCGCCGCGAAGAGGACGTTGGGAATGGCGGTCCCCAGCGCGACACCGGCCAGCCCGAGCGGCCCAGCCAGGACGAGACTGAGGACGAGGTTGAGCACGCCGGCGCCCAGGAACGTGAGCGACGGCAGCACGGGCTTTCCCAGCCCCATCAGCACGGGCAGGGCGACGCCGCGCACGGGCAGGAAGATCAGGCTCGAGATCATGAGGATCTGGAGCACGGCGCCGGCGGGGCCCTCGAACGAGGCGTCGATCCACCAGCCGATGAAGCGCGGGCCGAGCACGATGAGGAACAGGCCCACGATCATGGTCAGGCAGAACGCGATCTTCGACCAGCGCAGGAAGATCGCCCGCAGCTCGCCCAGGCGTCCCTGGGTCTTGAGCCGGGTCGTCGTCGGCATCACGACGGCCGCGATGGCCACGATGAATTCCAGCGCATAGAGGACGAAGTTGTTGGCCACCGAGTAGTAGGGGATCTGGCTCACCCCGAGCGTCGCGCCGATCACGAGCGGGTCGGTCTGGAGCGCCAGCCGTCCGGCGGCGTTCAGCACGAGGACGTAGATGCTGAAGGAAAAGATCTTGCGGACCACGTCCCACTGGAAGCTCGACAGCCCGATGCGCACCCCCGGATAGCGGCGGTGCACGAGCAGCAGGCAGACCGTGAAGTCGATCGCCGGCCCGATGATCTGGACCGCGGCCAGGACGACGAACGACGGCGTGAGCACGAGCAGCCCGATGGTCAGCCCGAAGCGCACGAGGACGATGCCGATCACGAACGCGTTCCTGATCACGAAGTCGTGGTGGGCGGCCATGACGGCTTCCGGGAGCATCGCCACGAATCCGCTGGCCACCGCCAGCGCGGCCAGCCCGAAGCTCACGCGCGCTTCCAGCCGCAGACCGGCCGGAATCGCGTAGGTCGTGTCGAAGAACACGAACAGCAGACCGCTCAGGACCAGGGCCATGACGCCCATCGCGATGTAGAGGCCGGTGCAGCTCGCCACCGCCTCGTTCAGGCGCGGCCGGTCGTCACCCGCCACGTACTCCGAGAAGTAGCGGACGGACGCCATCGGCACGCCGAGGACGAGCAGACCGAGATACCCGGTCATCGACGTGATCAGCGCCCACGTCCCGTAGGCTTCCGTCCCCAGCCGGTGGATGATGAACGGCGTGAGGATGAAGGTCATGACGATGGTCACGATCGTCACGCCCCAGTTGCTGCCGATGCTCTTGACCAGTGACCGCTCGCCCGCCATCAGGCCCTCCACCCCGCCGGCCGGCTGGTCGGCTTGCGCAGGACCATCCAGAAGCCAAGCCACGACAGGTCCCGATCGCTGACCCCACGGAAGCACGACGCCAGACGAGGCCGGACCTCGTCCACCAGGCGCCGGTCGGCCAGGGCCGTCGGCTCGAGGCTGACCGTTTCCAAATCGTGCTCGACGAGCAGCCGGCGGTAGTGGTCGATCCGCCAGCGATTGACCGTGTTCTTGTGCGAGCACATCGCCCACCACAGCACGCGCGGATACGTGAGGAAGCTCAGCGGGTGATCGTCGTCGCACCGCTGCCCGGCAAGGTCGACCTTGTGGATCGCGATCCCGTCGGCCCGCATCGCGGCCCGCATGTCGGCGAAGGTTGCCGAGAGGTCGTTGGCGTACTCGAGCGCCGCGCGCGAGATGATCAGGTCGGCCTCATCGCGCAGCCCCGAGAGGCCGTAGTCCTGGCACACGTACCGGAAGCTCGGCTCGGCGAGGCCCGAGGCAGGATCGAGCGGCGTCCTGAAGCAGACCTCCCCCCGAAGGCGCGCGGCGCCCTCGAGGTCGTCGAGGAGGAGTCCCAGCACCTCGGCGCTGGCCGGCGACGGCCGATAGAGCTCGAAGCGATCGACGCAGACGGCGGCGTCGGCGCCGTGCGCCAGCATCAGGAACGCCACCGCCGGCACGTCGCCCGGACCGTACTCGAGCACGGTCTTGCCCTTCAGGTAGCGGCCGATGTCGCTCGCCGGAATCCCGAGGATCTCGAAGTAGTCGTAGAAGCACGACCAGAAATAGTCGGCGATCTGCCGCGCCGACGACTCGTCGGCGCCCCGGCCCGTGTGGCCCGTCATGCGGACGTAGCGGTCGGGAAAGAACCGGGCGATCTGGTTCGCCGCGATGCCGCGGAGCACCCACCGGAGATCGGCGAGAGGACGCTGGCCGTACATCAGCACGCCCCCTCCCCGCCCCGGCCGGGCAGGCGGAGTCGGTACTCGCGATACGCGCCGGGATCGCCGTCGCGCCCGTCGCACGCCGCCAGCGCGATGTTGACCATCTCGCGCGCGGTCACGAAGTGAACGCGATCGCCGCCGTCGCGGGCAGCATCGAGCAGCGTCCTCAAGAAGTGCCGGATCGGCGCGCCCAGCATGACGGGCTCGTCGCGCGGATCCATGCCGTGGCAGGAGAGCTTGATGAAGGCCCACTCCGGCCGTCCGGCCACGCTGATTCCCGCCTGCTGCCACAGCCCGAGGCGGGCGGGAGTCGGCGCATCGTGGGTCACCAGGACGCCCTGCTCGATGCCGGGGCGCAGCCGGCCGCCGACGCGCCGGAGCGCGTTCACCACCAACGGGCCCTGCACGATCAAGGGAAACGTCCGGGCCGAGCGTCCGACCGCGAGACGACGGCCTCGCCGGTGCGGCGCCCGCTGATCGAGCGGCAAGCCGCACTCGTAGAGGCTGTTGATCTTGCCCACCTGCGGCAGGCCGAGCGGCGCCGGCAGGGTGAGATCCGCGTAGCAGCCCGTCTCGGCGAGGATCGCCATCTCGTCGTCGACGCCGCAGTAGCGGCCTCCGGCGGAATTGGCGAGGGCCCAGTTGCCGTGAACGAACGCGTAGCGCGGGCTGCCCTGGCCGTTCCAGCGGGGAAGACACCCACGGGAAGCCAGCTCGTCGCGGAACTCGACGAGCACGCGCCGCGTCGCCTCCGACGTATCCGGGGCGTCGACGCCATGGTGGAGATGGATCTCCACCTCGCCCCACCCGTCGTGACAGTGCTCGGCCAGGCGGTCGATCAGCGTCTTGTGAAACTGCTCCGCCGGATAGAAATACGTGTGGCGGAACGGGAAGCCGTCACCGTCCCGGTGGGCGTCGGCCATCTTCGGGTACTCGCGGCACCACCGCTCTAGCCGGCGCTCCTGCTCGTCCAGGTCGGCGTGGCGGCCGGACACGCCGGGCACGATCGACGGCTCGAAGTGATCGGCGAGCGCAACGATCAGATGCTGCGGCCCCGCCTTCCGGAACCCGCGCCGCACGAGCTGCTGGCCAGCGTACGCGGGAAGCCAGCGCAGGCACGCCAGTCCCTTCGCCACCTGGTCAGTGAAGGCGCTCATGCCGACACCTACTTCCGTTCCGCCGAGCGCGCCGGCGCACTCGTGTGCAGCCAGCGCGCGGCCCGGTCGCCGAAGAGCTGGGCGCGGCCCAGGATCTTCGTCTCCGTCGACGGATAGTCGTCGGTCAGGTACCCGATGCGCCCTTCGAGATTCTGGGCGTAATTGACGAAGTCGTGGAACACCTGGCGCGCCACCGGCGCCCACTTCTCGGGATCGCGCTGGGCCAGCCACGCGAACAGGTCGACGAAGAGCGCGTTGGTGTTCACGCTCGGCTTGTCGGTCGCCTGGCCGCACGCATCCTCGGCCGGGCACCAGCCGTCGGTCGAGAACGCGCCGTAGGGCTTGGATCCTGCCGGCGGGTCGTAGGGCCCGTTGGGCAGCGGCGTGATCGCCCACGTACCCATCCGCGCGAGCATGGCCTCCCACGCGGGGGTCCATTCGTTGCGCTGGATGGCCACGTCGGCGAGCTCGAGCAGGGCCAGCGTCGCGTACCCGTGCATGCTGACCCAGACGAGGTTTTTCAGGCCGTAGGGTGTGGTGTTCTTGATGTAGCCCTTGGCGCCCGACGCCGTCTCGTAGCGCGCGAGCTCGCTCATCAGCTCTTTCGCCTTGGTCCAGTAGCGCAGGTCGCCGGTCTCCTCGAAGCCGCGGACGAGGGCGAGCATCGGCCACGTGACCCAGCGCACCTCGGAATAGGCGTTGTTCCAGACGGCCGGCGACTTTCCGCCCCACGCGTTCCACAGGCCTTCCACGCGGCGGACGGCCGCCTCACGAACCCAGGGATCGCCGCTGACCGCCGCGGCCAGGAAGAGGCCTTCGACCCAGACGTGGGAGCGCTTGGGTGGGAACCAGTTGTTGGGCGCGCCGTGATCACCCTTTTCGTAGCGGGCCAGCCCGGCGTCGCCGGCGCTCCAGTAGTCGGTCCACACGTAGTCGACGGAGATCGCGTGCCGCATGGCCGCCATGCCCCAGCGCAGGGCATCCCGATTGTCCGTCTTCACGTAGTGCTTGAAGGCCGCGCGCACCCAGTCGTAGTGACCTGAGGCCATCCCGCCGGCCCACTGGATGTCGCCGTAGTTGCGCCAGGTGTAGGCGCCCGGCTCGGCCACGGCGTAGTAGCGCCCGCGCCGAAAGAGCGAGAAGAGCGTTGTCTTCGCGGAGTCGTCTTCGCCGGGCCATCCTTCGCGCGCGGCGCTTCTCGTAGCATATGACTTCTCCCACGAGGTGCCCTGCCAGCGGTCGTAGCGCCTGAGCAGCGCCTCGGCGGTCGCGTCGGGCCCCTTCAGGCCTTCGGGCGCGATCTTGAAGTGCTCGGCCAGCGCCTGCCGCTGCGCGGCGGTGAGGCTCGGCAACGCCTCGGCCTCGTCGAGGATCGTCTGGTCATCGAGCGCGCCGTCGAGCACGGCGAAGCGGTCCCAGGCGTCTTCTCCAGCCCTGAGCAGCGCTTGCCCGTCGACCAGGGTCAGGACGATCTCGGTCGCGGTGACGGTGATCCGGCGGGGCTGGCGCTCCCAGAACTCGGGGACCACGTACGCGCGGCCGTCGATGCGCACGATGCCGCTGCTGCGGCCGCCCCACTGCGAGGCCTTGGTGCTGGGCCCGACGCGGCGCACTTCTTGATCGCCGCTCTTGATCGCGTAGGCGAAGCCGTACTGGGTTCCGGCGAGCTTGCTCGGCTCCCACCACTGGCGAACGTCGGCCGGCACATCGACGGTGACGCCGTCGATCGCAGCCTGCGTCGCCGTCCCCGTCCGGGGAATGCGAATGCGCAGCGCGACGGTCGTGTAATCGGTGCCGCCGCCATTCTGGAGCGGGCGCTCGCGCCCACTCCGGTTGCGCAGCCGCACGTCGTAGCGCCGGCCGTGGGCGGTCGGCGTCTCGCGCAGCTCGACGAGCACGTCGGTGTCACCCATGCGTCCGTTGCTCGCCGAGTACGTCTGGCCCGTGCTCACCTGCCACTCGACGGCCGTCTTCTCGGCGGCCGCCACTGACGGCGCCGACCAGGCCCAGAGGATCGTCGCAACGAGCATCGCCCCGAGCGTTCGCATCAACCCTCCTGAGCTCCCGGCTCTACCGGGGACGACGTGGGAACACGAGTCAGGCGACGCAGGGCGTGCGCCGCGTCGAGGAGTCGGAAGTACATCGGATGCAGCCGGTCCCAGAGCGGCGTGACGACGCGCTCTTGCAGGCGGTAGGCGAACGGCGACAGGATCGCCTCGACGTTGTAGAACGCCTCGAGCCGTCCGCCCCAGCGCTTCTTGAAGGCGTAGACGCCGTGGCGCGAATCGTTCACGTCCTCGGTCGGCGTACAACCGCCGAGGTCGAAGTAACGGACCCCGAGCCGCTTTGCGTCGCGGATGGCGCGCCAGAACACCGCGGTCGGCGCCTGCTTGGTGGTCAGCTCGCGGTTCCGCGTCGACCCGCCGAGGTAGTAGAGCATCGTGTCGGCGTGCGTCAGGAACACACACGCGGCGAGCGGGGCCGTGTCGTGCCAGGCGACGTAGAAGCGCGCCGCTCCGGTGGACGCCATCCGTTCGTGCAGCGTCTCGAAGAACGCCGGCGGGAAATCGGTGTAGGCGGTGCGCGCCCGCACGCGGTCGGAGGTCTCGTGGGAGAGCTGGCAGAACGCCGCGAGGTCAGCGGCGCTCTCGACCGGACGCACCACCACGCCTTCGCGCTCGGCCTTGCGGATCTTCCGCTCGGCGCCGTCCATGCCACGCAGCAGATCGGCCTCCGACGGTGCGAGGTCGAGCACGAACGTATGCCGGGGCGTGACCGACAGCCGTGGCGTCCCGTCGGGCGGCACGCCGTCGGCGACAACACCCCACATCGTGTCGCCGACCTTGACATACGGCACGCCACGCGCGGTCAGCGCATCCAGAGCACCGCGTAAAAACGCCCATGGCGCGCCCGTTGCAAAGAGATTCGCACGTGCGGTGAGGCGCCAGCCGCGGACGAGAGCGAGCGCGGCGTTCTCGGCGCTCCACACGTAGAGTGGCCGGTAGCCCATCAGCCGCATGGCTTCGGCGAAGCCCTCGCTCTGAGACGCGGCGGCGATGCGCTCGGCCCAGTCGGCGGGCGGCGTCGACGTGACCCGGATCACGAGCGTTGCCTCGCCAGGCGGCGGAAGATCCTCGTCTCGAGCCCGGGGAGCGCTGACAGCAGCACGCGCTTGACGTCAGCCGACTTCACGCCGTGCAGGTAGATCGGATACGCGCGCTCCCACAGCGGCGAGAGCACGCGGTCCTGGAACGCGAGCTTCAGCCGCGACAGGACGATCTCGCCGCTGGTCATCTCGCTGAGCGTGCCGCCCCACATGCGCTTGAAGGCGTAGACCGAGTAATGTGGATGCGCCGGATCCTCCGTCGGCGTGACCGATCCCATCGAGAAGCGCGTCAGCCCGCGTATCTTTCCGAGCCGCATGGCGTGCCAGAACATCGCCGTCGGGCCTTGCTTGACCGTCAGCGCGCGGTCTCGCGTCGACGCGCCGTGGCAGTACGTGATCCACTCGCGGCCGAGCAGGAACATCCCCGCGGCGAGCGGGATCCCCTCGCTGCGCGCGAGCAGCAGGACCGCGTGGCCGGCCGGCACCATGCGGCGAAACACTTCGGCGAAGAATGCGTCGGGATAGATGGCGGCCTGGCCCTGAGCCTCCATCCGGCCGTTGGTCGCTTGCGACAGCCGGCAGTAATCGCGCAGGTCGGCGTCGCTCGCGACCTCGCTGACGACAACGCCGTCCTTGCTCGCTCGCCGGATCTTGCGGCGAATCTCGTCCTTCATCCCGCGAAACAGCGCGTCCTCGTCGCGGGTGAGGTCCTGCTCGATGATGTGGCGCACGACCGGACGCATCCCCGGGCATTCGTCGAGGACGGCCGGGGCCGGCGGCCAGTAGTGATCACCCCAGCGGACGAGCGCCGGCGATGAGCGCCGGATGACCTTCACCAGCTCGGTCGCGAACGCGACGTCGGTGCTCTCCACGTTGACCTTGGCGCGACGAGTCCACGGTCCGATCACGGGAGCGGACAGGCCGCGCATCAGCACGAGGGCCCGACTGGCGCCGTCCTCCGCATAGAGCGGACGGAAGCCCAGCGCCCGCGACGCCTCGGCGAAGGTGGTCGCGAGCGTCGGAAACGCCATTCGCGCATCCCATCCGGCCGGCGCCTGCTCGAGCAGTCTCACGAGCACGCCCCCTCGACCGCCGGTCTCCTATTGCTCAGCACGCGGTGAATGAAGTCATCGGCCACGCGCGACACCACGTAGCGGAACTTGCCCGACTGCGTGCGCGGGATCGCGGCGACCGTTTCCACCCTGACGCCGACGTCGGCACCGATTCGTGCCCGGACGGCTCGCTGGACGTTGTCATCGTCGTCGCGTGACCAACCAGGTGCCGCGACGACCAGGGCCACGATCGAGTCGACATCCTCCTGGACGATCTGGAACTCACGCACGCGCTCCATCTCTCGCAGCACGTAGATGAGGGCGAGCGCGTGGAGGATGCGTCCATCGGGCGCCACCAGGAAGTCGGTCCGCCGGCCCTCGATGCGCTTGAGCAACGGCAGCGAGCGGCCGCACCGACAACGTTCGTCGGTGAGCTCACCGAGATCGCCCGTGCGATATCGAATGAGTGGCATCGCCGGCCGATGACAGTTCGTCGCCACGATCTCGCCGAGTCCGTCCGGCGCGACGGCGATGGTTTCCAGCACCACACCCTCGGCGGGGATGTGCAGGCCGCCGTGGGGACATTCGTTGGCCATGTTGCCGGCGTCGCGCGCCCCGTACTCGACCGCGACCGGGCAGCGAAACACCGCCTCGATCGTCTTCCGCTGGAAGTCGAAGAGCGTTTCGGCCGTCGTGAACGCGGCGTGCAACCGCCAGTCGGGGCGCCAGCCTTCACGCTCCAGGAAACAAGCGAGCAGGTAGATGGCGCTGGCGTAGCCGTAGATCCGGAGTGGGCGATGCCGGGTGATGATCCGTGCGTACTCGGCGAGCGCCGGCGCGCCGAGGTCGAACGCGGAGATGAGCTTCGAGTTGATCAGCCAGTCGCGCAGGTTGCGCAGGCGGTCCTGCCGGGTCGCTTCGATCGGCGAGCCCCACAGCACGATCTCCCGTGCGCCGGGCTCGAGCCCGAACCACCGATGGGCCCGATGGCGAAGCGCGATGGCGAAGCCCACACTCATGTCGACGAGCAACGTGACGGGCTCACCGGTGGAGCCTCCGGTGGAGACGCGCTGGACTCGGCGCAACCGGACGCCGGTCGCCATCAGGTCATCGAAGTTCTCGCGCAAGAGCTGCCGGGTCAGGACCGGCACCTTCCGGAAGTCCTCCAGCGACTGGATGCGGTGTGGCGGGACCTCGTGCTCGTCGAAGAGCCGCCGGTAGTAGCGCGTGTGACGGTAGGCGAACTCCAGGTGACGGCGCAGCTCGGCGAACTGGAGATCACGTAGCTTCGCCGGGTCCATCCACTGCGTTCGTTCGAGATGCTTCAGCCACGCAAACGTCGGCGTCCGCTTCAGCCGCTCGTGCAGCGGCAGGACGACGTGGCGGACGATCAGCGGATGCATGTCGTGGGCCTCACCAGCACCGGACGGTGACGCCGTGGCCGCCGTCGTCGGCGAGCTCCATCAGCAGCGCATCCATGAAGAACTTGGCCGCCCAGTTCGGATAGCTGCCGAAGAGATACCGGCCCCAGATGGGGTGCGAGCCTTTGACCGCGCCCCTGATCCGAGGATTGCTGGTTGCGCAGTCGTGGATCGATTTGAGGAACCGCGTGGCCTGGCGCGCGCCGTCCCCAAACCTCCGGTCGCCGGTGACGCGAGCGAGGCGGAACCATTGCGCCGCCATCTGGGCATTGCCGGTCACACAGGAATAGCCGGCGGTCGGGCGCCACTTCGCGTCGAATGTGCCGGACAGCCCGCCGTCCGCGTCCAGGTGTGTGAGCAGCACGCGGCACGTGAGCTCCGCCGCCGCCACATAGTTCTGACGGCCGAGTCGGAGCCCGGCCTCGAGCAATCCCTGGGTCGTGTACGCGATCGTGTGGACGAACGGCTCCTCGTCGGCCGAGAACGCGCAGTGGTCGAAGAATCCATTGGCCCTCTGCTGGCTGAGCGCCCAGTCGAGGTGGCGAATGGCCGTCTCTTCGAACCGCCGGTCGCCGGTGGTCTTGCCCAGCTCGGCCAGCGCCCAGGCCGTTCGCGTGTTGTAGACGTGGACGGCGTTGCGGTAATCGAATCGGCGCCAGGCGCCGTCGCCGTCCTGAACGTTGGCCAGCCAGGCTCCGGCCCGACGCGCCGACATCAAGAACCTCAGATCACCGGTCGCGTCGTGGGCCGCCAGCAGGCCGAAGATGATCTGGCCGGTGTTGAAGACGACCGGCGGATGCGCGCGATCGACGAAGTGTCCGGGGAACCCGCCGTCGGCGTGCTGAACGGTCAGCTCCCACTCCGCCATCGCCAGCCCGGCCTTCTCGTAGTCGAGCCGACCGACCACGGCCGCGTACGTCAGCAGCGTCGGGATGATGTAGCCCGTCGCCTCCGGATAGGAGGCCAACCACCCGTCCTCGAACGTGTAGCCGCCGGACACGCCATGGTCTCGAGTGGCCGCCTGGGCTCTCAGAATCCACTGGGCGGTCTCGTCGAGGTGGCGTGACGTGGAAAGCACGGGATGACGCCGGCCGAGCACATCGGCGAGCAAGAGCCGAAGCGCTTCGGGCCGATACGCCTGCTTGCGAAGGAGATCAGCGACCATGGCTCGCTCCGGGCACCGCTGGCGGTGTCGTGACGTCGTCGATCTCGGTCGCCGAGCGTCGCAGCCCGGCCCACTCGTCGAGGACGGCGCGGGCCGTCGTCTCCCAGCTCTGCCGGCGCGCGTGGGCCACGAGGTCGT
>QHTB01000216.1 GCA_003220615.1 Candidatus Rokuibacteriota bacterium
GGCGACGTCGATCTGGCCGTGGTTACCGGCCAGGAGACTCCACGCGGTCTCGAGGACCGGCACCTCTTCGACCAGCCCTTCGCCTGGGTGGGTCCGCGGCGCAAGCGCGGCGACCGGATGCCGCTGACGGAGCGGCTGCGTCGCGAGCCGATCTTGCGTCTGGCCGCCGAAAGCCGAGGCCGCGCCGTGCTCGAACAGTATCTCGCCGACGCGCGGGTCCGCCCGGTGTCGACCATCGACGTGCCGAGCGTCTCACTGCTGCTCTCGTACGTGTCGGGTGGGCTCGGTATCGGGCTCGTTCCAGCCCTCGCGCTCGCCGAGGCGCCCGCGGATCGCGTCGTCAGCGTGCCCGCGCGAGTGCCGGCGCTTCCCGTCACGCTCGTCTGGCGGACCGCGGCCCGCCGCCAGCCTGCGCTCGCACGCTTGGCCGACCTGCTCGCCACCGCCGGCGCGCGGGTGGGCGCTCGGCTCACCCGCGCGCGGCGTCGCACGTAGGCGCTCCGGTCACGCCGCGTAAGCCGCCTCAGCCCGGTTGATCGGACATCACTTTCGGACCCTCGGACACATTGAGTAGTCGACAGTACTCCCATGGCACGAACGGGCTAGAAAGACGTCGGTCACATCTATGGCGAGGTGAGCTCAGCGGACGACATCCGCAAGGTCACCCTTCTTCGCCGGGTGGCGCAGGAAGAGAACCGCAAGACCGTGGCGTACGCCAACCGGGTGGCCGAGAAGCACGGCTGGCCGGCGAATTACGACCCGTGGGGAGAGAACGAGCCGACACGCCGTCCGACGCGCATCAGGCCGAGGTCCGACGCGGGCGCGCCGCAACTCGAGGGTCTACACGATCCCGTCGCGCTGGGTCGAGCGTACGAAGGTCCAGGGACGTGCGGCTCACCGACCGGGCCCCGGAAGGGCCGCTGCAGGCCGTCGCGTAAGCCGCCGGGGGCCTCGCTCAGATGACGGCGTCGCGCCGCAGCCGCTCGATGTCGGCCGGCGTGTAACCGGCCTCGCCCAGGATCTCGTCCGTGTGCTCGCCGAGTGTCGGCGGCGCGCGGTCGATGCTGGGGCTGCCGTGCGCGAGCCGGAAGCCCGAGCCCACGAGCTTCATCGGGCCGAAGCGTGAGTCGACCATCTGCAGCACGTCGCGGTGCTCGAGCTGCGGGTGCTCCACGATCTCGTCGATCTTCCAGATGCAGGCGCACGGCACGTCGGCCGCGGTCAGCTTGGCCTCCCAGGTCTTGGGATCGTCCGTGGCCAGCGCGCCTTCGATGACCTGGCGCAGCGCCGGCTCGTTGTCGGTGCGCGCCGCCCAGTCCTTGAACCGTGGATCGTCGAGCGCGTCGGCGCGGCCGATCGTGCGCATGAGGCCCGCGAACTGCTTCTCGGTCAGCACCGCGAGCACGATGAAGCCCTGGCCGGCGCGGAAGCGGCTGGCCGTCGGCTTGCGGCTCACGGAGCCGTTGCCGATCTGCCGCTGCTCGATGCCGGCCACCGTGTACTCGGACACCGGGCCCGGGATGAAGGCCAGCGCGGCGTCGAGCATGGCGACGTCGACGAACTGGCCGCGGCCGGTGTGCGTGCGCTGGTAGAGCGCGCTCGACACCGCCAGCGCCGCCGTCATCCCGCCGATCGTGTCGCAAATCGCGAACCCGGCGCGCATCGGGCCGCCGGCCGGCTCGCCGGTGATCGACATGATGCCGGACATCGCCTGGAGCTTGCCATCGAACGCTGCCGTCGTCCGCTCCGGCCCCGTGTGGCCGAAGCCCGAGACCGCGCAGTAGATGAGCCGCGGATTGATCGCCGAGAGCGTGTCGTAGCCGACGCCGAGCTTGTCCATCACGCCGGGTCGGAAGTTCTCCCACACGACGTCGGCGCGAGTGACGAGCCGCTTGACGATCTCGACCGCCTCGGGACGCCGGAGGTCGAGCGTCATGCTGCGCTTGTTGCCGTTCACCGCCAGAAAGCCCGGCGGCATCTTCCGCACCGCCCACTCCTTGCCAACGAGCTGGCTGCGCGTCTCGTCGCCGTCACGCGACTCGATCTTCACGACGTCAGCGCCGAGCAGCGCGAGCTGGTAGGTCCCGTACGGCCCGGCGAGATAGCGGGTGAAGTCGAGGATGCGGACGCCGGCGAACGGCTTGCTCACGCGTCGTCGCGCTTGCTCTTGGCGACGGCCTTCACGACGTCGAACTCCCGGCGCTTCTCGGCGATCTCCTCGGGCGTCATCGTGCTGAGGTTCGAATAGTCGAGCTTCCACGACGCGTCGTCGCGCCAGCGCTGCGGCGACTGCACCGTGGTGCGGGCCGCGGGCGCGGCCTCCAGCACGCGCAGCGCCAGCTCCAGGGTCGCTGCCTGAGACTCGGGGTCGAACGGCCGCCCGGCGGAGTTGCCGAGCGGGAAGTCGCTGAAGAGAAAGCGCGGAACGCCGCAGTGCTCGACGATGTCCCTGGCGCATCCCATGATCACCGTCGGGATGCCGCTGGCCTCGAGATGTCGGGCGACCAGACTCACGGTCTGGTGACACACCGGTCAGGTCGGAACGAGAATCGCCGCATCCGCGCTGTCTTCCCTGCACCGCCGGAGCAGCTCGGGGGCGTCGGTCTCCACGGTGGTCCGATGGCTGCGGTTCGTCGGCGCGCCGTGGAACCGCGGCGCGAGCTCACCGATGCGTCCCGACTTCACGGCCTCCTGAAGCTGGGCCAGGGGCAACCACGTGTTCGGATCCTCGGCCCGGGTGTGCTTGCGATCGTACCCAACGTGAGAGATGCGGAGATCCGGTATCGTGTCTGTCGAATCGGAGTAGACCTTGTAGAATTTCGCCGCGGCGTTGTACGGCGCGCCCGGTCCCTGGTCGCCCACGCCCGGCTGGTAGTGCGCCGCCGTCGTGATCAGCGCCACGCGCGCCTGGGCGAGTGGCTTCGTCAACGGTGTGAAGGGAACGTCGGTGAAGTGAGCCCAGCGATACGGGTTGCCGTAGCCGAGCGCCAGGTAGTAGTCGCGTGTACGCTGCATGTACGGGATCGGCACGTCGTGCTCGGGGGCGAAGTCCATCGTCGTCTCCTGGGCCCGGAATCGACGACAGCCTCCACCGCATCTTTTGGGGGCGCTGTCGATCCCCAGCCGGCCCGTTCGACTATACAGCGAGAAGAGTCCGAAGGGAGGCGAGCATGAGTCAAGTGCGGGTACTCGTCGGCACACGCAAAGGCGCGTTCGTTCTGGCGTCAGACGGAAAGCGCAAACGCTGGGACGTCAGCGGCCCCCACTTCGGGGGCTGGGAGATCTACCACCTCAAGGGCTCTCCCGCCGATCCGAATCGGCTGTATGCCTCGCAGTCCAGCGCCTGGTTCGGCCAACTGATCCAGCGCTCGAGCGACGGCGGCAAGACGTGGGAGGCTGTGGGCAACAAGTTCGCCTACGAGGGGACTCCCGGCACGCACCTCTGGTACGACGGCACACCGCGCCCGTGGGAGTTCACGCGCGTGTGGCATCTCGAGCCGTCGCTGACCGATCCCGACACGGTGTACGCCGGCATTCAGGACGCCGCGCTGTTCCGTACGGGCGACGGCGGGCAGACGTGGCAGGAGCTCCCCGGCCTGCGCAACCACGCCTCCGCGTCCTCCTGGCAGCCCGGCGCCGGCGGGTTGTGCTTGCACACGATCCTGCTGGACCCGGCCCATCCCGAACGGATCTTCATCGCCATCCCGGCGGCCGGAGTGTTCCGGTCGGACGACGGGGCGAAGACGTGGCGGCCGATGAACCGCGGCCTCCGGTCCGAGCAGATCCCGAACCCGACGGCCGAGGTGGGGCACTGCGTCCACCGCATCGCCATGCACCGCTCGCGTCCGAACGTGCTGTTCATGCAGAAGCACTGGGACGTCATGCGCACCGACGACGGTGGCGAGTCCTGGCGTGAGATCAGCGGGAGCCTGCCGACCGATTTCGGGTTCGTGATCGACGTGCACGCGCACGAGCCGGAGACGATCTACGTCGTGCCGATCAAGAGCGACTCCGAGCACTACCTGCCCGACGGGAAGCTGCGCGTGTACCGCAGCCGCAACGGTGGAAAGGAGTGGGAGGCGCTCACGAAGGGGCTGCCCCAGAGCCACTGCTACGTCAACGTGCTGCGCGACGCGATGGCCGTGGACTCGCTCGATCCGTGCGGCGTGTACTTCGGCACCACCGGTGGGCAGGTGTACGCCTCGGCCGACGCGGGCGATAGTTGGGAGCCCATCGTTCGGGATCTCCCCTCCGTAGTCTCCGTCGAGGTCCAGACGCTGTCGTGATCATCCGCGTTGTCCTCCCGGCGCATCTGCGGACGCTCGCGCGCGTCAACGGCGAGGTGAAGCTCGACGTCGACGGCACCGCGACGCAGCGGTCGATCCTCGATGCGCTCGAGGCTACCTATCCGATGCTGCGCGGGACGATCCGCGACCAGGTCACGCAGCAGCGCCGGGCGTTCGTGAGATTCTTCGCCTGCGAGCAGGATCTGTCCCACGAATCACCCGACGCTCCGCTACCCGACGCCGTCGCGAAGGGCGCGGAGCCATTTCTGGTCGTGGGCGCCATGGCGGGCGGCTAGCCGCCGCAAGAAGGAGAAAAACTCGTGAGATACATGCTGTTGATCTACAGCGACGAGCGGGCCCTGAACGAAACCGAGCGGCAGGAATGCTATCAGGAATCTGCCGAGCTCGCCCACCAGATCGAGGCGGCGGGCCAGTATCTCGCGGCGGCCCCGCTCCAGCCGACGTCGTCGGCCGCCAGTGTCCGCATCCGCGAGGGCAAACGACTGGTGACCGACGGTCCGTTTGCCGAAACGCGGGAACAGCTGGGCGGTTTCTTCCTCGTCGAGGCCGCGGACGTCGAGGAGGCCATCTCCATCGCCGCCCGGCTCCCGACGGCCCGCCGGGGCCGGGGCACCGTCGAAGTGCGGCCGGTCCTCGAGATCCCCGGCATGCCCGAGTCGCGTGCGCACGTCTTGTCAGCCAAGGACAAGGGCGATCCCTGATCGAGGGCGCCATGGCGGGCGGCTCGCGCTGACCACCGCATAGGCCGAAGATCCAATACCCTCCAGGTCCCGACTGGGGTATAGGACCCAGATTGGATTGGAGGCGCCCCTGACCGCCAGAGCCGTCACATTCGTACTTTTGGTTCTCTTGCTGCTCCTGGCCGTCCTGCCGCTGACGGCGGAAGCGCGCAAGAGCGTCCTGCTCGTGTTCGACGAGGACAAGGAATTCCCGGGCCTGGCCGTCGTCAACGGGAGTCTGCGCGAAGCCTTCAGGTCGGAGCTGGGGGCCGATGTCGAGTTCTACAGCGAGTCGATGAACCTCTCACAGTTCCCGGAGACCGGCTACGACGGCGTGTTCTACGACCACCTGCGCCGCAAATATGCCGGCACGCGACTCGACCTCATCGTCGCCGTCATGGGGCCGTCCCTGGACTTTTTGCTGCGGCACGGAGAAGCGCTGTTTCCCGGAATTCCGATCGTGTTCTGTGGAGCCGACCTGTCCGACCTCGAGGGCAAGACCTTGAGGGCCAACGTCACCGGTGCTCTGGTCAAGCGCACGTTCGCGCCGACGCTCGACATCGCCCTCCAGCTCCAGCCGGACATCCGCAGCGTCTTCGTCGTGGGCGGCACCTCCAGTTTCGATCGGCAGATGCAGTCCATCGCGCGCCGCGACTTCAAACCGTTCGAGAGCCGTGTGGTCATCACCTACCTCACCACACTACCCATGGACGATCTCCTGAAGGCGGTGTCGAGTCTCCCGCCGAACAGCGCGGTGCTCTACTTGACCCTCTTTACCGACGGCGGCGGCCTCGCGTTCGTTCCTCACGAGGCCCTGTCCTTGATCACAGCGGCGGCCAATGCTCCGGTCTATGTGTCGCTGGACCAGTACGTGGGGCGGGGCGCGGTGGGCGGTCACGTCTACAGTCTCGATGCGCACGGGCGCCACGCCGCCGAGGTCGGGCTACGAATCCTCGGCGGGGAAGCTCCCGAGACCATTTCCGTCGTCGAGCCCGCAGACCACAGGAACGTGTTCGACTGGCGGCAGCTCCGGCGCTGGGGACTCGACGAGCGACGGCTGCCCGCGGGCAGCATCGTCAGTTTCCGGACGCCGTCGGCCTGGGACGTCTACAAGTGGTACGTCGCGGGCGGCGCCACGCTGCTCGTCGTGCAGAGCACCCTCATCATCCGCCTGCTCGCGAGCCGCGCCCAGCGCCGGCGGGCGCAGCGCAGCCTGGCTGAGCGCCTCCGGTTCGAAACGCTGCTGTCCGAGGTGTCCGCCGAGTTCCTGACCCTCCCTGCGAGCGCAGTCGACGACAGGATCGAGCGCATGCTGCAGCGGGTGGTGGAAACGCTCGACTTCGACCGGGTGGCCCTGGCCGAGCGACAGGGAGGAACGAACACCATGCACGTCACGCACTCCTGGACGCGTGCCGGTGTCGCGCCCGTCCCGATGGTGTTCGAGGACGAGGCCCTCCCATGGCTCGGGAA
>QHTB01000217.1 GCA_003220615.1 Candidatus Rokuibacteriota bacterium
CGGCGGTCAGCTCGTGCAGCTGCGTATGGCCGGCGGTGATGATGTGGAGGACGGCGACACCGTTCACCGTCAACGCATCGGCGAGCAGCGAACGATGGCACCGCCACGGCACCGTCTCGGCGCACATGATCGCCGTCCGCGCACCAGCGGCCTGCCGAACGAGCACGTCGAGATTCGCCTGGAACGCCTCTGTTTGCATGTACTCGGCGTAGCCGCGAAAGCCGCTGTTCCGCCAGGCGAGGTTCACGGAGTCTGATCGCGGCCGCCGAAGGCCACCCAGGCCAGGCATGTGAACGTAGGCGATTCCGGCGCGCGCGAGATCGTCGGGCAGCCGATCCCGATTGAACTGGGGATTGTGGCGAGAGCGCGGGATGGTGCGAACATCGGTGAGCCGCCCGATGCCTTGGGAGGTGAGCAGCTCGATCAGCTCGTCGACGCGTCGTGTTCCGTGGCCGATCGTCCACACGGTCATCGTCAGGTCATTTGCCCCAGGCCCCAGAGTACCCCAGAGCCTGAAGACCGACAGTTTGCTTGCGTTGCCGCCGGGGGCTCATTTAATCTCGCGATTGTGATTCTGCGCCGCTTGGTCGGTCTTTTTCTGGCTGCCGCTATCCTGGCGCTGGCGCCGGCCGCCCAGGCCAGCCCGCCGGACCAGTCGTGGATCAGTGGTCTCTATGACAACGCCGACTTCGACGATGTCGTCCTTCTGATCACAAGCAATCTCGGCGCCGTCGAGCTCGGCATTGTGTGGTCGTTGCGCCCGGTGGCTCGTGTCATCGGCTTGGTCATGCCGATGGAGCGGGAACACCAGGCAGTCTGCCCCCTATCCTCTGTTCTCGGTCGCGCCCCTCCGCTCGCCTGAATCCGCCCCGATAACGTCGTCGATCGATTCGCGGCCAGCACGGCAACCCCGCCGCGCATCCGACGTGTGCTCCAGGCGGGCCGGGCTTTCGCGTTGAGGCGAACATATGGATACCGAGATTCAGAGATTCAAAGAGGCCGTCGAGGCCGTCGTCGCGATGCTTCGCCGGAACAAGCACCTGACCTCTGACGAGGAAGACGCCATCACGGCTGAAACCGGCCGCGTGCGGTCAGAGCTGAGTCTGTGGCGCCAGCGCCGACCAAAGCTGAGGCCACGCGGGTCGGTGTGACGTTGGCGCGGCCGGCCGCCTCAGTTGAACCAGCCGGCGCGGCGAATCTGACGCCGAAGCTCCAGCGCCTTCGTCATCTCGGCCTTGGTGGTCGGCCAGGTCGTCGCATCCCATCGGGTGCTCAGCACCGAGCGGAACGCGCGACTGATCCTGACCCACGGGTGCCACAGGCGCACCGAGGCGGGCGGGCCGGCGCTCCGTTCAACGCCGTCTGAGGCGTGCTCCGGCCGCGGATGATGACGCGCCGACGCCGGCTCGTGGTGTCGGAGATATGCCGCCACCGCGCCCGCCAGGATCCCACCAGCCGCCACCGCATACATCCACGTCGAGCGAGGTCTCATCGCGCCAAGGCTAGCGCGATGAGCCGCCACGGCCGGCATATTTTCGCGGCGGCCGTGCGAATGCGAACCCACTCTGTCGGTGACGTCGGCTATGATCGGCCAAGCTCGGGGTCGAGCAGAGGAGGGCCGCGCCGATGACCAGGGTGCTGTTGGCGTTCGGGCTCGTGCTCCTATGCATGATGCCGTTTGCCACCTCGGCCGCCGCCGAGTGCGCATGGGTGTTGTGGGAGCGCACCTGGATCGATCGCTCACGGTGGACATGGCTGATCGCGTCACGTGAATACTGGACGCCGATCGCAGCGGTCGCGACGCGGCAACAGTGCGAGAAGGAGCAGGTCGACCAGACCCGGGCGTACAGCAAGCTCGCCGAGGTCCTGACGACGACGGATCCGCCCCTGGATGACCCGTCCGAGCACACGGCCTGGGTGTGTCTCCCCGATACCGTGGACCCGCGGGCGCCCAAGAGGAGGTAAGCGTGATCGTCGACTCCCACGCCCACATCTTTCAGGACTGGGCGGGAGCGTGCGGCCACCCGTCGCGCGAGACGCATCGTAGGTTCATCCAGAAAGTTCTGACGCGACCGGCGGCCAAGGTGTTCCGTGCGCGCGACGGCGGAGAGGTGACGCGCGCTGTGCTCTTTCGCGAGGGCGACAACTCGTGGGCGGGCCTCACAGACGTCAACCTCCGGGTGGGCGTGTACGGCCAGCTCGACTTCACGCTCGGCGGCGAAGACTATTACGTGCAGTACATGCCCGTCGGGATGCAGCACATCGTCGCGCCTCCCGAGCTGATGCTCGCGCAGATGACCTACGCGCGTGTCGATCACTGCGTCCTGCAGGCGGGCGGCGGGTACGGCGCGATGAACGACTACAACGCGTTCGCCCAGCAGCAGTATCCGGGTCAATTCACCGGCCTGCTGAACGTCGACGAGCCGCGCGCCGACACCGACGCCGTGCTGACGGAGCTGGACCGCGCCCACCACCGCCTCGGCCTGCGCGGCGTGTACTACGGCCTCGACACCTTTGCGCGCTACGGCTTCGACGTCGAGTTCAACGATCGGCGCTTCGACGCGTTCTGGTCGACGCTCGATCGCTGGAGGCTGCCGGTGTTCATCGAGGCGCCGCCCATTCCGGACTACGACGACACGAGCTATCGGAAGAACATGGTTCGGCTGAAGGATCTGATCGAGCGGTTCGCCGATATCCGCTGGGTGCTCGTCATGGGACCACCGGTGCGGTACTTCGCACGCGACGGCCGGTGGGATTTCCCGGACGACGTCATGGCCACGTACCAGCACGACAATCTCTGGCTCGAGGTGATGTTCCCCATCACGTGGGGCGGTGTCTGGGAGTATCCCTATATCGAGGCGCAGGCCCTCATTCGAGACGCTCGTGACACGTTCGGCGCCTCCAAGCTCATCTGGGGCTCGGACATGCCGAACGTCGAGCGATTCTGCACCTACACACAGTGCGTGGATTATGTCCGTCGGCACTGCAATTTCCTGACGGCACACGAGAAGGACCAGGTTCTCGGCGGCAACCTGGACCGGATCCTCGGCCTGAGTGAGCGGTCGAGGGCCGGCGTCGCGGGCTGATCTCGATCGTCTCGGGGCTGGTCGCGAGTCGAGTTACACTCCCGGCGTGGCGCCCGACCTGGTCGGCTCCTCTCCCCTCCGCAAGGAAGACCGCCGCCTGCTCATCGGCGCCGGCCGCTATCTGGACGACATACGTCGGGATGGCATGGTGCATCTCGGGGTGATTCGAAGCCGTGAGGCCCACGCGCGGATCGTGAAGGTCGCCGCGTCGGATGCATTGGCGTCGCCGGGGGTGCTCGGCGTCTGGACGGCCGGTGATCTGCCCGAGCTCATCCGCCCGCTCGTCACCGCCGGCGCCGAGCGACGGCGCCCCTACAGCATGCCCGTTCTCGCCGGCGCCGTCGCCCGCTACGTCGGCGAGCCGATCGGGATCGCGGTCGCTGACACGGCTTCGCACCTCGCCGACGCGCTGGCCGTGATCACGGTCGACTATGAGCCGCTGCCGCCAATCGCGTCTGCCGAGCGCGGGCTGGCGACGGCGGCGCGCCTGCACGCCCAGTGGCCCGACAATGCGGCGCTCGTCGCGCGTGGCGCGGTCGGCGACCCCAAGACCGCGCTCGCCGGCGCCGACGTCGTCGTCCACGAGACGATCCGCCACGCGCGCCTCGCCGCGGCGCCCATCGAGCCTCGCGGCGTGCTCGCCTACGACGACCCGGACTCCGGCGCGCTGGTCGTGGTGTCGTCCACGCAGAATCCCTACCGGGTTCGCGAGGCGATCGCCTCCGTCCTCGAATTGCCGGTGGAGCGGGTGAGGATCCTCGTTCCCGATGTCGGCGGTGGGTTCGGACCCAAGGGCGCCGTGTACCCCGAGGACGTCCTCGTCGCCGCCGCGGCGCGGCGCCTTGGGCGGCCGGTGAAATGGGTGGAGACACGCCGCGAGGACTTGACGGCGCTGGGCCAGGACCGGGAGCAGGTCCACGATGTCACGATCGGCTTCGCCCGCGATGGCCGCATCGTCGGCATCGACGCCACATTCCTTGCAGACGTCGGCGCCTATCCCCTCCAGGGCGACGGCCTGACGCTCAACACGGTGAACCATCTTCCCGGTCCGTACCGCGTGCCGGCGTACCGGAACGCGGGAACGAGCGTCGTCACCACCAAGGCGCCGAACGCGGCGTACCGTGCGGCGGGGCGTCCGGAGGCGGTGCTCGTCATGGAGCGCCTCATGGACCTCGGTGCGCGGCGCCTCGGCCTCGACCCGGCCGACGTCCGGCGCCGCAATCTGGTGCGCCCCGACGAGATGCCGTACCGTCCGGGCCTCACGTACAAGGACGGCGTCTCGATCGCCTACGATCCGGGTGATTTTCCCGCGGCCTTCGAACGCACACTGGCTCTCTTCGGCTACGAGGACTGGCGCCGCCGGCAGAAGGCGCGCGCGCAGCGCGAAAAGCGCCTGGGGATCGGGCTCGGGTGTTATGTCCAGGGGACAGGGCTCGGCCCGTTCGAGGGGGCGACCGTTCGCGTCGATCCGAGCGGCAAGGTCTACGTGTTCATCGGCGTGACCGCGCAGGGGCAGGGACACGCGACGACGCTCGCGCAGATCGCCGCCGAAGAACTGGGTGCGCCGCTCGACGACGTCCAGGTCATCAGCGGTGATACGACCCTCTTCCCCTTCGGCATGGGCACGGGTGGGAGCCGCGTGGCCGCCAACGCAGGGCCCGCCGTCGCACGCACGGCACGCGAGGTGCGCCAGCGCGCGTCGCGAGTCGCCGCCGAGCTGCTCGAATGTGCCGCCGCCGACGTACGCATCGAGCGCGGGCGCGCCCACGTTGCCGGTATGCCCGATCGCTTCGTCAGCCTCGGCCGCGTCGCGCAGGCCGCGGTGAAGTCGAAGGCGCTCCGCGGCATCGGCGAGCCGGGGCTCAGCGTCTGCACGTACTTCTATCCGGAGACGGTCACGTGGGCCTTCGGCATGCAGGCCGCGGTCGTCGAGGTCGATGTGGAGACGTTCGCCGTGCGGTTGCTGAAGTTCCTCGTCGTCCACGACCCGGGACGCGCCATCAACCCGATGATCGTCGAGGGGCAGCTCCACGGGGGCGCCGCCCAGGGTATCGGTGCCGGGCTGATGGAGGCCGTGGTCTACGATGACGGAGGCCAGCTCCTGACCGGCACGTTCATGGATTACGCGATCCCGCGCGCCGACGACCTGCCGCCGATCGAAGTGGAGCTGATCGAGCATCGCTCGATGATCAACGAGCTCGGGATCAAGGGCGTGGGCGAAAGCGGCCCCATCTCGAGTGCGCCGGCCATCGCCAACGCCATCGAGGACGCGCTCGCGGATCTGGCGGTTTCGATCTGCGAGGTGCCGGTCACGCCGGCGGCCCTGTTTCGGCTCGTGCGAGGAGGAGGCTGACCTCAGCGTCGTTGCGGCACCGTGAGTGATTTTGCCGGCGCTCGCGTATTCGAAAGGATGACGCCCATCGCCTGAAACTTCGAGTCACCAGGTGTGCCGTACACGGAGATGGCCAAGCCCGGGGTGAACGATCCCACCATCGAGCGCACCGACGAAAGATCGACGAGGACCATCTGGCCCTCGTCCGTCCGCACCGCCACCCAGTAGTCGGCGACAGCATCGACCGTGCCCTGGAGCTCCGCCCATCGCGGCGTTCCGGTCGGCCACGCCCAGACGCGGGCGGAGGTTCGCAACTGACCGCTCGGCTCGGCGACCTTGGGATCGAGGGCCGCGGGCGAGCCCGATAGAGGCGATGCCACGGAGGGTTCTGGCGTGGTGGTGCGCCGAGCCCCCGACGCGACCGTGGTCGCGTTGACGTAAGGGAGGAGCGCACGCGCTAGCGCGGTGACGTCCCCTGGGCCAAGGGCATCCGCCGTGATCTCGAACGGCCTCGAGGCTTCTCTGCCGATGACGGTCAGGCGGGCACCTGCGGCGAGCATCTCGTCGCCAAAACGCTTTGCGGCCTCGACGTCGGCATAGAGCCACCCCCCGTCGTTCGTGCGGATCACCAGGAACGGTTCGACGGTGAGCTGGGCAGGCCATTCCAGGACGCCCTCGATGAGGCGCGGATCACCAGGCGCGGCATGGACGGGAGAGGCGCATGCAAGACCGACGGTGAGGACGACGATCCCTCGCTTCATGGGTGACCTCCGCGCGACGTGGCGGCAAGCAAAATGCCACGCACGCCCAGCGCGGAAAACGGCCATCGCCCACCGAGCCCGAGGGAAGCGCGTTACCGTTCTCGGGACATTCTTTTCCCGAGCGGGGGCCTCCTTCGGTGGCTGTTCGGCCAGGGTCGGCCAACTCAGGCTGGTGTACCCTAAGTGCCTGACGCGCCTGTAGCTCAGCTGGATAGAGCATCGGACTTCTAATCCGAGGGTCGCAGGTTCGACTCCTGCCAGGCGCACCACCTTCCCAGACACCGGCCTCGAGATCTCGGGTGTAAAAATCGCCTTACAGGTCGGGACGTCCTCACGAATCAGTTGTAGCGAACTATCGGTCATCGCAGCCGTGGCACGGCGACTGCTGTTGACCTCAGCGCTTTGG
>QHTB01000193.1 GCA_003220615.1 Candidatus Rokuibacteriota bacterium
GGCCGTCGTGTCGAACTGGTTCGTGCTGAGCTGGATCATGTAGCCGAGCCCGCGCGAGGCGGCCATGAACTCGCCGATGATGGCGCCGATCAGCGAGAACGGCACGCCGACCTTGAGCGCGGAGACGATCCACGGCGAGGCGGCGGGCAGGCTCACCTTGAAGAAGATCTGGCGCTCGCTCGCACCCATGACCCGCGCGATCTCCTGGTAGGCCGGCTCCACCGCGCGCAGCCCGGAGAACGTCCCGTAGAACGTCAAAAAGAACGTCAGCGTGCTGGCCAGCACGATCTTCGACAGCTCGCCGATCCCGAACCAGATGATGAAGCGGGGCCAAAGCCACCCGCGGGATGCCGTTGGCGGCCACGATGAAGGGATCGAGGACCCTGGCGACGAACTCGAGCCGCGACAGCGCCACGCCCACGGCGATGCCTGCCACACTTCCGAGCAAGAACCCGAGAAACGTCTCGCGCAGCGTGACGAGCAGGTGGCCGAAGAGCGTCCCCTCCCTCACCCACTCGATCAGGTGACGCGCGATGCGCAGCGGGCTCGAGAACCAGAACGGATCGATGACGCGTCCGGCCGCGGCCTCCCACAGCACCAGGACGGCGAGCCCGAAGCCCAGCCGCCACGCGAGCAGCCGGAGCCTCACGCGGGCGCTCTCCTGACCTCGGCCTCGAGATCGTCCCACAGCGTGTCGTAGGTCTGGCGAAAGCGCTCGTCGTCGTGGAGGTGAAAGAGGTCGCGCGGGCGCTCGAGCGGTACCGGGCAGATGCGCTTGACCGTGCCGGGCCGCGCCGTCATCACCACGACGCGGTCGGCGAGAGCGACCGCCTCGCCCAGGTCGTGAGTGATGAAGACGATCGTCTTGCGCGCTCCATCCCATAGCTTGAGGAGTTGATCCTGCAAGAGCAGTCGCGTCTGGGCGTCGAGCGGGCCGAACGGCTCGTCCATCAGGATGACCTCGGGGTCGTACACGAGCGTGCGGATGATGTTCGCGCGCTGGCGCATCCCCCCGACAGCTCGTATGGATAGTGATCCTCGAAGCCGGCGAGGCCCACGCGCTCGATGAGGGCGGCCGCGCGGGCGCGCCGCTCGCCCCTCGCGACGCCACGGATCTCCAGCGGGAACTCCACGTTCTCGCGCAGGGTCCGCCACGGATAGAGGTTGTCGGCCTGGGTCACGTAGCCGATCTCGGTGTTGACGCCCGTCAAGCGCGCGCCCTTGTAGAGCACGCTGCCCCGCGACGGCGCGAGCAGCCCGCACACGATGTTGAGGAGCGTCGACTTGCCGCAGCCGCTGGGGCCGACGACGGTCAGGAACTCGCCGGCGCTCACGTCGAGGCTCACGCCCGCCATCGCCTGGATCGTCTTGCCGCGCGTGATGAAGTCGCGCGAGACATCACTCAGCGAGAGCATTGTCATGGCGCGCCTCCGCTGGTATAGAAACGCCGGGACA
Source organism: Candidatus Rokuibacteriota bacterium (assembly GCA_003220615.1). GTDB lineage: Bacteria > Methylomirabilota > Methylomirabilia > Rokubacteriales > CSP1-6 > 40CM-68-15. The sequence continues at coordinate 1,456 of QHTB01000193.1, forward strand.
GCGACAAATCAATGATCTCTTCGCGGCGGCTCATCTGGACGGCGGCCCTGCTCGTCTTCGCGGCGTGCCGCGTGCTGCCGCCCGCCGCCGGCCTCGATCGGGCCGGACAGACCGTCCTCGGCATCGCCGCCGCGATGGCGCTCCTGTGGGCGCTCGACGCCGCGCCGCTCGGCGTGACGTCGCTGCTCGCGCTCGTCCTGCTCGGCACGGTGCCCGGCTTGCGGCCCACACAGGTCTTCGGCGGCTTCGCGTTTCCCGTCGTCTTCTTCCTGATCGGCGGCGTGGCCATCGCCATCGCGGTCGAGCGCACGGGCCTGGCCACGCGCGTCGCACGCCAGCTCCTGGCCGGAGCGCGCGGCCGACCGGGAAGACTCTACGCCCAGCTCCTGGTCAGCCTCCCGGCCATGGCGGTGTTCCTGCCGTCGGCGATCACTCGCAATGCGATCCTCATCCCCGCCTATCGCGAGTCACTCGACGCGATGGGCTTGAGGCCGACCGACGGGCGGGCCCGCGCGGTCATGCTCACGCTGGGCGTCCTGAACCCGCTCGCCTCCTCGGCGCTGCTCACCGGCGGCATCGCGTCGATGACGGCCGCCTCGCTGCTCGGCGGCTTCTCGTGGCTGCGCTGGTTCGTGCTGATGGCGGTGCCGTACTACGCGTTGCTCACGCTCGGCGCGATCGCGCTGTGGCTGACCTCACGCGCGGCGGGCCTCGAGCACCGTCCCGTCGCCGAGCGCGCGGTCCACACGCCGCTCACCGGCCCCGAGCGTCGCACGCTGGTGGTTCTCCTGCTCACGACCACGCTCTGGCTCACCGATGCCTGGCACGGCTTGAACCCGTCGATTCCTGCGTTGCTGGCGGCGCTCCTGCTCGTCGCGCCGGGCATCGGCGTCTTCGGGTGGAAAGACCTCGAGGCGCGCCTGTCGTGGGAGCTCATCCTGACGGTGGGAGCATCGCTGTCGCTGGCCAGCGCGCTGACCTCGACCACCGCAGCGCCGTGGCTCGGAAGTCTCCTCACCGGCACGGTGACGGAGCTTCAAACGAGTCCCCTCGCCCTCGTGGGCGCGCTGATCGTCATCGTCACGGTGGTGCACCTCGGCATCACCAACCTGGCGGCGTGCCTGGCGCTGTTGCTCCCGATCGTCACCACGACGACGGCGGCGGCCGGACTGAATCCACTGGCGATCGGCCTCATCGTCACCGTGGTCGTGGACGCCGTCATCCTCTATCCCGTCCAGACGGCGACGAATCTCATCGCGTACCAGACGGGCTACTTCACGACCGCCGACGTTCGCCGCTTCGGCTTCGTGATGCTGGGGCTCACGCTGGTGGTGATCCTCGGCGTCGCCATCCCCTACTGGAAGCTGATCGGCCTTCCGCTCGTCGCGACTCGCTGAGCGCGACGAGCGCGGCGAGCCTCATCCCGTCCAGCCCGGCGGCTCGATCGGGATCCACGGCCGCGACAGGTTCAAATCGTCGACGATGGCGTTGGCGGCGTTGTAGGCGGGCGCACCGTTGACGCCGCCACCGTGGCTCGACGAGCCGCACAGGTACAGTCCCTCGATGGGCGTGCGGTTTCCGGCCAGGAGCGGATGCGGCCGATTGATCCCGAGCTGAGAGGGAACGTACGCGCCCATCCGGACCGCGCCGCGGACCATCGTGCGATTGCGCCGCTCGACGTCGAGCGGCGTGAAAAGGTACGAAGCGAGGACGTTCTCGTCCGTCAGGTTCGGCGCGTACTGGCGCCACACGTCGAGGAGGTGCGCCGTGTACTCCTTCCGCCGGCGGTCCCAGCCCTCTGGGCCGTCGGGCAGCGCGTAGGGCGCGAACGGCCACCAGAACGCCGAGTGCTTGCCGGCCGGCGCGTAGCCCGGATCGAAGCGCGTGTTGCAGGCCCCGTTGCCCATCAGGTGATCGGGCAGCTCGTTGCGCCGGCACTGGTCGAAGCAGCGGATCACCTGCTCGGTGTCGTCCCAGCCCATGAACAGGTTGAACGCGCGGTCGATGTCGGGATCGAACTTCGCCGAGCTGTAGAGCGGCGGCTCGCTCAACGCGAGATGGATCGTGAGCAGGCTGTGGCTGCCCCAGTACCAGGCGTCGAGCTTGGTCCGGACCTCGTCGGGAAACGCGGACTCGCCGACCAGCTTCATCGTCGCCGGCGCGTCGATCGCGCTGGCCACGAAGCGCCGCGCCGCGAAGCGCCGGCCGTCGGCCAGCTCGACACCGACGGCGCGGCCGCTCTTCACCCGGATCTCACGCACCTCGGCGTCGGTCTCGACGTGCCCACCACGCGCCTCGATCAGGCGGGCGAGCGCCTGCGGCAGCGCCGAGGAGCCACCGACGGGCAGGGCCAGCCGTGTGATGTTGGCCATGGTGGAGGCGAAGAGCAGGCCGGTGCCCGGCTCGTTCTCCGCCGTCGTCACGTGCATGAAGAGCTTGAGGAAGCTCTTCACGCGATGATCCTCGAAGTGGCGATCCACCGCTTCGAAGAGGGAGAGCGGCGCGTGGCTGAGCAGATCGGCGCCTTGCGGGCCGGTCAGCCGCGCGCGCAGCTCGGCCGGGGCCAGCGGCGCGTTGTAGAGCAGCGACGTGAAGAGCGGCCGCATCGACTCCGTCCACGTCGCATGCAGGTGGCGGTAGGCCTCGGCGTCGTGGCGCGAGAAGCGGGCGAGCGAGGCGCACGTCCGCTCCACGTCCTTGTGGATGACGATGCAGGTGCCGTCGCGGAACGTCGCCCCCTGCTGGACGGGCGGCTCGACGTAGGAAAAGCCGAAGCGCCACAGCTCCAGGTCACGCAGGAACGGCGCGTTCTCGAGCCCGATGTAGAAGTTCGAGTGCAGGTTGAAGCGAAAGCCCGGGATGATCGGCTCGTCGGTCGTGCAGCCGCCGCCGATCCACGGGTTGCGTTCGAGGACGAGCGGCCGCTGCCCGGCCAGCACCATGTACGCGGCCAGCGTGAGGCCGTTGTGGCCGCCGCCGATCACGATGCCGTCGAACACCCCCGTCGTCATCGCTCGATCCCGAGGTGGCGGGCCATCAGATCCGGTTGCGCGTCCAGCTCGGCCGGAGTGCCCGCGCACGTCACGCGGCCGGTCGCGATCACGTACACGTAATCGGCCACCTCCATGGCCAGGCCGACGTTCTGCTCGACGAGCAGGATCGAATGGCCCTGGCTGCGGAGCCGCCGCATGATCGCGCCGAGCTGCTGCACGATGACCGGCGCCAGCCCTTCCGACGGCTCGTCCATCAAGATGAGATCGGGATTCGCCATCAGCGCGCGACCGATGGCCAGCATCTGCTGCTCGCCCCCCGACAGATTGCGGGCGCGCTGACCGAGGCGGTCACCGATCTGCGGGAATTCTCTCACCACCTCGCTCAAGCTCCATCGTTCTGCGCGACCCCGGCCACCCGGTCCGGTCCGGCCACCGAGCCCGGCCAGCGTGCTCTGCGGCATCTGGAGGTTCTCGCGCACGGTGAGCGAAGGAAACGTCCGCCGGCCCTGGGGAACCAGCGCGACGCCGAGCTGAGCGATCCGGTACGGAGGCAGCCCGACGACGTCGCTGCCGCGGAACGTGATGCGGCCACGGCGAGGCGGCGTGAGCCCCGCGACCGAGCGGATGAGCGTCGTCTTGCCCATCCCGTTGCGGCCGAGCAAAGCGACGATCGTCCCCGAGGCGACACGAAGCGACAGTCCCTGCAGCACGTAAGAATCGCCGTAGTAGGTGTGAATGTCCTCGATGGCGAGCAGATCCGCGGGGCGGGAATCAGCGGCGGCCAAGGTAGACCTCTCTGACCTCGGCGTTGCCTTGAATGACCTCGGGCGGGCCATCGAGCATGACCTTGCCCCGGTGCAACACGGTCACCTCGTCGGCCAGGCCCATCACCACGCTCATGTCGTGCTCGATCAGGATGACCGTCACGGCGCGTGGGATGTCGGCGATCAGCTCCGACACGCGCTGGCGCTCGGCCGGAGCGAGCCCGGCCGTTGGCTCGTCGAGCAGCAACACGCGCGGGCGGCTGGCCATCGCGAGCGCCAGCTCGAGCTGGCGCCGCTCGCCATAGGAGAGCGCGCGAACGACGACGTCGCGCCTGTGTGCGAGGCCGACCTTGTCCAGCTCGCCGAGCGCCTGCTCGCGCGTGTCGCTCAATCGGTCGACGGAGCGGTGCACCATCCACTTGAGCCGGCTCGTGCCGTGCACGGCGAGCGCGACGTTCTCGAGCACGGTGAGCCCGAGGAAGACGTTGCTGATCTGGTAGGTCCGGCCGACGCCGAGACGGGCTCGCCGGTACTCGGGCATCCGCGTGACGTCGGCGCCGAAGAGCAGGATGCGGCCACTCGTCGGCCGGAGCACGCCCGTCAGGCAGTTGAAGAACGTCGTCTTGCCCGCGCCGTTCGGACCGATGATGGCTCGGCGCTGGCCTGCCGGCACGCGCAGCGAAGCGCCGTCGACGGCGTGGACGCCGCCGAACGAGCGCGACAGCGCGACGGTCTCGATCGCCGGCGTCAGGGCCGCGTCTCCTCCGACGCGAGCTGGCTCGCCATCTCGAGCCGCCGACCCCGCCGGAACCGCTCGGTGACACCGAGCAGGCCGTGAGGCGCCCACAGCACGGTGGCGATGAACACGAGGCCCATCGCCGTCATCCACCACGCGACGAAGTACGCGCTGCCATAGCTCCGGATCAGGATGATGACGGCCGCGCCGAGAAACGGGCCGAGCACGGTGCCGGAGCCGCCGAGGATGACCATCAGGACGGCCTCGGCCGAGACGAGGAAGCCGGCCGCTGCCGGCGACACGAAGCGGTTCCAGTAGATATAAAGGACGCCGGCGAGCCCGGCCAGGGCGCCCGACAGCACGAACGCGGCGAGCTTGTGGGCGCCCACTCGATAGCCGAGAGCGCGCATGCGGCTCTCGCTCTCGCGGATGCCCCGCAGCGTCAGCCCGAAGGGCGAGCTGATCAGTTTCCGGTATCCGAGCGCGCAGGCCACGATCGTGGCCAGCACCAGGTAGTAGTAGTCGTCGAGCCGCTGGAACCGGAAGCCCGCGATCACGGGCGCCGGGACGTTGCTGACGCCGTTCTCACCACCCGTGAACGACGTCCATCGCATCGCCGCGCCCCACACGACGTTGCCGAGAGCGAGCGTGAGCAGGATGAAGTACACGTCGCCCGTACGAACGGCGAGGCCGAACACGACGGCGAGCAGCGTGGCAGCGACGAGTCCGCCCAGGACCGAGAGCACGAACCCCTGGCCGTGGCGGACCTCGAGGATCGCGGTGGCGTAGGCGCCCACCGCGAAGAACGCCGCGTGGCCCATCGGCAGGAGCCCGACGTGGCCGATCAAGAGATCCGCGCTGAGCGCGAAGAGGCCGAAGACCAGGATCTGGATGAGCAGGCTCGTCCAGAAGGTGTCGAGCACGCGCGGCGCCGCGAGCGCCACCACCGCGACGAGCACCCACGCGCTCGATGCGGCAACGCGCCGCCAGTTCAGCGGATTCCGGTTCATCGGCGCGGGCGCAATGTAGCACGCGCGCGCGCTGTGTGGTCTGACACCCGCCGCAGCTATACGATGTGGACGCAGTCTGCCGACATGTCGCGTGGACAGGGTCAGGCGTCGGCGCCAAGCAGCGGAAGTATCGCGGGCTGAAGGGCGCATCCGGCTGAGAAAAGGGCGCAGGTTGCCCGCGTAGCGGCGGTTCCTCAGCGTCTGCCCGCCGCTCGATGCAGGCCGCGATGCGCGGCGCGAAATACTAAGGGGGAGTGGGCGGTTTCAGCGCCTGCTACTCCCCCTCTTCTGGCACCGCGCCCCGGCAAAAGTCGGAGCCTGTGGAAGGTTCCGAGTCGCCGCCGAGAGCTGTTACAACGCCCTCGACGGCGCCTCCGTCATCGGGTGGCGTTCCCTCCATGCGCCACCGTTTACCTCCGCGCGCTTCCGGCGTCAAGCCGCTGTGCGCCACAACCGCGTCACGCCTCACGACCGAACAAGCCGGTGGGGCGCACGAGCAGCAGGATGGCCATCGGGCCGAAGATCATGAAGTAGGAGAACTCGGGAAGGAGCCACCGGCCGTACGCATCGACGAGGCCGACGATCACGCTGCCGGCCATAGCGCCGCCCAGGCTCCCGAGGCCGCCGACGATGACGACCACGAGCGCGTAGGCGAGGATCTCCCACTCGGCGCCGGGATAGAGCGTGAGGAACGCGCCGCCGGCCACACCCGAGAGGCCGGCGAGAAACGCGGCGAGGCCGAACACCAGCGCGAACAACCGGTCGATGTTGACGCCGACCGCGTTCACCATCTCGCGGTCGTCCACGCCGGCGCGGATGATGGCGCCGAGCTGCGTGCGGTGGTAGAGCAAGCCGAGCGCCAGCGCGATCACGGCGCCGAAGACGATCAGCAGGAAGCGGTAGCGCGGATAGACGAGCCCTCCGGGCAGATCGATCGGGCCGCGCGCGAACTCGGGCTGGGGAATGCGCAGCGGGTTGCCTCCCCAGGTCAACAGGCACACGTCGGCGATGACGTAGGCGACGCCGACGGTGAGCAGCACCTGGCCGAGCACGTTGTCGCGGGTGCGCCGGATCAGGAACCGGTCGGTCGCCCAGCTCACGATGACGATGCCGACCCCGCCCGCGAGCAGGCCGAGCCAGAAATTTCCGGTGAGGCGAAGCACCGAGAGGCCGAGATACCCGCCGAGCAGGTAGAAGCCGCCGTGGGCGAGGTTCACCAGCCGCACGAGACCGAACGTGAGCGTGAAGCCGCTCGCCAGCAGGAACAGCAGCGCGCCCATGGACAGGCCGTTGAGCGCCTGGAGGATCCAGGGCGTCATCAACGGCGCGCGCGGATGGCGGCGAAGACCCGGGCCGGCGTAACCGGCAGCGCGGTGAGAGAGACGTCGAGATCTCGGAGGGCGTCGCAGACGGCGTTGGCGATGGCGCCGCTCAGCCCGGGATTGCCGCACTCGCCGAGGCCGCGCAGTCCGAGCGGATTCGTGTGCGCCGGCACCTCCTGATAGAAGGACTCGACGGGGGGCATGTGATCGATCGCCGGCAGCGCGTAATCCATCAGCGATCCCGTGAGGAGCTGGCCCTCGGCGTCGTACTGGAGGCTCTCCAGCAGCGTGTTGCCGATGCCGAAGGCGACGCCACCGGTGAGCTGGCCGTCGATCAGGGCCGGGTTCACGGCGCGCCCGACGTCGGCGCCGACCACGATCCGGCGCAGGGTCACCAGGCCGGTCTCGATATCCACGTCAGCGACGACCGCCACCGCGCAGCCGGCGTACGTGACCTTCGGGACGTTGAACGACGCGCCCACGGCGAGCCGGCGCTCGGCGGCGAGCGCACCCAGCGTGACCTCACGGCCGCGCGCGGTCAGCACGCCGGCGCCGTACTTGATCTCGTCCTCGGCAACGGCGAGCCGCGTCGCCGCACGACGACGCGCTTCGGACAGCAGCTTGGCCGCCGCCATGTGGGCGGCGTTGCCGGCCGTGACGGTGCCGCGCGAGCCGTACGTGCCGACGCCGCTCTCGACGGCGGCGGTGTCGGCGTGCCTCACGTCGAAGCGCCCGGCGGGAAGACCAAGCGCGTCGCCGACGATCTGGGCCAGCACGGTCTCGAGGCCCGGGCCCATCGAGGCGGCGCCGGTGTCCACGGTGATGCGGCCATTGGCGTGGGCCTCGAGCTGGGCGGTCTCGAACGGCCCGAGCCCGGTCTTCTCGACGTAGACCGCGAGCCCGATTCCGCGGCGCACGCCCTGGGCCGCGAGCCGCTGCTGCTCAGCGCGCGCTCCCGCGTAATCGAGGCGCGTCAGCAGCGTGTCGAGCAGCCCGGGGAAATCGCCGGAGTCGTACACGGTGTTGACGCCGAACGACACGGTGCCGATGTCGTACGGCATCTCGTCGGCGCGGATCAGGTTGCGCTTTCTGATCTCGGCGGCGTCGATGCCGAGGCGGACCGCCGCCGCGTCGAGCAACCGCTCGCGTACGAAGTTGCACTCCGGGCGGCCGGGCGAGCGCAGCGTGCCCACCGGCGTCTTGTTGGTCACGACGCTCCAGAGATCGCACGAATAGTTCGGGACGCGATACGGCCCGGGCAGGAGCGCGGCGCCGAATTCCGCGGGCACGAGCCCGGCCGTGCGCACGTAAGCGCCGATGTCGGCGTGGATGATGCTGCGGATGGCCACGATGCGCCCGTCGCGATCGAAGCCGATCTCGACGGCGTTGGTCAGCTCGCGGGCGTGGTTCGTCGCCAGCAAGCTCTCGCTCCGGTCCTCGATGAAGCGTACGGGCCGGCCGAGCTGGAGGGCCGCCAGCGGAATCAGGATGTCCTCGGGATAGAGCTCTCCGCGCACACCGAATCCGCCGCCGACATCGACTTCCGTCAGGCGGAGCCCCCCCACCGGCAGCTCGAAGATCGGCGCCAGGATGGAGCGGTTGATGTGAATGCACTTGGTCGATCCGAGCAGGTGCAGCTCGCCGCCGGTGACCGCCGGCGGCACCGCCACCAGGCCCCGCGTCTCGAGCGCGCACGCGGTTTGCCGCGGATACGTGAAGCGCTCGCGGATCACGAGCGGCGCCTCGCCGATGGCGCGGTCCGCGTCACCGACGCGCATGCGAATCACCGCGACGTTGTTCGAATCGGTGTTGGCAAACAGCCGGGGCGCGCCGGGCGCCAGCGCCGCCTCCACTGTCGCGCACACGGGCAGCGGTTCGTACGCCACATCGATCAGAGCGAGAGCGTCGACCGCGACGTAGCGGTCCTCGGCGATCACGAGCGCGATCGGCTCGCCGGCGTAGCGCACGATGCCGCGCGCGATAGCCGGCTGCAGGTAGCGCGCGGTGCCGTCGGGGGCCGGAACGCGATGCGGGATCACCGCCTTGTCGGGAACGTCCGCGGCGGTGAGAACGGCGCGAACACCGGGCAGCGCGAGCGCACGACGGGCGTCGATCCGGCCGACGCGCGCGTGGGCGTGGCGCGAGCGGAGCACGGCCGCCTCCAGCATCCCGGGCACGCGGACGTCGGCCACGAAGCGGCCGGCCCCGGAGGCGAGGCGCTCGCCTCCGACGCGCGGCTCGGCGGATCCGATCATCGGATCAGCGCTGGTAGGGGCCCCGCGCCATGTACTCCTGGGGCGACCACGTCCAGAACTGCGAGACGTTCTCGTAGGTCTTGATGGGCACGTTGACCTTCACCTCGCCCAGCGTCGGGTGCTTCATCTTCACGACCTTGGAGATGTAGACGTTCTGGACGGGGTTGTCGTACTCGTCGAGGCGAATCGGCCCGCGCGGCGCCGTGAACTTCGCCTTCCTCACCGCGGCGAGGAACGCCTCGCGGTCCTCGACCTTCCCCTGGATCGACTCGGCGGCGACCTTCGCCCACAGCGCGCTGGTGTACGTCGCCTCGGCGAAGTAGGCCGGAATGTACTTGTAGCGCTTCACGAAGGCGTCGATGAACGCCTTCATCTCCGGCGTCTCCAGTCCTTCCGCATAGTGGAGCGAGTGACCGATGAGCCCGACCGCGCGCTCGCTCGCCTCGGAGAGCACGTCGGCGAGCAGCCAGTAGTTGCCGTGGATCTTGTATTTGCGGTCGTATCCGAAGTCGTACCACTGCTCGAGCAGACGCAACCGATCGGTGCCCACCACCGTCGGCAGCACGCAGTCGGTGTCCTGCGGAATACCGCCCAGGATCGGGCCATAATCCGTCGTGCCGATCGGCGACCAGAAGATCTTCGCGACCTTCCCGCCTGCCTGCTTGAACGTCGCCACGGCGCCCAGCGTGTTCTCGTGGCCGAACGTGTAGTCCTGGCCGATGAACGTCGCGTTGCGGCAGCCGAGATCGGTGTAGGCGTACGCGCCGAACGGGTGCGAGGTCTGGCTGGCCGAGAACCCGGTCCGGATCACCGAGGGCACGCGCTTCCACTTCGTCAGCTCGTCGGCGCCGGCGATGGAGACGAGCACGGGCACGCCCGTCTCACGGCTCACCTGGGCAACGGCGGGGCCTTCGTGGCCGCACAGCGGGCCGATGATGAAGTGCACCTTCTCGGCGTGCACGAGCCTGCGGGCGTGCGTGATCGCGTTGTCAGGGTTGCAACCGGTGTCGGCCACCAGCACCTTCACGGGCCGGCCCGCCATCTTGTACCCTTGCTGCTCCCAGAAGAGCTCGTGACCCCGCACGGAGTCGACGCCGGACTTCGCAATCGGCCCCGTGAGCGGCGCCAGCAGGCCGATGCGGATCTCGGACGGCGCTTGCGAGAATCCGCGCTCGGCACCCGACACCAGCACGGCGAGGATCGTGAGCGCTACCACGACGGCCGATCGGAAGGTCATCGCGCGCCTCCTGGGCGTAGAATGCGGCAGACGTTATCAGCGCGCTCGAAGGCAAGTCAACCACCGAGGAGACGGCATGGCGCGGCTCGAGCTTCCGCGAACCGAGAAGCACAACCGCTGGAACCGCGACCTGCCGCCGCGGGCCCATGCCGCCGACGGTGACGTGATCGTGTTCCACACGACGAGCGCCGACGACGACCAGATCGATCCCGAGCGTCCCACGTTCGTCGGCTACGACCGGACGCGCGTGCATCCCCTCACCGGGCCGGTGTACGTGCGCGACGCCGAGCCTGGCGACGTCCTGGACGTCGAAGTGCTGGACGTCGAGACGGGCGAGTGGGGCTGGCAGATGCTCACCCGGCACCTCGCCTATCTCCGCGACTTCGTCGAGAAGGAGACGATCATCATCTCGCGCATCGACCGCGCGCGCGGCGTGGCCCGCTATCCGTCGGGCGCGGAAGTTCCGCTGGCGCCGATGCCGGGGATCATCGGCGTGGCGCCGGCCGCGCACGGTGAGTTCCGCACGATTCCGCCCGGGCCCCACGCCGGCAACATCGACGTGCGCGAAGTCCGGCCCGGCGTTTCGCTGCGCATCCCGGTCTTCGTTCCGGGCGCGCTCCTCTCCGTCGGTGACGTCCACGCCGCTCAGGGTGACGGCGAGGTCTGCCTGAACGGCATCGAGACACGCGGCCGCGTGGAGACGCGCATTCATCTCCGGAAGCGGCAGGTGCAGGATCGTCCGCATCTCAAGACACCGACGCACTACGGCCTGCTCGGCACCGGCACGACCGTCGACGAGGCGTGCCGGGACGCGTTGAGCGCGGCCGTCGTCTGGCTGGCCACGGCCGCCGGCATCTCACGCGAAGAGGCCTACGCGCTCTGCAGCGCGACCGCGGATCTCCGCATCAACCAGCTCGTGAACGGCGACGCGCTGGGCACGCGGCTGATGATCCCCCGCTCGCTGCTCCAGTCGCTCGGCGTGGAGGTATAGCGATGTACGAGGTCTATGCGCTCAAGTACGGCGAGCGGGACACTACCACCTGTCAGTTCTTCCATCGAGAAGCCACCCACGACAAGCTCACGCTGCACTATTTCGTGTGGCTCATCCTCGGCGGCCCCAAGCCGATCCTGGTCGACACCGGCTTCAAGGAGGACGACGCGCGGGCGCGCGGGATCCGCAATTACGTGAGCCCGGCCACGGTGGTCGAGCGGGTGGGCGTCAAGGCCTACGAGATCCCGACGGCGCTCATCACGCACCTGCACTACGACCACTGGGCCGGCCACAGCCTCTTTCCCGGCGCCGAGTTCTGGGTTCAGCAGGACGAGGTCTCGTTCTGGACGGGGCCGTGGGCGCGCTACGCCGCGTTCAGCCAGTCGGCCAACGTGCCGACGCTGGCCGATCTCGTCACGCTGAACTACGCCAACCGCATGCGCATCGTCAACGGGGATCGCGAGATCGCGCCCGGCATCCGGGTCTATCGCGTCGGCGGTCACACGGCGGGGCTCCAGATCGTCACGGTGGAGACGTCGCGCGGGACGGTCGTGCTGACGTCCGACGCCTCGCACTTTTACCGGAACGTCGAGACCCGTCAGCCGGTTCAGATCATAACGAGCCTGCCCGAGATGCTGGGCGCCTTCGAGACGATCGACCGGCTGGCCGGCACCGGACGGCTGATCGTGGCCGGTCACGATCCTCTGGTCGCCGACCGGTTCAAGCCCATGGAAGCGGGCGTCATCAAGATCGCATAGGAGATTCGACATGAGCGTGAGGCTGATTGGGTGGGCCATGCTCGTTTTCGCCTGGTCGAGCGTCGTCGAGGCCGCCGAGATCAAGGTGCTCAGCGCGGGCGCCGTGAAGGCGGTCATCGTCAACGTGGGCGACCAGTTCGAGAAGGAATCGGGGCACAAGCTCAGCGCGAGCTTCGGGACCGTCGGTGTCACGCGCCAGAAGCTGACCGCCGAGCCGGCCGACGTCGTGATCATGACCGACGTCGCGATCGACGAGGCGATCCGCCAGGGATCGGTGGTGGCGGGGACGCGCAACGACATCGCGCGGGCCGGCGTCGGCGTCGGCGTGAAGGAGGGCGCGCCCAAGCCCGATATCTCGACGCCCGAGGCCTTCAAGCAGACGCTGCTGGCGGCGAAATCGCTCGTCTACGTCGATCCGGCGCAGGGCGCGACGAGCGGCATCCACTTCGCGTCGGTGCTCCAGAGGCTCGGCATCGCCGACGCCGTGAAGAGCAAGACGATCCTGTGGCCGGGCGGCTACGCGGCGGAAGCCGTCGTGAAGGGCCAGGCCGAGATCGTCGTGCACCAGATCAGCGAGATCCTTCCCGTCAAGGGCGTGACGCTGGTCGGCCCGCTGCCCGGGGACCTCCAGAAGATCACGATCTACTCGGCCGGCATCGCTCAGAAGAGCGAGCAGCCCGACGCCGCGCGCGCGTTCATCAGCTACCTGGTCAGCGAGCCGGTCAAGGCAAAGTTCGCCCAGGCCGGCCTCGACTACCACGAGTGACGACCACGGCGACCGGCCATCGCGCGGAAGGAGCGGCCGGCCAGCATGAAGTCGGACGAGGCGCTCGTCTGCACCAGCGCCACTTCGTGGACGCCGCGCTCTTTCAGCGCGCGGTGGCGGCGTTCGGCGAGGCGGGCGTCATGGACCTCGTCGGGGTGAGCGGCTACTACACGCTAGTCTCGCTGGTCCTGAAGTGGCCGAAGTCCCGCTGCCGGGGGGAGTGGCGTCGACCGTGGTGAGCTGACGTCAGCCGCGCCGTCGATACAGAAATTCCTACACCCCCTTCCTCTTCCTCCTACATCCACGCGGGACCAGATTCTGATTGTCCACAGATACCCGCAGTGGACAATCGCCGCGCAACAGCCTCGGGCCGGCAGCGTCGCAACGATTGGAGATGGAGGGAAGCGATGCGGAACGTCTTCGGTCGCGGGAGACCACTGAGGCGCGTGCCGATCGCCGTGCTGGCGGGGCTGATCGCCGTCGGACCCGGCGGCGCTGTCGGTCACACCGCCAAGGGCCCGACCGCCAGCCCGAGTCCCGCGGATGACGTGCGACAGCTCGGCCCCCGCGTGGAGCCCGACCAGCGCTGGCTGGTCGCGCCCGACTTCACGTTCACCGTCGGGCCGAGCCTCCATTCGTTGCGTGACTACCGCGGCGAGCGCATGGTCCTTCTCGTCCTGTACACCGTGCCCGAGTCCCGGCCGAGGCTCAGAGATCTGGCTCTCGGCGGCGATGCGCTCGACCTCCAGGATCTCGAGATCATCTTCGCCCCGACCGACGCCGATCCCGGCGCGATTCGTCGCCTCGGTCCCGAGCCTCGGCTGCTGTTCCCGGTGGTCACCGGTGGCGCAGCGGACATCGTGCAGGCCTCTCAGGGCTACCTCCGCGCGTGATGGACGTTCGAGAGCGGCGCGACCCGGCCGATTTCCGAGCTCCAGGCCGAGGTCCTCTAGCTTCGGGACGAGACAGCGTACCCGCCCGCGGCGGAGCACGTGTATGCAGGTCGGCGACGAGGTCGAGTTCACCGTGCGCGGACGCCCCCCGCGCGTCGCCATCCCCGCGATGGAGAAGATCTCGCCGGACGAGTCGCCGACTACGCGCTAGGCGGCGTCGAACACCTTGCGGGCGATGCGGCCCGCGGTCATGGCCGCCGGCCAGCCCGCGTAGAACGCCAGGTGCGTGATCACCTCGCCGATCTCGTCGCGGGTGACGCCGTTGCCGAGCGCGCGCTCGAGATGACCGGGGAGCTGGTCGCTGCGCCCGAGCGCGAGCAGCGTGGCGACGGTGATGAGGCTGCGGTCGCGCTTGCTGAGGCCGGGGCGCTCCCAGACGTCACCGTAGAGCACTTTTTCGCTCAGCTCGATGAGCTTCGGCGCGACGGTGCGGACCTCGTTGCGGGCGGACGTGCTCGTCGATGGACTCTTCATCTGTGTCATTTGCGAATCCCCATCCTGGTGGCGAGTGGCAGGTATTTTTTCAGCTCGTCCTGCTGGAACTGCCAGAACGCGTCGGGACCCTTGTAGGCGAACACCTTGTTCAGCTTCGCCGCCTGCTCCAGGAAGGCGGGGTCCTTCGACGCCTCCTCGAGTAGCGCCGTCCACTTCTGGACGACGGCGGCCGGCAGCTTCGGCGGGCCGGCGAGGCCTTGCCAGCCGACGACGTCGAGATCCGGGAAGCCCGCTTCCTTCGCCGTCGGAACGTCGGCGAGCCCCGGCAGCCGGGTCGGATGGACCACGGCCAGCCCGCGGATCTTCCTGCCCTGGATCAGGCCCGCCGATTCGCTCCACTGCTGGCCGGCGAAGTCGACGTGGCCACCGGCCAGCGCGGTGACCGTCGGGGCGCCGCCGGTGAAGACGACGCGGTTCGTCTCCGCGATCGGAACGCCGGAGGAGTACAGGAACTGGGACACGGAGAACGACGCGATCCCGGCGACGCCGGCGATGCCGTAGCGGAAGGTCTTGGGATCGGCTTTGGCGGCCGCCGCCACGTCCTTCAGGCTCTTCCACGGCGAGTCTTCCTTGACCGTGTACACGACGGGATCGAGCGTGAGCAGCGCGATCGGCGTCTTGCCGTCCATCTTGAACGGCACGTCGCTTTCGACCGCGAACAGCATCGCCGAGCTCGAGTGTGGGTCGAGCAGCAGCGTGTAGCCGTCCGGCCGCGCGCCGATCGCGCGCAGCGTGCCCGTGATGCCCGAGGCGCCCGGCATGTTGACGACGTTCACCGACTGCCCCCACTTCTTCGACGCGTAGGCGGCGACCAGCCGGGCGGCCACGTCGGCAGCGCCACCGGGCGCGTAGGCCACGATGATCTCCACCGGGCGGGTCGGGTACGCCGGCTGCGCCTGGACGGGAGCCGTCAGCGCCGAGGCGACGATCACCGTCAGGCTCAGCAGCAACGTCAGGGCGATTCGCCACATCGCGGTCACCTCCGGCGCCGGGACAGCAGCGTCCACACGGTCAGCGCGATCCCGAGGCCGATGAAGAGTATCGCAATTGGACGGGTCACGAAGATCGACGCGCTGCCGTGCGCCATGTTCAGCGACTGCCGCAGCGCGCTCTCGAGCATCGGGGTGAGGATCAGCGCCAGCACCAGTGGCGGCGTCGGATAGGCGAGCTTCACCATCAGATAGCCGAGGACGCCGAAGACCAGCGCCATGGCGACGTCGAAGAAGCTGTTCCGCACGCTGTAGGCGCCGAGCACGCTGAAGATGAGGATCAGCGGCGCCATCACCGCGTACGGGATCCTGACCATCCGGGCCCACAGCCCGACCAGCGGAAGGTTCAGGATCAGCAGCATCACGTTGCCGATGTACATGCTGGCGATGACGGTCCACACGAAGAGCGGCTGCTTCTCGAAGAGCAGCGGCCCGGGCTGGAGGCCGTAGATCATCAGGCCGCTCAGCAGCACGGCCAGCGCCGGCGTGGCCGGGATCCCCAGCGCGAACAGCGGCACGAAGCCGCCGCTGGTCGTCGCGTTGTTGGCGCCTTCCGGCGCGGCCACGCCCTCGATGGCGCCATGACCGAAGCGCTCGGGCGTCTTCGACACGCGCTTCTCGATGTCGTAGGAGATGAACGAGATCGCGCCGGGCGTGCAGCCGGGCAACAGACCGAGGAAGAAGCCGACGCCGGTCGCGCGCAGCATCGTGCCCACGCACGCCTTGAGCTCGTCCCAGCGCGGCATCAGCTTGCCGAGCGGGGCCAGCGAGACGGCGCCGACCGCCTCCTCGACGCCGACCAGCACCTCGGTGACGGCGAAGAGGCCGATGATCACCGCGATGAAGTCGACGCCCGAGAGCAGCGTGGCCGTCCCGAACGCGAAACGACGCACCCCTGACATGGGATCGAGCCCGATGAGCGCCACCAGCGCGCCGAGCGCCGCCGCGCTCAGTCCCTTGACCAGCGAGGGGCCCGAGAGGCTCACCACCACGCTGAAGGCCAGCACCACCAGCCCGAAGTATTCGGGCGGGCCGATGCGCAGCGCGACGTCGGCCAGCGGCGGCGCGAAGAACGTGAGGCCTACCAGCCCGAGCGTGCCGGCCACGAACGACGAGATGGCCGCGATGGCCAGCGCCGGACCGGCGCGCCCCTGCCGCGCCATCTGATAGCCGTCGAGCGTCGTGACCACCGAGGCGACCTCGCCCGGGATGTTGACGAGGATCGCCGTCGTCGAGCCGCCGTACATGGCGCCGTAGTAGATCGCGGCGAGCATGATGATGGCCGGCGCCGGCGGCAGGAAGCCCGTGAGCGGCAGCAGGATGGCGATGCCGGACGTCGGCCCGATGCCGGGCAGCACGCCCACGAGCGTTCCCAGCACCGAGCCGATGAAGGCGAACATCAGATTCTGAGGAGTCAGCGCCTGGGCGAAGCCGTGGGCGAGAAACCCGAGCGTGTCCACTACGTGAGCGACATGCCGAGCCAGTAGATGAAGACGAGATGGCTCGCCAGAGCGATCGCGACGGTGACGCCGATGGTCGCCGCCCACGAGAAGGCCCCGAGGGCTCGCACGAGGACGAGGACGAACGCGGCGGTCGCCGGCAGGAAGCCGACGTAGGGAAGCACCGCCACGTAGAGGGCCAGGACCACGAAGATCAGCGCGACGCGGCGGAAGCCGGCCGCGTCAGGCCATTCGGGCGTCGCCGCCGGCCTGACGAGATGGGCCGCCCCCAGCACGATGAGGACGAGGCCGACCACCGCCGGCATCAGCTTCGCCCCCAGCCAGTCGTCGCGCAGGCGCAGGGCCTCGACGAGGGCGAGGACTCCGAGAACCAGCAGGATTCCGGCGGAAAGGAGGCTGGTGCGCCGCACGCGGCGGTAGTATACAGTCGCAAGCAGCACCGGAGGCCCGGCGATGAACCTCTTCAAGACAATGGCGGTGGCCAACCCCGAGGCAGCGAGCCAGGCCATCCCTGTGATCGACGTCGGCCCGGCGTTCCGAGGCGAGCCCGGAGGGCTGGAGGCCGTCGCCAGGCAGGTGGGGCACGCCAGCGAGACGGTCGGCTTCTTCTACGTGGCCGGCCACGGGGTTCCGCAGGCGTTCATCGACGACGCCTTCCAGGCCTCGCGCGAGTTCCACGCGATCACGCTCGAGGAAAAGCTCGCGCTCAAGATCAACGAGAACAACATCGGCTACCTGCCAGTGAACCAGAGCATGCAGCGCCACTCGACGGTGCACAAGGCGACGCGGCCGAACTTCAACGAGAGCTTCTTCATCAGCCACGACCGCGGCGCCGATCATCCCGACGCCGTCGCCGGCACGCCGCTCCGTGGCAAGAACCAGTGGCCGGCCGGCCACGAGCGCATGCGCGCCACGATGGTGAGGTACATGAAGGCGATGGAAGCGCTCGGCGAGCGGACGCTGCCGCTGCTCGCGCACGCGCTCGACATGCCGGCCGACCACTTCGCGCCGTTCTTCCGGGACGAGGCCCACATCACCACGCGCTTCCTGCACTACCCGCCGCAGGAGACGGACGACGACGAGCAGTTCGGTCAGGGCCCGCACACCGACAACTCGTTCATCACGTTCCTGGCCCGCGAGGACACGCCCGGGCTCGCCGTGCGCCTGCCGAATGGCGAGTGGCTGGCGCCGCCGGTCATCCCGGGAACGTTCCTCGTCAACCTGGGCAACATCATGAAGCGGTGGTCGAACGATCGGTTCCTGTCGACGCCGCACGGCGTCGTGAACGATTCGGGGAGGGACCGCTACTCGATCGCCTTCTTCTACAGCCCCAACGTGGCCTCGGCGATCGAGTGCCTGCCGAGCTGCACGAGCGACACCAATCCCGCGCGTTATCCGCGCGCGATCTACCGGGACCTGATCCTGGAGTTCTACAACGCGAACTACTTTCACCGGAAGGACTACGTCGCGTGAGGACCGCCATGCCCTACACGAGAATTTCCGCCGACTGCCACATCGACCTGCCCTGGCTGCCGCCCGACCTCTTCACCGCCAACGCCTCGTCGGCCATGCGCGACCGCATGCCGTACGTCGCCGACGGGCCTGATGGCCCGCACTGGACGAGCAAGAACGGCCGGTCGTTCGGGCTGGTGAACAGCGTGGGCCCGGCCGGCCAGAAGTTCACGCCGGGGACCAACTATCGCGTGGACAAGATGGCGTCGACGGGCCTCTACGACGACGGCCAGCGCGGCATCCGTCGCGTCAGCGATCCCGCGCTGCGCATCGGTGACCAGGACCGCGACGGCGTCCAGGCCGAGGTGATCTTCGGCATCCTCGGCGCGGCCACGCGGCTCGGCGATCACGAAGCGGCCACCGAGATGTTCCACGTCTACAACGACTGGCTCGCCAACTTCTGCCGGTATTCCCCCGACCGCCTGATCGGCCTCGCCTGCCTCCCCTACGGCGACATCGACGCGGCCGTGAAGGAACTGCATCGCGCGGCCAAGCTCGGCTTGCGCGGCGTCGAGCTGTCGTGCTCGTGGGACATGGAGCCCATGTGGCATCCGATGTGGGAGCCGTTCTGGCAGGCCGTGAACGAGGTCGGGCTGCCGCTCCACTTCCACACGTTCCCGACGCTGCCGCCCGACAAGGTCTTCCAGCAGACCGGGATGACGAAGCGTGCGGCGTTCTTCACCGTGGTCTCCGGCTTCCAGATGAACCTCGTCAACATCCTGGCCGCCGTCATCGGCGCCGGCGTCCTCGAGCGCTACCCGCGCATCCGCATCTCGTTCGGCGAGAGCGGCATTGGCTGGATCCCCTACGCGCTCGACCGCATGGACTTCGAGTGGGAGGACCGCTTCCGCGACCTCGGCTTGAAGATGAAGCCGAGCGACTACTGGCGCCGCCAGTGCAAGGGCACCTTCCAGTTCGACCGCATCGGCGCCAAGCTGATCGACGACATGGGCGTCGAGACGCTGATGTGGGGCTCGGACTACCCGCACCCTGACGGCGTCTGGCCGGAATCGTCGAAGTACATCGACGAGCAGTTCGGCCACCTGCCCGCCGACGTCACGCACAAGATCACGTGCGAGAACGCCGGGAGGTTCTACGGCCTGATCACGTAGCCGCGATCGCGCCTATTGCGCCTCGATGAGGACGACATACGGCGCGCTTTGCTCGAAGATCGCGTCAGCAGGGATCGGTCCGGTCGGCGTCACCGCGATATTGAACGGCGTCGCCACGGTCAGTTGCTGGAGAATGACCGCGGCGGCCGCTGCTTTGATCGCGAAACGAACTGCTTCGACATCAGCCCGCACGAGGCCAGCTGCGGCAATACCGATGACTTGCCCGTACTGATTCAATACAGGCCCACCGCTATTCCCTGGATTGATCGGCGCCGTCGTGCGGAACTGCGATATCTCGTCCCGTAATCCAACCGCCGAGCTGATTTGGCCGGAGACGATGCTCGGTTTGCGACTCAAGTCTCCTGCGAGTGGATACCCGATTGCGTGGACGGGTTCCCCCGCTCTGATCGGCGCGTCCATCGCGAGCGCAAGGCCACCGGCGCTCAGCGGACGCCCCACGGCCTCCACGAGTGCCAGATCGTGAGCGGGATCGGTCGCGATGACACGCCCGGGAAATGATTCGCCGTTCGGAAAACTCAGTCTTACCTGTTTCTTGTTTTCAACAACGTGGTAGTTGGTCAGTAGGACGTTCGTGTTCCTCAGGAGGAAGCCCGACCCCGCCGCAATTTGGACGCCGGCTGGCTGCGGTGGCGGGAGCGGCACCGGCACGGTTGAGCCGACTCCGCCAGTTGGCACTCCGGCCGACTCAGGAGGTCTCTGTTGAGAACTCGGTAAATTTGCAAGGCGAGAATGGAACGCCTGTGGGAACACGACCCCCTCACAATAATTGAACAGCGCGTCGCACTTCATGGGGCTGGCCTGGCCTTTTAAATAGTAGGTTCGTGCCGCCTCGATGTGGCCGAGGCCTTCGGCAGCGCGGCCAAGGTAGTACCAGGCGAGATTATCTTTATAACCGATCGCCAGGACTCGTACCGCGAGATCGGACCACTGGTCCGTCTCGAGCAGTTGTTTCATCTCTCGTCTGTTGGCCCCCCACCGTCCGGAACAACTGACTCCGCAATCCAGTGCGGCCGTTCCGCGGGCGAAGTCCTACAGTAGAGTCTCCGTGACTCCCGGCGCCGAGCGGTCAT
>QHTB01000194.1 GCA_003220615.1 Candidatus Rokuibacteriota bacterium
CAGTCCACGAGCATAGTGACGCCGGTAACGTCGGGCGCAAGCCGTGCGTCGCGGATCGACTCATACTCGCCGGCACAGAACACGATCGGGACATCCGGAAACAGGCTCGCACGCTCCCTCAACGCAAACCGGAGCGCCGCATCCCCGCACGCCATGACGAGGTCGATGTTCCGTCCAGCGTACTTCTGCTTCATCAGGCGGCCGAGCTGACGCTCCTGCCCTTCTGTCGGGAACCACGAGAGGTCCAGATACTCCGTATAGAAGCGGACAGGCGACGGCCAGCGCGATTGGATCGTCGAGCGGATGGCCTGGTCGGCCGTGACGATAGCCGGGATCAGCCGGGCTTCGGCGTAGATGAGCAGGATGGTCTTGTCGTCGGCGGCAGCAGTGGCCGCGACCGGGGCG
>QHTB01000196.1 GCA_003220615.1 Candidatus Rokuibacteriota bacterium
GGTCGCGCAGCCGCCCAGCACCAGCGCGACCACCGCGCTCACCACGATCTCTGCCGTCCATGACTTCATCGGCGTCTCCCCCCTGCTCCAACTGTCTGGCGCTCGCACGGTAAACACACCCGACCTCGTCCGGTATCGGACCTTGGTCCTACTGGTCTCAGCGGCCTTCATACTCCTCCTTGGACATCGCACCTGCGTCGTACGCTTTCTTCAAATCCAGCAGCTGTTGCCCTGGTGAACGGCTGACATTCTGGTGACGCGCGTTCCGGACGGTAAATGAGACTTTGGTCTGATACGGAGGACTGGCCGAGCACGGGCAGGCCTGGTGGGCAGTTCGCACGACACCGCCAGCCGCGAGCAGCGCGATGCAGGAGGGCTTCGTCCTGCCGTTGCCATCAACGAATCACCCACCGACGCCTCTCACGCCGCGCGAGGGATCCGTTGCGCCCCCGGCTGGCGGTGACGCCGCAAGCGAAGGCCGAGGGCGATCATCAGCGCGCCGAAGACGACCGCGTAGGCGCCGATCCACAGGGTCACGGCCAACGCTCCGGCAATCGGCGCCACGATCAGCAAGCCGCCGAAGACCACCGACGCCACTCCGCTCAGCACGAGCCACCACTCGTTGTCGATGTGCTTGCGTAGCCTGATGGCGGCGACGATCTCCAGGACGCCGGTAATGATGGCCCAGCCTGCGACAAGCCATACGAGCGCGAGCAACGTCAATCCCGGCCAGGCGAACGCGATCACACCGGCGGCGATGCTGACGATGCCTTCGAGGACCAGGTGCCACCACGGCTGCCCCGTCCGGCCGGAGACGGCCGCGACCAGGTTGAAGACGCCGTCGACGATGGCATAGGCGCCGAAGAGCACGATCAGCACGGCGAGGGTCATTCCGGGATTTATGAACGTCAGGACGCCGAAGATCACTCCGGCGATGCCACGAAGGACGAGCGCCCACCAGTTCCGAGCCAGGGTTTCCATGACATCCTCCTCCCTTCCCCGGGTTTCGCGAGCCGGGGCCTCGAGCTTAGCGGGAGACGGTCAGCCCTTGCGGCCGGCCGTAGTGGTGCTCATCTGCCCACGGGTGGCCCTCGGCGAACCGCGTGGAGCGAAAGGGGCTGAGATCGGCTGTCCGGGGCTTGCCGTGCACGATCCACTCGGCCAGGCAGCGCCCGACGGCAGGCGCCGTCTTGAACGATGTCCCGGAGTCGCCCAGCATCGCGTAGAGGCCATCGACGGACGGGATCTGGTCGATGATCGGCCGCCCGTCGCCGCTCATCATGATCATGCCCGCCCAGCCGCCTCGCATCGTCGCCTCGCCGAACACCGGCAGCCGCGCCGCCAGCGCCTGCCGGCAGCGGGCGACGTAGTCGCCGTCCACGCCCTCGTCGAGCTGGTCAGGATCGCCGTGGCCCGCGCCGAGCTCGACGCCGATCAGCGTGCTGGCCCGGCCTTCCGGGCGAAGCCACGAGTGGTGGATGGCGTCGATGATGGCAGGATGCCGCAGCGTGAAGCCGGCGGGCCAGCGGAAGATCGTCACCTGGATGCGATAGGGCGAGAGCGGATAGTCGAGTCCGAGCGGCGCCAGCAGACGGCCTGCCCACGCGCCCGGGGCGAGGATCACGACGGGCGCGGCGATCTGTCCCGCCGTCGTGTCGATCCCCGTCACCCGCCCTCCCTCGACGACGACCTTCGTGGCCGTGCAGCCCGTGCGCAGCGTGACGCCGCGCCGGCGCGCAGCGTCGGCGAAGGCGAAGGTCGTCGCGTTGGGGTCCGCGAATCCCGAGTCGGCCTCCCACGCGGCGGCGCCGACGTCGTCCACGCGGCAGCCGGGCAGGCGCCGAGCCAGCTCCTCGGTGCTGATCGCTTCGGTCCGGATGCCCATCGCCCTCTGGACCGCGACGTTGTGGGCCAGCGAGGCTTCCCAGCCGCGGCCCACGATCTGGAAGAAGCCGACCGGCTCGAAGCCGCAATCGCCGCCGACGACGGCCGCGAAATCACGGAAGATCTTCAGGCTCTCGAACGCCAGGCGCGACTCGGTCTCGTTGGTGTAATGCATCCGGACGAGCGCGCCCGATTTGCCGCTGGCGCCCGCGGCCAGGTGCCGCCGCTCGACCAGCACGACGTTGCGGACGCCGAGCGCGGCCAGGTGGAACGCCGTGCTGGTGCCCACCACGCCGCCGCCGACAATGACGATGTCCGCCGAAGTCATGGCGGGGATTGGATGTTCACGGAGAGCATCCGACCCGCGTAAACACTGGCGATTCTGCCCTCCTCGCCCTGGTGATGCTCCAGGAACTGCTCCAAATCCACGGCGGGGAGGCTACCACTAGATGAGCACCGTGACCATCCCAGGATTGTTCAAGCGAAAAGGCATCTGGACGTACCGCAGGGTCATCATGCCGCGCCACCTAGCGCCCAACAATGCGAGCCAGTGGATCAGCCGTTGGCTCTCCACCCTTGATGCTTGAGTGACCGTGATCGAACCACGGCCCACTCGTGGCGTCACTCGGGTCAGGATGCACTTCGACACGCGGGCGTTCCTGATGATGTTCGCCGTCAGCTTCTCGGCCACGCTGGCCTTGGGCTCGCGGCGGGCTACGGGTTGGGCCACAACGTGCCGACGTTACGGGACGCGGTGAACAAGATCGGATATGCGGGTGTGGTGCTCCCGAGATGATCGAGGCTGTGACCATCGCCGTCGTTGCCGTGCTCATCAGCGTGGTCGGCGTTCTCGTGGCGCGCATCGTGAACCACCTCCGTCGCCGCTGGTAGCCTCGCGTCGGGGACGGTGGTAGTGAGGGCCGGGCGTAGTCGAGCGACTACACTCCCGTGGACGGCATGTACCGGAACACCGTGCGAAGACCGCCGCACTTGACACAATGCCCCTGCGTGAACTGGATGGTCGGATGCGTGACGGCAAAGCTCGACAGAACATTCTGGACTTCCGCGTGGGCCACTTGGAGGAGGCGCGAGATGCAGATGCGGCAGTAGAACATCGCGGGATTGGCCTTGAGTACCCCGAGAATTTCCTCCTTCATCGCACAGTCGGCATCAGCGCCCCCCCCCCAGGGATGCGACGGTCGTGCATAACTCCAACGGATCGACCGGCTTCGTCCTTGCTTGTGTCCTTGTCCCAGTGCGCGGTGACGGCGAGCGCCGGGACGCTACCGCCCTTCGTCACCGACAATCGGCGTAGTTGATCGACCACCCAGAGGCCATCTTCACCCGGCATCGCCAAGTCGGAGACGATGGCGTCAAGCCGCACCGTCTTGAAGATGGTGACGGCATCGCGAGCCGTCCGCGCCGTAAATACGTTCGCGTTACACGCTCGCAGCGCCGTGCTGAACACGTCGAGCGTGTCCTGGTGATCGTCGAGAACGAGGACGTGGAGGTCACGGAGGTTGGGCACATCATCCATGGAGGCCATGAGCGAACAGGATGCGACCATCGTATCCCGATGGGGCGAGCCTTCAAGGCAATTTATTTCGCTTGATGGGAAATTCCCCACCCAGAGTCCTGCACCAGACGGACGAGGAACCGGAGCGCCGGCTCTGTCCGAACTGCCTGACGCTGCCGGCTCCTCCACCCGAGTAGAACGCGCGCCCGGTGGGTCAACGACGGATCGTCACGTACTCGTCAGCCGCCCAGACCATGACCCTCGCCGTCGCTGGCTGACCGCGCCCGCGCTCCACGCACGCCTCGAAGTTCTTCCCGCCGCGCCGCGCCCGCGGGTGGGTGGTGATCTCCCACGCCATCAGCATCCGTGAAGCGGTCGATGCGGAGTTGCTTGGAGAGGAGTCGGAGAACGCCTACGTTCGGCCGCGCACCGAACGTGACGTAGTTCCTCGCGCGTCGGTTTACGCGGTCATCGTCAAGGCATGTTCGGTGATAGACTGCCGTCGCCTTCCACCGGGCCTCCGACGGGCGCATCAGGCGTCGGACCCCCTGGCATCTGGCTTGACCCCTTGCCGTTTACGCGTCGGAAGTCGTGCGCCCAAGGTGAAGCCAGATGAAAGAGGATGTTCTTCGCCAGATCGCTCGCAAGGTAGTCCAAGACGGAAAACTCCCGAGTCGTCGGCCTGATCGGACTTGGGGTGGGCCAGGCGTCGGCGCTCCATGTGCGGTGTGCGGCGTGCCTGTGCAACGAGACGAGATGGAGTTCGAGATTCAGTTCGCCCGTGACGGCGACAACCCCGGTCTGGACAAATTCCACGTCCACATCCGATGCTTCGCCGCGTGGGAGTTCGAGCGAGGAGCAAGCGATCCAAGGTGATCGCCATGACGGTGTTGGTGAACTCACACGGTCATCTTCTCCGCGTGACGGCACGTCGTCGTGTTCGATCCCCGGCGCGCATGGTCTGGCGCGTGTTCCATGCAGCCCCTGAAGTGCCGAGAATGCGCTGCCCTGCGCGCTGATCTTGAGGACGACATTACCTGGGTGAACCAGGAACCGGGGCGCCGGCTCTGTCCGAACTGCCTGACGCTGCCGGCTCCTCCACCCGAGTAGTCCTCAACACGGCCATCTCAGTACATCGCCTGCTTCTTCACCATCACTGAGTGATTCTCCGGTGCGAACGGGTACGTGAAGCCTAGCGACTCGTACAGCGCTCGCGCGCCTGTGTACATGTGTGGGGCCTGCGAGGCGTCAGCCCGTGACCCGCGCGTGTGCGCCTGAGCGCCCGTGCGAGATGGGCGGACAGGCGGACCCCCAAGACGCTCCAGATGCGTGGCGAGATGATGAAGGCGATGGGCGACGTGATGATGAAGTACGGGAAGATGATGGAGGGCAGCGGCAGCACGCGGTGACGCACTCTTGACGGGGATGTTGGCCGCGTCAGGAAACTGCTGGCGTCTCTGCCAGTCGCCAAACGGCGTGGGGCTCATCGCTTACCGCCGGGGTTGTAGCGCTACACCCCTTGCTACAACTCGCGCCGGCTACCGTAGATGCACACCACGGCGACCCCCATATAGGCGCACCCAAGGAGGCGTTCATGACTGGCATGACCCGACGGGAGCTTATCACCGGCGCCGCCGCCGCTGCTGGCGCCGTCGCCGTGCTGCCCGGGCCCGCGCGAGCGCAGACCACGCAAAAGCGTGAGCTCATCGTCGCCCAGGGCGGCGACATCGCGTTCTTCGATCCGCACATGAGCACGTCGTCCAACGACATCCGCGTCTCGTTCAACCTCTACGACAACCTCACGAGTCGGCATCCCGACGGCAAGCTCTACCCGGGGCTCGCGACGGAGTGGAAGCTCACCGCGCCGACGACGTGGACGTTCAAGCTCCGCCCGGGCGTGAAGTTCCACAACGGCGATCCGTTCTCGTCGTCCGACGTGAAGGCCAGCATCGAGCGCACGTACGATCCCGCCGCCAAGACGCGGGTGAGCACGGTCTTCTCGACCATCGAGCGCATCGAGGCGCCGGACCCGGGCACCGTCGTGTTCCACACGAAGAAGCCAGACCCGCTGCTCCCGGCTCGGCTCGCGTTCTACGGCGGCCAGATCGTGCCCGAGAAGTATCTGAAGTCGGTCGGGCCCGACACGTTCAACCAGAAGCCGGTCGGCACCGGCCCGATCCGCTTCGTGTCGTGGACCAAGGACGACAAGGCCGTGCTGGAGGCGAACCCCGACTACTGGGGGGGCCGGATCGACGTCGACCGGCTGGTCATGCGCGCGATTCCAGAGACGGCGCCGCGGGTCGCGTCCCTGCTGAAGGGGGAGGTGGACGCGATCACCCAGCTCGCGCCCGACCACGGCGATCGCGTGAACGCCAACCCGACCACGCGCATGATCGGCGCCCTCTACGCCGGGCTCTACGTGCTGGCCGTGAACAGCAACGTGAAGCCGCTCGACAATCCGCTCGTCAAGCAGGCGCTCTCGCTCGGCATCGACCGCGAGATCATCGTCAAGGAGCTGTGGCGCGGCCGCGGGATCGTCCCCAACTCGATGATCGCCAAGGGCGACAACCACTTCGACGCCTCGCTGCCGCCGCTGAAGTACGACCCCAGGGAAGCTCGCGAGCGGCTCAAGAAGGCCGGCTACAAGGGTGAGGAGATCGTCATCGAGACGACCGTCGGTTACACGGCCAACGACAAGGCGATGTCCGAGGCCATCCAGGCCATGTGGCGCGACGTCGGCGTCAACGCCAAAGTGGAACAGCTCGAGTACTCGGTGCGCGCCCAGAAGCTCCGCGACAAGAGCTTCAAGGGCCTCTGGTGGTCGGATCCGACCTCGACGCTGTCCGATCCCGACGGGATGTTCTGGCGGCTGCTCGGCCCCGGCGGACCGCAAGACTACTGGCGGCACGCCCGCTTCGACCAGCTCGGCGACGCCGCGCGCTTCTCCGTGGACGAGAAGTTCCGGGCCCAGGCCTACAAGGAGATGACCCAGATCTTCCTCGAGCACTTTCCGTGGGTGCCGGTGATCCAGCCGTACGAGGACTACGGGATCCAGAGGTACGTGGAGTGGACGCCGAACCCGAACCAGCAGTTCGAGATCCGGCGCTTCAACTTCAGGTTCCGCCGCGCCTGAGACGTGCGGGACGTCGCGCTGTACGCAGGGCGCCGCGTCCTGCGCGCGGGGGTCGCGCTGTGGCTGGTCTCCACGGTCGTCTTCGTGGTGATGCGGCTCAGTGGCGATCCCGTGCCGCTGCTGCTCCCGCCCGACGCCCCGCGCAGCGAGATCTTTCGCGTTCGTGCCGAGCTCGGGCTCGACCGCCCCCTGCCCGTTCAGTACGTCACGTTCCTCGGCAACGTGGCTCGCGGCGACTTCGGTCGCTCCATCCACTTCAAGACTCCCGCCATGACCGTCGTGCTCGACTACCTGCCCGCCACGATCGAGCTCGGCCTGACCGCGTTCGTGGTGGCCGTACTGGTGGCCGTGCCGATCGGCGTGGTGTCGGCGGCCCACCGCAACTCGCCGCTCGATCACGCGGCGATGGCCGTGGCCCTCGTCGGGCAGTCGGCGCCCACGTTCTTCCTCGGCATCCTCTTCATCCTGCTCGTGTCGCTGAAGGCCGGGCTCCTTCCCACGGGCGGCCGCGGCGATTGGCACTACCTGGTTCTCCCCGCCCTCACGCTCAGCGTGTTCGCGATGGCGTACGTCGCCCGGCTCACGCGCTCGGCCGTGCTCGAGATCCTGCGCACGGACTACGTCCGCACCGCGCGTGCCAAGGGCCTGTCCGAGACGCTGGTCGTCGCCAAGCACACGCTGAAGAACGCGGCCGTGCCGATCGTGACCATCACCGGGCTCCAGTTCGGAGCCCTGCTCGGCGGCGCCGTCGTGACCGAGACCGTGTTCGCGTGGCCGGGGATGGGCCGGCTCGCCATCCAGTCGATCTACAACCGCGACTACCCGGTCGTGCAGTGCGTCGTCTTCATCTCGGCCGCGCTCTTCGTCGTCATCAACTTCGCCGTCGACATGCTCTATGGCGTCCTCGATCCCCGCATCCGCGCCCGCTGACCTGGTCGTCGCGGCGACGGTGGCGCGGCCGCGCGAGCGCCAGCGCACCGCGCGGCTCGCGGCCGGTGGCGGGGTGTTCGTCCTCGTGCTGGCCCTGGTGGCGGTGGCGGCGCCGTGGCTGGCGCCGCAGGACCCCGAGCGCACGTCGCTGCGTGTGCGGCTCGTCGCGCCGACCCTGGAGGCCGCCGACGGCCGGGCGCACGCCCTCGGCACCGATCACCTCGGTCGCGACGTGCTCTCGCGGCTGGTCTACGGCGCCCGCGTGTCACTCATCGTCGGCTTCGCCGCCGTCGTGGTGGGGGGCCTGGTAGGCTCGGCGCTGGGCGTCGTCGCCGGCTTCCGGCGTGGCTGGCTCGACACGGTGGTCATGACGCTCGCCGACGCTCAGCTCGCCTTCCCGTTCATCTTGCTCGCCATCGGGATCATCGCGGTGCTCGGCCCGAGCTTTCCCACGCTGATCCTCGTCATCGGGCTGTCCGGCTGGGTCTCCTACGCGCGCGTTCTTCGCGCTCAGGTCCTCGGGTTGCGCACGCGCGAGTTCGTCGACGCCGTCCAGGCCCTCGGCGGCTCGGCCGTGCGCGTGGTGCTGCGCCACATCGTGCCGAACGTCCTCTCGAGCCTGATCGTCATCGCAACCCTGGAGCTGGCGCGCGCCATCGTCCTCGAGGCGACGCTGTCCTTTCTCGGCCTCGGCATCCAGCCGCCCACCCCGTCGTGGGGCGGGATGATCTACGAGGGCCGCGAGTACCTCGACAGCGCGTGGTGGATCTCGACGTGGCCGGGGCTCGTGCTGATGGCGACGTCGCTGGTCGTCAGCCGCACGGGGGACTGGTTGCGCGACCTGCTCGATCCGACGCTGCGTGGAGAGTGAGCGCGTCGGGTCGCCAGGCGCGTCGTGGCCTGAGCGATGACTTGCTGGCGATCTCGTGCACCTGGCGATAGAGACAGATGGCCTGGGTGATGGCGAGGATGTGCGCCTCGGTGAATTCGGTCTTCACCGTGGTCGGGCTCAGCCGCGCCGCGGCCGTAACAGCACGACCACCGACCGCGGCCCCACGACGTAACGCGCCGATGTCAGCGCCACGACACCGGGCGGCTCGCGGAAGTCGTCGGGGCTGACGCATCCGGTATCGACGATGCGCCGCCACTCCGAGGCGGCGCCGGTCTGGATCGTGAACTCGAGCGCCGCCCCGTAGGCGTTGACCATCACGTAGAGGTCATCGTCACCCTGGGACGCTCCGGAAAGACAGAACGCGAGGCTCCGCGAGTCGACGGAGAGATCCACGGCCGGTCCGACGCCATACCAGCGCACGTCCTCGCGCCAGACGCGGCTGCGGGACAGTGAGGGATGGGCTTTGCGGAAGGCGATCATCAGCCTCGTGAAGCGGAACACGTCGGCGTGAGATTCGAGCCGATTCCAGTCGAGCCAGGAGGTCGCGTTGTCCTGGTTGTACGGATTGTTGTTCCCGTTCTGGGTCTGGAGGAACTCATCGCCCGCGCGCAGCATCGGCGTGCCGTTGGCGAGAAAGAGCAGGCACAGGAGGTTCTTGGCCTGGCGCTTGCGCAACGCGATCACCTCGGCGGGCGCCCCGTCGTCACCATTGAATCCGGAATTCCAGCTGATGTCCGCCGGCCCGTCCGTGTTGCCGTGGCCGTTCGCCATGTTGCGTTTCGTGTCGTAGGAGAGCAGGTCCCAGAGCGTGAATCCGTCGTGCGAGGTCACGTAGTTGACGCTCTGATACGCGTGGTAGGCGTTCGCCAGATCATCCGGGAAGAGGTCGCTGCTTCCGTACAGTCGCTGCATCATCACGCCAATCATTCCCGGGTCGCCGCGCACGAACCGCCGCACGTCGTCGCGGAACCGGGCGTTCCATTGCGCCCAGGTGATGCCGGGGAAATCCCGGCCGAGCTGGTACGCGCCGGCAGCGTCCCACGGCTCGGCGATCAGACGCAGCCCGGCCAGCTCGGGGTCGGACGCGATCTCGCTGAAGATCGGAGGTTCCTCGTAGCTGAGGGAGCCGTCGGGGTTCCGGGCGAAGACCGACGCGAGATCGAAGCGAAATCCGTCGATCCGCATCTCGCGCGCCCAGTAGCGCAGGCTGTCGAGGATCATCCGCCGCACAGAGGGGTTCGCGGAGTTGAGGGTGTTGCCGGTTCCCGTGAAGTCCGCGTAGGGGGCGTCGGGCCGGCCCGACATCATGTAATAGCTGTCGTTGTCGATGCCTTTGAAGCTGTAGACCGGGCCACGATGGTCGCCTTCGCCGGTGTGGTTATAGACGACATCGAGGACGACTTCGATGCCCGCCGCGTGGAGGGCCTGAACCAGCGACCGGAACTCGGTGTGCTGCTCACAGGTCTCGCGCGCACGGGCCCAGCGATCATGGGGCGCGAAGAACCCGAGTGGCATGTAGCCCCAGTAGTTGCCGTCGGACGAATCGAACTGGAACACCGGCATGAGCTCCACGACCGTCACGCCGAGCTCGACGAGGTACGGGATCTTCTCGATGAGCCCGGCGTACGTTCCACGCCGCTCTTCCTTCACCCCCGAGCTCGGGTGGGCGGTGAAGGCTCCCACGTGGAGCTCGTACACGACCGTGTTCGCCTCGTGGCGAGGGTGCCGGTCGTCACCCCAATCGAAGGTGCACTCCGTGGGGCCGGCGACGAGCAGGCCGACGGGCGCCCGACCGGCGTTCGACCCGGGCCGTCGCGCGGCCTCCCGGTCGAACTCGGGCGGAAAGAAGATCGCTCTGGCGTAGGGGTCGAAGAGGATCTTGTCGGGATCGAACTGGTGGGGGGCCGATCGCGGCCCGTCGATCGAGTACGCGTAGTATCGCGCGCCCGCAACGGCCGTGGCCGGGATGCGGCAGTGCCACACGTGGCCGGACTTGTTTCGCCCGGGGTCGAATCGGTGCGTGAGCACGGGCGTGCGGAGGTCATCACCGTACAGCAACAGCGTCACCTGCTGCGCATGCCGGGCATAGATCGCGAAGTTGTAGGCGAGGTCGTCGGCCGCCCACGTCGCTCCGAGCGGCAACGGTAGCCCCTCGACGCTCGCCCAGGACATCATCTGGCTGGTGACCCGAGGAGAGCCTCGGCCTCACGCACGACGCGATCGGCGGTAAAGCCGAGCTCCTTCATCACCACGTCGCCCGGCGCCGAAGCGCCGTAGCGGTCGAGCGCGATGATCGCGCCGCGTGGCCCGACCCATCGCTCCCATCCCAGTGACCGGCCAGCCTCCACCGCCAGTCGGGTGGTGATTGAGGACGGCAACACGCTCTCGCGATACTCCGCCGCCTGCTCCTCGAACAGCTCCCAGCACGGCATTGAGACGAGCCGCACCTTGACGCCCTTCGCGGCGAGCCTTCCTTCGGCGGCGACGATGAGCTGCACTTCGGAGCCCGTCGCCATCAGGATGATGTCCGGCTGACGCGACGCCTCGGCGAGCGCGTTCAGGACGTACGCGCCACGCGTGAGCCCCTCGGCAGGCGCGTAGACCGAGCGATCGAGCGTGGGTACGGCCTGGCGCGTGAGCGCCAGCGCCGTGGGGCGGTGTCGGTTCGCGATCGCGACCCGCCACGCCCACACGGTCTCGTTGGCATCGGCGGGGCGGATGAGGAGCAGGTCGGGGATGGCGCGAAGCGCGAGGAAGTGCTCGACCGGCTGGTGCGTGGGGCCATCCTCGCCGACGCCGACACTGTCGTGCGTGTACACCCAGATCGAGCCGAGCCGCGAGAGCGCCGAGAGCCGCACGGGTGGTCGCATGTAATCCGAGAAGGTGAGAAACGTCGACCCGAACGGGATGACGCCGCCGTGGTAGATGAGGCCGTTCACGGCCGCACCCATGGCGTGCTCGCGGATGCCGAAGTGAATGTTGCGACCGGTGTAGTCCCAGGGTCCTCCGGCGGCGCCTTGGGCTCCCGTCTTGCCAAGAGACGGCGACTCGAAATCGCCCTCACCTTTGAGCACGGTGTACGTCGACTCCTCGAGATCCGCCGAGCCCCCGATGAGCTCGGGCACCTTGCGCGCCAGGGCCTGCAGCGTCGTTTCCGATGCCTTGCGCGTCGCCAATCCCTTGGCGTCGGCGGAGAAGACGGGCAGGTCCTCATCCCAGCGCGAAGGCAGCTCGCCGGCCAGGCGCCGCGTGAGCTCGGCGCCGAGCTCCGGGAATGCCGCGCTGTACGCCGAGAGTCGGCGGCGCCAGTCCTGCTCGAGCGCCGTGCCGCGCTCGACCGCCGAGCGGAAGTGGGCACGAACGTCGTCAGGAATCATGAACGCTGGCTCGAGCGGCCAGCCCAGGTTCTGCTTGGCCGCTCGCACCTCGTCGGGGCCGAGCGGGCTGCCGTGGGCCTGGAACGTGCCCTGCTTGTGGGGGGCGCCGAAGCCGATGATCGTCCGGACGACGAGCAGCGACGGCCGCTCGACCGTCTCCTGCGCTACCCGCAGCGCCTTGTCGACCGCGCTCAGGTCGTTGCCATCGTCCACCGATTGAACGTGCCAACCGTAGCTCGCGAACCGTGCCCCGACGTTCTCGCTGAACGACAGCGAGGTCGTCCCGGAGAGCGACACGTGGTTGTTGTCATAGAGCACGATCAACTTGCCGAGTCTCAGATGGCCGGCGAGCGAGCACGCCTCGGATTGGACGCCCTCCATCATGTCGCCGTCGCTCGCGATGACGTACGTCCGGTGATCGACGAGCTCGTGTCCGGGACGGTTGAAGCGCGCGGCGAGGTGCGCCTCGGCCATCGCCATCCCGACCGCGTTGGCGATGCCCTGGCCGAGCGGCCCCGTCGTCGCCTCGACACCGGGTGTCAGGTGATACTCGGGATGGCCGGGGGTCGCGCTGCCCCACTGACGAAACCGCTTGATCTGCTCGAGCGACACGTCGTATCCGCTCAGGTGGAGGAGCGAGTAGAGCAGCATGGACCCGTGTCCGGCCGACAGCACGAAGCGGTCGCGGTCGGGCCAGCCGGGGTTCGACGGACTGTGTCGCAGGAACCGCGTCCACAGGACGTAGGCCATCGCGGCCGCGCCCATCGGCAGCCCCGGGTGACCCGAGTTGGCGTGCTGCACGGCGTCGACCGAGAGGAAACGGATCGTGTTGATCGCCCGGTTGTCGAGATTTTGCTCTGTCATGTCTACCCCTCGGGCCGCGACATCGTCGTGACGCGCCCCTCGTCCCAGACGAGCACGGTGTGCGCCATGCCCACGAAGAGCCCCGTGCCGACCACGCCCGGGATCGCCCTCAGCTTCTCGTCGACTCCGGCGGCGTCGGCGATGCGGTGCACCGTGCAGTCGAGGATCAGGTTCCCATTGTCACTCACGGCGGGAGTCCCACCGTCCGTGCGCACCACGGGCGGGTAGCCCTCCGCCGCGAGACGTCGCCGACAGAATCCTGCCCCAAACGGCACGACCTCGATCGGCAGCCTGCCCCGTGTCCCGAGCATCGGGACGATTTTCTCGCGGCCCACCAGGATGACGAGCCGGCGTGACGCGGCCGCCACGATCTTCTCCCGGACGAGGGCGCCGCCGTAGCCCTTGATCAAGTCCAGGCGGGCGTCCACTTCATCGGCGCCGTCGAGCGTGACGTCGATCGACGGCGCGTCGTCCAGCGACACGAGCGGGATGCCGAGTCGGCGGGCCAGCGTGGCGGTGGCCTCCGACGTGGGCACGGCCGTCACCCGGAGCCCGGCCTGCACGGCCCGGCCAAGTTCGTGGACGAATGCCCACGCCGCCTGACCGCTGCCGAGGCCGATGACCTGTCCGGGGCGTACGTAAGAGAGGGCGTGGGACGCCAGCGCGGCGGAGTCTGATTCGCTCAGGCGGGACGGCACGTCGAGAGCATAGTCGACATGACGTCATCTTCGCTCCTAGCCTGCCAGCAGCACCTCGTCGGTCACGCGGGCGAGATCGCTGACCACGACGTCGGCCTCGCGGCGCACGGCGCCCGCGCGGCCCGGCGGGACCAACGCCACGCAGCGCATGCCGGCGCGCCGCGCGGCGATCATGCCGTTCCGGCTGTCCTCGATCACCACGCACTCACCGGGCGCCATGCCGAGCGCGCGCGCGACGGCCAGGAAGACGTCGGGTTCGGGCTTGCCGCGAGCGACTTCGTCGCCGCTCATCACCACGGAGAACCGGTCGAGCACGTCGAGGCAACGCAACACCCGCTCGATGAACGGCCGCGGCGACGAGGACGCGACGGCGAGCGGCACACCGCGCCGGTGCAGCCGCTCGACGAGGGCGAGCGCGCCCGGCACCGCCGCGATCGCGTCGTCGGGACATTCGCTCATCAGCTTCCACTTCTCGGCGATGGCCGCCTCGACGTCCGCGACCACGCCGTGCTCCCGGAAGACCGCCGCGAAGAACTCGCGGTCGGAAACGCCCATGTAGGCGCCGCCGGCCAGCACACCCGGATCGATGCCGAGCCGGCTGAGCTGGCGCTCTTCGCTCTGGACGTGGAGGCGCTCGGTGTCCGAGAGCACGCCGTCCATGTCGAAGATGACCGCGCGGATCACGACGCGACTCAGCCCCGCCAGTGCGAGAGCTTCTCGTTGAGGTGGTCGAGGCCGAGGACGATGGCGATCGAGGCCACCGAGACGAGCCCGGTGGCGGCGAACAGCTCCGGCGCGCGGAAGCCGTTGGCGAGGCCGCCCATCACGCTGCCCATGCCGCGCACGCCGGCGAACATCTCCACGATCAGCACGCCGAGCAGGCAGAAGACGATGCCGAGGCGCAGGCTCGCCAGCACCGACGGGACGATGGCGGGCAGGATCACCTTCACGTAGACCTGCCACGGGCGCGCGCCATACGAGCGAGCCACCGTCAACAGCGTGCGGTCGACGTCGCGGACGGCGCCCATCACCAGCACCAGGATGGGAAAGAGCCCGTGGATCGTGCCGTAGGCGATGGCGGGCGCGGTGCCGAAGCCGAGCATCAACACGATCCACGGCAGGACGAGGATCTTGGGTAACCCGTACACCGCGCCGACGAACGGATGCAGCGTGTCGTGGAGCGAACGCACCGAGCCAATCACGATGCCGCCGGTGACGCCGAGCACCGCGGCCAGCACGTAGGCGATGGCGGTCTTGAGCAGCGTGTCGCCGAGCGCGCTCATCGCCGTCGGGGCAATCGCGCCGAAGCCCCGGATGACCGCGCTCGGCGCCGGCACGAAGAGTGGATCCACCAGCCGCAGGCGCACGACCGCTTCCCACACGACGAGGAGCGTGAGCACGCTCACGGCTTGCAGCGCGCGAACCCGCACGGTCGCGCTCACGCCGTCCACCGGCGGGCGCGGCGCTCGACCAGGCTCGCCGCCGCGTCGCTGGCGATGATCAGCACGAGCGTGACGATGACCAGCGCCACGTAGTCGGCCGTCCGGAAGAGCCCGTAGGCGTGGTTGATGAGCGATCCCATGCCCGACTTCGAGCCGAGGATCTCGCCGACGATCACGCCGATGACGGCCAGGGCCAGTCCGGTGCGCAAGCCCCCCATCAACGTGAAGAGCATGCCCGGCACCATCACCTTCGTGAAGACCGTGACCGACGAGGCGCCGAAGCTCCGGGCCACGGTGACGAGATGGACGTTCACCTGGCGGATGCCGGCGAGCACGGCGAGCGTCACCGGAAAGAAGCCGAGCAGGAAGCCGAAGGCGATCTTGGACGCGGCGTCGAGGCCGAAGAAGAGCATGAGCGATGGGTACCAGACGACCGACGGCACCGCGTAGAGCGCAGCCAGGATGGGGCCGTAGGCGCGGCCGAGCACGCGGTAGAGGCCGAGGCCGAAGCCGACGGCGAGCCCGCCGCCCACGGCCAGGCCGTAAGCGACGACGATCTCCTGCGCCGTGAGCAGAAGATGCTCCGGCAGATCGGGATACGAGCGCAGGCGGAGCAGCTCGGCGAGCGCGGGCAACGCCGCCGACGGCGGCACGTAGATGAGCGGATTGCCGACACGCGCGGCGATCTCCCAGAGAGCGAGGATCGCCAGGAGGATCAGCGCGCGGATCGCCAGGATCGTCACGCCTCCCCCATGGCACGCAACGACTCGTCGCGGATCTCGCTCCAGAGCTTGGCCCTCAACGTGACGATCTCCGCCGACTCCATGAGACGGGGATAACCGTAGGGCAGCTCGATCACGCTCTTGATCCGGCCGGGCCGCGCGGTCATGACCACCACGCGCGACGACAGCGCGAGCGCCTCGTGCAGGCTGTGGGTCACGAAGATGACCGTGCGCTCGGTCCGGCGCCAGATGTCGAGCAGCCACTCGCCCATGAGCACGCGCGTCTGCTCGTCGAGGGCTCCGAAGGGCTCGTCCATCAGGAGGATTTGCGCGTCCACGGCCAGCGCGCGGCCGATGGCGACCCTCTGGCGCATGCCACCCGACAGCTCGCGCGGATATTTCTCGGCGAAGCGGCGAAGGCCGAGCGGGCCGAGCAGCTCGGTGGCGACGGCGCGCCGGCGCTTGCCGTCCACGCCCTGGATCTCGAGGCCGAACTCCACGTTCTCGACGGCGGTGCGCCAGGGAAAGAGGCCGGGGTCCTGGAAGACGGTGGCCACGCGCTTGGGATCGGGCCCGGTCACCGGCTGAGTCTCGATCAGCACGCGGCCGGCATCGGCCTGCACGAGCCCGCCGACCATGGCCAGCAGCGTGGACTTGCCACAGCCCGACGGCCCGATGATCGTGCAGAACTCGCCGCGCCGAACCGCCAGGGAGACGTCGCGGACGGCGTCGACGGCGCCCGACGTCGTCTCGTAGCGCTTGCTGACCCCTTCGATCCGGATCAGCTCGACAGCGCTCACTGGTCTTGCTGGGGGCCCCGATATGGCCCCCGGTCGCCCCTTGATGCCACGGGACGTCTCACACGGATTCGAGGATGCCGCGGGCGATGAGGAGGCGCTGGATCTCGGACGTGCCTTCGCCGATCTCGGTCAGCTTGGCGTCGCGGAAGATGCGCTCGACGGGAAACTCGGTGATGTAGCCGGCGCCGCCGTGGATCTGCACCGCCCGAGTTGCCGCCTTCATCGCGGCTTCCGAGGCGAAGAGCTTGGCCATGGCCGCCGCGTGGGCGGAGGGCTCGCCAGTGTCCTTGAGGTGCGCGGCCCGCAGCGTGAGCAGGCGCGCCACCTCGACGTCCGTCGCCATCTCCGCGATCATCCCCTGCAGGCCGTTGAACTCGGCCAGCGTCTTGCCGAAGGCCGACCGCTGCTTCATGTACTTGACGGCCTGATCGAGCGCGGCCTGGGCGATGCCGACGCCCATCGCGGCCATCGCGATGCGCCCGCCCTCGAGCACCTTCATCGCCTGCACGAACCCTTCACCGCGCTCACCGATGAGGTTGCCGGCCGGGACCCGGGCGTCCTCGAAGATCAGCTCGGCCGTATCCGACGCGTGCAGGCCCAGCTTGCGATAGGGCCGGCCCGCGCTGAAGCCCTTGGTGCCCCGCTCGACGATGAAGGCCGAGATGCCCTTGGCCTTCTGGCCAGGGTCGGTGCGCGCCATGACGACGGCGATCCCGCCGACGCTGGCGTTGGTGATGAACGCCTTGCTCCCGTTCAGCACGAAGCCGCCATCGCGCGGCTCGGCCCGCGTGCGAAGGGCGGCGGCGTCCGAGCCGGAGCCGGGCTCGGTGAGGCCCCACGCTCCCAGCGTCTCGCCGCTGGCCAGGCGCGGCAGGTATTTCGCCTTTTGCTCGCGCGAGGCGTGCAGCGCGATGTGATTCGAGCAGAGCGAGTTGTGGGCCCACATGGTGATGCCGACCGACGCGTCGCCGCGGCACAGCTCCTCGACGATGAGCGCGTAGGACACGTAGTCGAGCCCCGCGCCGCCGTATTCCTCGGGCACCAGCACGCCGAGCAGCCCGAGCGGCGCCAGCTTGTTGACGATCTCGAACGGGAACTGGTGGCGCTCGTCGAAGGGCGCGATCTTGTCGCCCAGCTCGTCCTCGGCGAACTGCCGGGCGACCTCTCGGATCTCTTCCTGCTCGGGCGTCAGCTCGAAATCCATGGCCTCACGCGCTGTTCTTGCGGGCCTTCACGTCTAGACGGCTGCCCGGACGTGGTCGTGGACGAAGCGGATGATGTCCTGGGTCGAGGTGCCGGGACCGAACAGCTCCTTGACGCCGATCGCTTTCAGCCCGGCCACGTCCTCGGGCGGAATGATGCCGCCGCCGAAGACGACCACGTCGTCGGCGCCCTTCTCCTTGAGCAGCTCGATCACGCGCTTGAAGAGATAGTTGTGGGCGCCCGAAAGCACGCTGAGCCCGATGGCGTCGGCGTCTTCCTGCACCGCGGTGGCCACGACCTGCTCGGGCGTCTGGTGAAGCCCGGTGTAG
Source organism: Candidatus Rokuibacteriota bacterium (assembly GCA_003220615.1). Lineage (GTDB taxonomy): Bacteria > Methylomirabilota > Methylomirabilia > Rokubacteriales > CSP1-6 > 40CM-68-15. The sequence continues at coordinate 17,791 of QHTB01000196.1, forward strand.
ATGACCTCGATGCCGGCGTCGCGCAGGGCACGGGCGACGATCTTGGCGCCGCGATCGTGACCGTCGAGGCCCGGCTTGGCGACGACGACGCGGACTTTGCGCTCGGTCAGCTCGGTCATGGTGCTAGGCCGTCCCGCCGGCGAGCACGCGGCCAAGCTTCTCACTGACCTTCATGATCTGGCCGCGATCACCGGCCACCGTCTTCCAGTCGAAGCCCTTGCCGTCGTTCGTCCAGCGCGGGATGAGGTGCAGATGGAAGTGCGGCACCGATTGGAAGGCGGCCGCGCCGTTAGCCTGGAGCATGTTGAGCCCGTCGGGCTTGACGGCGCTGCGCAGGGCGTTGGCAACACGCTTGGCGGTAACGATGGCCGCCTTCAAGTCTTCGTCGTCGGACTCGAACAACGTCGCCGCGTGGTTCTTGGTGACGACGAGGCAGTGGCCAGAGTTCAGCGGATTGATGTCCATGAAGCAGAGCGTCCGCGCGTCCTCGTAGACCTTCAAGGCCGGAATCTGTCCGTCGCGGATCTTGCAGAACACACAATCGCTCATGCGCGACTCCCTGCGCCCTCGCGGGCGACGCGGCTCATGACGTCTTCCATGCGATAGCCGTAGAGCTGCGGCGGTTCCACGCCCGCCTCGGCCAGCCAGGCGTCGAGTTGACTGCGATGGTGCACCTCGTGCTCGACCATCGCCATGAGAAAGCGCCAGCCTCGCACGGTCCCGCCTTCCAGAGCACGCCGCGACGCTGCCAGCTCGGCGTCGGGCAGCGTGGCCAGGTGTGCCATCTCTTCCTTGTGGACGCGAGTCAGGAGCTCGCACGTGGCCGCGTGGTCCAGCGGCGGTCCGGGCTCGAGATCCGACGTCCAGCGATCGTCGATGACCTTGGCCACGTAGAAGCGCTCGGCGCCGGCCAGGTGGCGAACGATCTCGCCGCACGTGAACTCGCCCGCCCGCGGCGCCCAGTCGATCAGGTCCGGAGTCACCCGGTCCACCACCGCCCACGTGCGGCGGCGAATGGACTCGAAGTAACGAATGAAGTCGGCCACCGACGCGATCATTCGCTAGACCGTCACCGTCCATCCGCGCGGGTCGGGGGCGGTGCCGTACTGGATGCCGACGATGGTGTCGTACAGCCGCTGGGTCAGCTCACCGATCCGGCCGCCGTTGACGACGATGCGGTCGCGCTGGAAGGCGAGCTCGCCCACCGGCGAGATGACGGCGGCGGTGCCGGTGCCCCAGACCTCCTTCAGCGTTCCCTTGCTGGCCGCCTCGCGGACCTCGTCGATCGTCACCGGGCGCTCGGACACGCGGAGCTTCCACTCGCGCATGAGGGTCAGGACGGAGTCGCGGGTGACGCCGGCCAGGATGGTGCCGGCGAGCGGCGGCGTGATGATCTCGTCACCGATCTTCAGCATGATGTTCATGGTGCCGACTTCTTCGATGTACTTGCGATGCACGCCGTCGAGCCAGAGCACCTGGGTGAAGCCCTCGTGCTTGGCCTCTTCGGCCGCGTACAGGCTGGCCGCGTAGTTGGCCGAGGTCTTGGCCTCGCCCAGGCCGCCCACCACGGCGCGCACGTACTTGTCGATGACCTTGATCTTCACCGGGTTCATGCCTTCCGGGTAATAGGGCCCGACCGGGGAGATGATGACGAAGTAGAGATACTGCTTGGCCGGCCGCACGCCGAGGAAGGGCTCGCTGGCGACGATGGTCGGACGCACGTAGAGCGACGTCCCCACGCTCGACGGCGTCCAGTCGCGATCGACGTCGACCAGCGTCGTCCAGGACTTCAGCACCATCTCGGGATCGAGCGTCGGAATGCACATGCGCTCGGCCGTCCGGTTCAGGCGCTCGACGTGCTTCTGGGGACGGAAGAGGCGGATCTTGCCGTCGCGACCGCGAAACGCCTTGAGGCCCTCGAACAGGCCCTGGCCGTAGTGCAGCACGGCCGTGGCTGGATCCATCGGGAACGGACCGTAGGGCTCGACGCGCGGGTCGTACCAGCCCTTCTCCTCCTGGAAGTCCATCACGAACATGTGGTCGGTGAAGACGTTGCCGAAGGCGAGGTCCTTGTCCTTTGGCTTCTCCTTCTTCGTGGCCGTGCGCGTAATCCTGATAGCGTCGTTCATGACTCTCCCCTAACCGTCAGCAGAAGATGGACCGCATCAGAAGATGATCGGCTCGCGATAGATGCCGAACACCTGACGGTACACGTCGGAAATCTCCCCGAGGCTCACATAGTCCTTCACCGCGTCGATGAGGACCGGCATCACGTTCCCGCCGTTGCGGCAGGCGTCGGCCAATTGCTTGAGCCGGCGCTCGACCTTGGTGGCATCACGCGCCGCCTTGAAGCGTGACACCCGCTCGATCTGCTCGACCTCGACCTGCTCGTCGATGCGCAGGTAGTTGATGGGCTTGCCGTCGCGCATGACGTACTTGTTGACGCCCACCACCACTTTCTCGCCGCGATCGTCCATGAGCTGGTAGCGATAGGCGGCGTCGGCGATTTCCTTCTGCGGGTAGCCGTGGTCGATGGCGCGGATCATCCCGCCCATGGCGTCGATCTGGCCGATGTAGTCGAGGGCGGCGGCCTCCATCTGGTCGGTCAGCTTCTCCAGATAGTAGGAGCCGCCGAGTGGGTCGATGGTCAGCGCCACACCAGTCTCTTCGGCGATGACTTGCTGTGTGCGAAGCGCGACCGTGACCGCGTCTTCGGTCGGCAGGGCCCACGTCTCGTCGTAGGAGTTGGTGTGGAGCGACTGGGCACCGCCGAGCACCGCGGCCAGCGCCTGGACGGCCACGCGGGCGACGTTGTTGAGCGGCTGCTGAGCCGTGGCCGAGACGCCCGCCGTCTGGGTGTGCGTGCGAAGCCGCATCGACTCCGGCTTCTTGGCGCCGTAGCGCTCCCTCATGAAGCGCGCCCACATGCGGCGGGCTGCCCGCAGCTTCGCGATCTCCTCGAAGAAGTCGTTGTGGATGTCGAAGAAGAAGCTGAGCCGCGGCGCGAAGCTGTCGATGTCGAGGCCGCGGGCCAGCGCCGCCTCCACGTAGCCCAGGCCGTCGGCCAGGGTGAAGGCCAGCTCCTGCACCGCCGTCGATCCCGCCTCGCGGATGTGATAGCCGGAGATCGAGACCGGGTTGAAGCGAGGCACGTGCTTTGACGTGAACTCGATCATGTCGGTCACGATGCGCACGGCCGGCTCCGGCGGGCAGATCCATTCCTTCTGGGCGATGAACTCCTTCAGCATGTCGTTTTGCATCGTCCCGCCGACGCGGTCCCAGGACACGCCCTGCTTCTCGGCGACGGCGAGGTACATGGCCAGCGCCACCGACGCCGTGCAGTTGATCGTCATCGACGTCGTCACGTCGCCGAGCGGGATGCCGCCGAAGAGGATCTCAAAGTCGGCGAGCGTGGAGATCGACACGCCTTCCTTGCCGACCTCGCCGCGCGAGCGTGGATGGTCGGCGTCGTAGCCCATCAGGGCCGGCATGTCGAAGGCGGTCGAGAGGCCGGTCTGGCCCTGCTCGAGGAGGTACTTGAAGCGCGCGTTGGTGTCCTCGGGCCGCCCGAAGCCGGCGAACATCCTCATCGTCCACAGCCGGCCGCGATACATGGTCGGGTAGACGCCACGGGTGAATGGATACTGACCGGGCTCGCCGAGCTTTTCGTCAGGCGACCAGTCCCCGAGGCTCGCGGGCGTGTAGACGCGCTCGATGGGAATCCCCGAGAGCGTCTCGAACCGCACCGGGCGCTCCTTGTCGGTCATGCGTCCCCTCCCAGGACCTCGCGGGCGATGACGAGCTTCTGGATCTGCGAGGTGCCCTCGTAGATCTGCGTGATCTTCGCGTCGCGGAAAAAGCGCTCTACCTGGTACTCGCGCGTGTAGCCGTAGCCGCCGTGCACCTGGATGGCGTCGGTCGTCACCTTCATCGCCGTCTCGGCGGCGAAGTACTTGGCCATCGACGCCGCCTTCACGTAGGGCCGGCCCGCGTCCTTCAGCGCCGCCGCGCGCAGCGTGAGCAGCCGGGCGCCCTCGACGGTCGTGGCCATGTCGGCCAGCATCCACTGGATCATCTGGTGCTGGCCGATGGGCACGCCGAACGTCTTGCGCTCGCGCGCGTAGGCGACCGAGCGCTCGTAGGCGCCGCTGGCGATGCCGACGCCCTGGGCGGCGATGCCGATCCGGCTCGACGCCAGCGTGGCCAGCGCGATCTTGAAGCCCTGGCCTTCCTCACCGAGCCGATTGGCCACCGGCACCCGGCAGTCCTCGAAGAGGAACTCGGCGGTGTCGGAGGCGCGGATACCGAGCTTCTCCTCGGTGCGCGGCACGCTGAAGCCCGGGGTGCCCTTGTCGACGAGCAGCGCGGTGATCCCGTTGCGCCCCTTGGTGCGATCGGTCTGGCAGAAGACGAGGGCCAACGAGGCCTCGCGGCCGTTGGTCACGAAGATTTTGCGGCCGTTGAGGACGTAGTGATCGCCGTCGCGCACGCCCATCGTCTGCTGGTTGGCCGCGTCCGATCCGGCCTGGGGCTCGGTGAGCGAGAAGCAGCCGATTTTTTCGCCGCGCGCGCACGGCGTCAGGAATCGCTCGCGTTGGGCATCGGTGCCGTAATTGAGGATCGGCTCGCAGTAGAGCGAATTGTTCACGGTGAGGATCACCGCGTGCGAGGCGCACTGCTTGGCCAGCTCGATGATCGCGAGGATGAGGCTGACGGCGTCAGCGCCACTGCCGCCCCAGCGCTCGGGGATCGTCATCCCCATCATCCCCAGCTCGCCGAGGCGCTTGACCGTCTCGTGAGGGAAGCGCTCCTCGCGGTCGAGCTCCTCGGCGATGGGCTTGATCTCGCTCTCGGCGAACTCCCGCGCCATCGTCTGGATCATCTGCTGCTCGTCGGTCAATGTCAGCCGCATAGTTATTCGTCCTTACTACTTCTCCAGCAACTTCTTGAACTCCGCCGTCAGCGCCGGCACCACCTCGAACAGGTCGGCGACGATCCCGTAGTCGGCGATCTTGAAGATCGGCGCTTCCGGATCCTTGTTGACGGCCACGATCACCTTCGACGTCCGCATGCCCGCGAGGTGCTGGATGGCACCGGACACGCCGAAGCCGAGGTAGAGCTTGGGGGAGATGGTCCGTCCCGTCTGGCCGATCTGGAAGCGGTGCGGGCGCCAGCCGGCATCGACGGCGGCGCGCGAGGCGCCGACCGCGGCGCCGATGACCTTGCCCATGTCCTCGAGAATGACGTAGTTCTCAGGGCCCTTCATGCCCCGGCCCCCCGAGATCACGATCTCGGCCTCGGTCAGCTCGGGCAGGCCGGTCGAGACTTCCTCGCGGCGCTCGATGAACTTCATCTGCGCGCTGGCGATCTTCACCGACGGCCGCTCGACGGCCGCGGTCTTGCCCGCCTGGCTCTCGGCCGGGCGGAAGACGTTCGGTCGCAGCGTGGCGACCCACGGCTGCTTCGCCCACGTGACTTTGCTCAAGAGCTTGCCCGCATACACCGGACGCGTGGCGACGAGCTTGTCGCCCTCCATCGAAAACGCGACCGAGTCCGCCGAGATGCCGACGCCCAGGCGCGCGGCCAGCCGCGCCAGCGCTTCGCGCTGACGGCTCGTCACCGGGCCGAAGATCGCCTTCGGCGACTGCGCGGCAGCCAGCTCGGCCAGCGCGCCGGCCCAGACTTCACTGCGGTAGGGCGCGAATGCCGGGTTCTCGAGGAGCCACACCTTCGTCGCTCCCCAGCTCCCGAGTTGCTTGAGCCCGTCCTCGGTGGCCTTGTCGGTCGGCCACACGGCTTCGACGGGGCCGCCCAGGCGCGCCGCTTCGCCGATCACCTCGGCCATGACCTTCTTCGGCGTGCCCTTGCGGTCGTCTTCGACCACGCACCAGATTGCGCCAGCCATCGTCGTCGCCCCCTCAGATCTCGAACGTCGTCATCGCATCGATGAGCATCAGATCGCCTTCGCTTCTTCGCGCAGCGAGCGCACGAGCTCTTTCACGGCGGTCGGCACGTCACCCGGGATGACGCGCCCCGGCGGCCGTGGTGGCAGCGCCTCGAGCGCGACGATGCTGAGCTGCGGCGGCTCGGCGCCGAGCCCGAGATCGCCCGCCTTGAGATCTTTGATCTCTTTCTTCTTGGCTCCCATGATTCCCTTCAGCGTCGGGTAGCGGGGCTCGTTGAGTCCCTTCTGAGCGGAGACCACGGCGGGCAGCGGAAGGTCGAACGCCTCCAGGCCGCCCTCCACCTGGCGCGCGACCCGGACGTGCTTGGCGTCGGCGTCCACGCTCTCTTCCATGATCCAGGCCGCACACGGCCAGCCCAACACCTCGCTGAGCTGCGCGGTCACCGCCCCCATGTCGTCGTCGATCGCCTGCCGCCCGCACAACACGAGATGGGGTTGCTCCTGCTTGATGACGGCCGCGAGCGCACGCGCGGTCGTCAGCGTGTCCACGTTCGCCCACGCGGGATCGTTCAGGTGGATCGCGCGGTCGCAGCCCATGGCCAGGCAGGAGCGCAGCGCTTCTTTGGCGCGGTCGGGACCGAGACACACGGCGACGACTTCACCCTGCCCGCGCTTCTCCTTGATGCGCAGCGCTTCCTCGACGGCGAACTCGTCGTAGGGCGAGACGATCCAGGTGATGCCGGTGGTGTCGATGGCCTTGCCGCCCGCGCCGATCTTGACCTGCGTCGCCGTGTCCGGCACCTGCTTGATGGCCACGAGAATCTTCATTCGGGCTCGCTCCTTTAGGCCTGCTGCTCGTACGTGAGTTCCCGGGTGATGCGGAAGCGGTCACCCGGGATGAAGACACGGTCGAAGACGATGGCGCGGCCGCCGGAATAGGACACGCGCTCGGATTCGAACGCGGGGACGCCGGCCGCACAGCCCAGCTCGCGCGCCTCGCGTGGCCCCAGCCGCACGGCCGCGACGGTCTCGCGCGCCCGTGCGATCGGAAGGCCGAGCTTGTGCTCGAGAATCTGGCGCAGCGGCGTGGCCGTCAGGTCCGACTTCAACACGTCCTCGCCGATGTCGGGCGGGAGGAACGAGCGCTGGAGGCTCATCGGATGGCCGTCGACCAGACGAAGCCGCTCCACGGCGACGATGCGCGCCCGCGCCCCGAGGCCCAGGGCGGCGGCCACGCGTCGGTCGGCCACGCCGAAGAGGTTACCGAGGACGCGCGTGGTGACCTGTTCGCCGAGCGCCGTGAGGTCTCCCGCGAAGCGGCGCAGCGCGAGGATGTCGTAGTCGATGGACGGGGCGGTGACGAACGTCCCGAGGCCGTGACGGCGGTCGATCAACTTCTCGCGCTCGAGGACTTCGAGTGCCTGACGCAGGGTCATCAGTGTCACGCCGAACTGACGGGCCAGCCGGCGCTGATTGGGCAGCCGTGCCCCCGCTGTGAGCTCGCCATCGCGGATCTGCTCGCGCAGAGCGTCCGCGATGCGAAGGTAGCGGGGCACCCTCAACTGGCACCTCCCGTGCGATTACTGTTCTAGAACACTGCGCCGAAAATCAGCCCGGCCGCGTGCGTGGCCTCGGGAGAAGACGGCGGAACGGCGAGCCGCCTCAACTCTCGCCGTGACCACATTTTATGCACGCGTCTCCGGCGGTGCAAGGCGGGAACGCTGCCTCCACCGATAGATCACGAGAGTGGCCAGGGATACCACCCCGAGGGTCGCAGGCGGCACGTCCTGTCTGGCGGGACGCCAGGAGGGGCCGTCAGTCCGGCGACGACGGCGGCGTGAGCCCGGTGAGCGTGAGCGTGCCCACGTGGCCGCGCACGAGGTCGAGCACGCGCACCGCGTGGTTGTTGGTGTCGGCGATGAAAACGCGCTCGCCCGCGACGGTGAGGCCACTCGGCTCGCTGAAACGCGCGGCCAGGGCCTCGCCGTCGAGCAGCCCAGGCTTGCCGTCGCCGGCGATCGTCCGACATTCGGCGGTGGCGGGGTCGAGCCGCTTGATCTTGTGGTTGTACGTGTCGGCGATCAGCAGCGCGCCCTCGTGCCAGACGACTCCGAGTGGGTGCTGAAGCCTTACCGCCGCCGGCCCGGTTCCATCGCGGTCACCGAACTCGAAGAGGCCTTCACCGACGATCGTGCGGATCACGCCCTCGGCCGCAGGCTCGACCATCCTGATCGCGCTCGCCTCGCTGTCGGCCACATAGAGCCGCACGCCGTCCGTGGTGAGTCCGCTCGGCTGGTTCATCGCCGCCTGCTGCCGCAGCCCGTCCTCGAGCGCCTCACGCCCGGTGCCCGTATGAGGGCCGACGCGATCGCTTCCGAGCACCATCGCCCAGAGCTGATGAGTCCCGGCCATGGCGACGTAGAGCACGCCGGCCGAGATCGTCAGATCCCACGGTGAGCTGAGAGCGGTCCGGCGGGCGAGGCCGCCCACTCGCTCGCCCACAAGTTGCTGGCCCGTGCCAGCGATCGTGCTCACGCGGCCCGTCGCGAGCTCCACCGTTCGCACCACGTGGTTCTCCGTGTCAGCGACGTAGAGCGTTCCGTCGGCAAGCGCGAGGCCTTGGGGCTGGTGGAAGTACGCCTCCTCGGCGACTCCATCTCCGAGGCCGGGCTTTCCGCACCCGATGATCCGCCGCAGGCCGCCGTCGAGTCCGGCCTCGATGATGCGGTGATGGCCGGTGTCCGTCACGAAGAGACGGCCGCTGGCCTCGTCGGCCAAGAGCTTTCCCGGGAACAGCAGAGGCGTGGGCGGTGCAGGCTCCTGACCGGGGAGCC
>QHTB01000197.1 GCA_003220615.1 Candidatus Rokuibacteriota bacterium
GAGAACACCGGCAGCCTCGAACTCGGTGACCATCTCGCCGATGAGCCGATCGAAGGGCTCGAACTGGAACTCGCCCTCGTGCTTGCCGATCATCTTGCCGCGCGGATCGATGAACATCAGCGTCGGCCAGGCGCGCACGGCGTACGACTGCCAGACGCGGAAGTCGCGGTCGTTGACGACCGGGTGGCCCACGTTCAATCTGAGGATGGCCTGGCGCACGCTCTCGGTGTCTTGCTCGGCGATGAACTTGGGCGAGTGAACGCCGATCACGGCCAGCTCGTCGTGCCACTTCCGCTCGAGCCTCCGCAACTGCGGAAGCACGTGCAGGCAGTTGATTCAGCAGAAGGTCCAGAAGTCCAGGAGGACGAGCTTGCCGCGGAAGTTCTTCAAGCTGAGCGCGCGCGCGGCGTTCAGCCACTCGAGGTCGGTCGG
>QHTB01000195.1 GCA_003220615.1 Candidatus Rokuibacteriota bacterium
TGGCCCGCCGGTCCCCCAGGGCCAGGTTGTATTCGGCCGTGCCCCGCTCGTCGCAATGGCCCTCGATCAGGACCAGCTGCTCGGGGTGCTCGCGCAGCCAGCTCGCATTGGTATCGAGCGTCTGCGCGTCGCCCGGCCTGATCTCGGCCTTGTCGAAGTCGAAGTGGATCCGCGTCAGCGCCGGATTCGGCGCGAAGTCCTTCGGCGGCGGCAGCGGGGCCGCGGTGGCGACCTGCACGGGGGCCGCCGGCGGCGGCGCCGGCGTCTCGATCACGGTCGTTTGCGTCTCGGTGACCACCGCCGCGACGTTCGGCGCCGGCGGTGGG
>QHTB01000198.1 GCA_003220615.1 Candidatus Rokuibacteriota bacterium
GGCTCGGAGGGCACTTGCGATGGTGGGCCTGGCCGTCGGCATCGGCCTCGGCGCCGCGGGGTGTGTTCTCGTTCCTGCTCCAACCCCGGTCGCGGTGGCTCCGGCGCCGGTGATCGTGGCTCCGCGACCCGCGGTGATCGTCCCGGGTCCGTACGTCTACCACGGCTATCGTCGCTGGTGGTGGTGAGCGCGCCCGCCGTCAGGGCGTGAAGCGGCGCCCGAAGAGGTCCTGAAACACGACCTCGGCGACCTGACGGCGTTGACGGGCCGGCGACTCCGCCGGCGTACCGACGGGCATGACGCCGACGAGGTCCCAGTCGCGCGGGCATTCGATCAGGACCTTCACCTTCTCCTCGATCCAGTGCGTGATCACGGACGTTCCGAGGCCGAGCGCGTGAGCCATCAGCCGCATGTTCTGAGCTGCCAGCCCACCCCCGATGACGTGCGTCGCCTCGCCGTGGATGTGCGGGCCGCCCTTCGTCGGGTCAGCGATCAGCGCGACGGCCGCGGGCACGTCGGCCCACTGAGGATGATCGATGGCGCCCTGGCGGTAGCGCGGGAACCAGTGGGCTGAGACGGCCGCCGACTCGCGCGCGAGCGCGTCGAGAGCCGCCAGCCGCTCGCGCTCACGCAACACGACGTAGCGGATCGGCTGGAAGTTTCCCGCCGAGGGTGCCCACTGGCCGGCGCGCAGGATCTCGAAGACGTGCTCGGACGGAACCGGAGCATCCGTGAAGCGCGTCGTCTCCACGAGCTCGCCCATCGCCGTCATCAGGTCGGGCACCGCCACCGGCGCGCGGCGCTCCGGCGGCTGGCGCTCTTCCGTCAGCTCCTTCGGCGCCGGATCGCCGTAGCGTTCGCTCGACACCAGTTCGCCGAGCGCCAGGCGGACGAGCGAGGCCTCGAGGACGCGAGGATTGATGCGACCGAGATCCGGGAAGCCGATGCCCATGACACCGTCGACCTCCCATTCGAACGGCACGTCGAGCAACTGCTTCAGCTTCTCCTGGGAGAAGTGCGTGTACATCACCATGGCCAGCCCGTGATAACGGGCGGCGAGCGCCAGGTTCTGTGACGCGGCCGCGCCGGCCAGCCGATGGCTCCAGTTGTCGTGGATGTGGCGAGGCCTGGCGGCGGGATCGATGCACACGGCGATGCAAAGGGGCGTGTGCGTCCAGTCCTGCACGTACCCGCGAAGTCCCGACGATCGGAACAGCGCCTCCCAGTGGTTGGAGATGTCCTTCGACTCGCGCGTGAGGGCGAAGAGCCGTTTCTTGAGGACGGGATCGTCGATCACGACGAAGCGGACACAGTCCGCGTCCTCGGCCGACGGCGCCCAGCTCGCGGCATCGAGCACGCGCGTCCGCAGGTCGGCCGGGACCGGGCGGCGCTCGAACGTCCTGAACGTGCGCCGCGTGAGGATGGCCTGGCGCACGTCGGGCGTGGCCGCCAGGCTGATGAAGGGCGACGAGGGCAGCCGCGCCTTCACGGACTCGCGAGCGCGCGCTCGGGGGCGACCAGCGCATTACGCAACGGCTTGCGGACTCCCTTGGCCTCGATTCGAGGCACGGAACGGATAGCGCGCAGGGTCAAGAGTGTCAAGCAGGGGCGCTGCCCGTCGCGCGGAACCATATGCGGGACCATATAATGACCGCATGACGTCGATCAGCGTGCAGCCGGTCACCGGGGCCCTCGGCGCCGAGATCTCGGGCGTCGATCTCGCGAAGGACCTCTCCGACGACACGGTCGCCGCCATCCGCCGCGCGTGGCTCCAGCACCTGGTCATCTTCTTCCGCGACCAGGATCTCTCCCCGGCGGAGTTCCTCGCCTTTGCCCGCCGGTTCGGCGAGCCGATCGAGTATCCATTCGTGAAGGGCCTCGACGAATTCCCCGAGATCATCCCGGTGCTCAAGCTCGAGCACGAGCGCGTCAACTTCGGCGGCATCTGGCATTCCGACACCGCCTACCTCGACGTGCCGCCGATGGCGAGCATGCTGGTGGCGCGGGAGGTGCCCGTGGCAGGCGGCGACACGCTCTTCGCCAACATGTACCTCGCCTACGAGTGGCTCTCGGCGGGCATGAAGCGCGTCCTGGATGGGCTCGTCGCCGTCAACAGCTCGTCGAACGCCGACGTGTCGCGCACGCGCGAGGACCGCATGAAGGACTCCGGCCGTACCGGGGCCCGGGAAGAGTACGTCGCCGCGCACCCGGTCGTGCGCGTGCATCCCGAGACCGGCCGCCGGGCCCTCTATGTGAACGTCGCGCACACCGTGCGCTTCGAGGGGATGACGCAAGAGGAGAGCGCGCCGCTCCTCGAGTATCTCTATCGACATCAAGTTCGGCCGGAGTTCACCTGCCGGTTCCGCTGGCGACCGGGCTCACTGGCGTTCTGGGACAACCGCTGCGCGCAGCATAACGCGATCAACGACTACCAGGGCCATCGCCGGCTGCTCCACCGCATCACCCTGGCCGGGGACACACCGAAGGGGCCGTAGACCGGTCGCGCAGCGTCCGGCGATCGACCTTGCCGGCGGGCGTCCGTGGCAGCGCGTCCACGTACTCGACCAGCCGCGGATATTCGTGCTGGCTCAGCCGCGTCTTGACGAACTCCTGGATCTCGCGCGCGAAGTCCGAGCCGCGGCGCTGCGATACGATGAACGCTTTGGCCACGAGGCCGCGCTGCTCGTCGGCCACGCCGACCACGGCCGCCTCGCGTACGTCGGGATGCTTGAGCAGCGTGTCCTCGATCTCGACGGCGCTCATCGTCCAACCGGCCGAGATGATGACGTCGTCGGAGCGGCCGGCGTGATGGAAGTAGCCGTCGGCATCCACGAGGCCGCGATCCTTGACGAAGAACCATCCGTCCTTCCGCCGCACGGCGATCTCGCCGGTCTGTCCCGGCGGTAGCGGCCGTCCCTCGCCGTCCACGATCGCCACGTCCCAGCCGGGCACGGCCTTCCCGAGCGCGCCCGGGCGGACTTCGTAATCGGCGAAGCCGGGATAGTCGGCGATGATCACGCCGACCTCGGTGCTGCCGTACATCCCGCACGGCCGGAGGCCCCACGTGCGCTCGATCCACGCGAACGTGTTCGAGTCCATCGGCTCGCCCGTGTATGAGAGCTTGCGGGGACGAAAGGGATGGCGAGCCGCGAGCCCGGAGTCGCGCAGCAATCGGTAGACCGTCGGCGCCGCCGCGATGTTGTCGATGCCGAACGTGTCGAGGGCGTCGAAGAGACGGCCGGCGTCGAACCGGCCCGAGTACGCACCGACGGCGAGACCGAGCGCCAGTGGCGCGATGGTCCCGTGCCAGAGGCCGTGTCCCCACGCCGGCGACGATGGGCAGAAGTACCGGTCGCCGGCCTCGAGGCCGACACCGTAGAGCGCGGCGATCATCAGCGTCACTACCGAGCGGTGCGTGTGCCTCACCGCCTCCGGCAATGCGCGCGTGGTCCCCGACGTGTACTGGAAGACGGCGAGGTCATCGGCGGCGGTCGACGGCTCGTAGGCCACCGGCAGACGCTCGAGCCGCCCGGCGAGATCGCGATCGATGGCGAGCACGCGGACGTGAGGGAAGGACGCCTGCCACGTCGTGGCATCACGCTCGACCAGCAGCATCCTCGGCCGGCAGTCGTCGAGGCGCAGCGCCACGCCGTCGGGACCGAACAGCGTGAAGAGCGGGACGGCGATCGCGCCACGCTTCATGGCGCCGAAGAGCGCCCCGTAGAACGCCAGAGACGGCTCCAGCATGATCGCGACGCGGTCGCCGCGCTCGATGCCTTCACGCTCGAGGAAGTGAGCGAAGCGCGACGACCAGGCGATCAACGCATCGAAGTCGTGCTCCTCGCGCCGGCCGTCGGCGAACTGCAGGCGGAGCGCCGGGCCACGGCCGGCGTGGCGGTCGACACACTCGTGGGCGATGTTGAGACGCCGGCGGTCGCCGTCGAACCTCCGCCACAGCGCATCCCAGCTGAAGGTCGCCAGCGCCTCGCGGTAACTCCGCGCGGCCATCAGCCGGCCCGCGTCAGCACGACGTCGGCGGTCCCGGCTGCCGTCGTCTCGCCGCGCTGGTTCTCGGCGACGAGCGCGAGCGTGACCACGCCGTCCCCGTCCTTTCCGGTGACGCGCGCCCGGCACCACGTGGTGTCACCGATCAGGTTGTGACGCTGGACCTGGACGTTCAGCCGGCGGAGGAACGCGTCGTCGCCCATCCAGTTGGTCACCAGGTGACCCAGCCAGGCGACGCGCTCCGGGCCATAGTCGTAGGCGCCCGGCACGCCCACCGCACGCGCGAGCCCTTCGTCCCAGTGCACCCGCTCGGGAGGCTCCGGCACGCCGAACGCGTTCGGAATGCCGAGCGCGGGGTGCCGCTCGAAGAGATCGAAGGCCGCGCCGTGAGCGCGGATGTAGAGGCTGCCCCAGCCCTGAATGAAGGCGATGACGGAGGTCACGGTCAGCGGGCCCTTCACGACGGCGGGCAGCGCGTCTCCGATCTGAACGTCGCCGGCCCGCCGTGGCGTCGCGCCACGGATCTGCTCGACGCCGTAGGCCCGCGCGATCTCCTCGATCTGAGCGGGCGTGTAGCTCGTCGACTCGGCCGGGCCGTACTTGGCCCGCTCGCGCGCGGTGTCGCGCTCCGTGCGGAAGCACCAGGAGTCGGCCACGCACACGACCTCGTCGCGCTGGTTCGAAAACGTCGTCCGGTAGATCTGCTGGATCGCCCGCTTCGCGAACCGCGACGGCTTCTCGACCAGATCGAGCAGCACGCTGTCGCCGACGATGCGATCCCCGATGCGGATCGGACGGTCCCAGCGGAAGTCGGTGCCGCCGTACATCGCGTGGACACCGGGCAGGCCACCGACGTATCCGGACACGATGCGGTCCATCGCGAACAGGATCGTCGGCGGAGCCACACCGGCCCGCAGCCAGAACGGATTGCGATCGCCGATGCCGGCCGCCCAGTGCCGGACGGCGTCGCGCGTGGCGACCTCGATGTAGGGCTCGGGGCGCGGCACGGGCCGCCCGATGCGCGCCCGCAGCTCGGCGAGGGCCGGCGGCGTGATGACGGGGAACCGAGACATGGAGTGTCCTCGCTTATCGCGTCCGGCGAAGCCGCCGTCAAGAGGGAAGTTCGTCCCGGCTCGGTTGACAGCGCTCGTGGGTGCGTAGAAACTGCCGTGCGCCGTCCGCGGGCCATAAATCAACAACAGGAGATGGCTGATGGAATATCGATCGCTGGGAGGGACCGGGCTGCGGGTGTCCGCGCTCGGCTTCGGCTGCGGGAACATCGGCGGACTGTTGATCCGAGGAAGCGTGGCCGAGCGCGAGCGGGCGGTGGCGCGCGCGATCGAGCTGGGCATCAACTACTTCGACACGGCGGCCAGCTACGGAGACGGCCAGTCGGAAGAACACCTCGGCCGCGCGCTCCGGGCGCTGAAGGTGTCGCCGTTCGTCGGCACCAAGGTTCGCGTCCCCGACGTCCCCGTCTCCGCGCTTGCCGGAGCTGTCGCTCGCGGCCTCGAGGAGAGTCTGCGGCGACTGGGCCGAGACCGCGTCGACCTGTTCCAGCTCCACAACCACATCACCGCCGAGCGGACGAGCGAGAGCCTCACCGTCAAGGACGTGCGCGACGTGGTCTTCCCGGCGATGGCCCGGCTCGCCGAGCAAGGCAAGATCGGCTTCTACGGCATCACGGCGCTCGGTGAGACCGCGTCCGTGCTCGACGTGATCGGCGCGGGACGGGCTCGCACGGCCCAGGTCTGCTACAACCTCCTGAACCCGAGTGCCGGGCATCCGCTCCCGCCGGGTTTTCCCGCGCAGGATTTCGGCCGGCTCCTCGAGCGCTGTCGGGAGCAGCAGATGGGCGTGATCGTGATTCGCGTGCTCGCCGCGGGAGCGCTGAGCGGAACCGAGACGCGGCACCCGGTGGCGGCGCCGGCGGTGGACCCGATCGCCTCGGCGGCCGATTACGCGACGGACGCACGGCACGCGCGCATGCTGAGCGCGCTGGTCGACGAGGGCCACGCCGGCAGTCTCGTCGAGGCGTCGCTGCGCTTCGCCCTGGCCGCCGACCCGGTCTCGACCGTCCTCCTCGGCTACTCGAGTCTCGAGCAGCTCGAGTACGCGGCGGCGTGCGTGAACAAGGGGCCGCTGTCGACCGCCGCGCTCGCGCGCCTGCCGGAGTTGTGGACTCGGCTGGCCCGCGGGTGATCACGGAGCTCGGCGAGGGCGCCATTGACAAGTTGCGGATCTCTGATATCACCGGGGACCAGCCAGGAGGAGCCGTCATGTCAGATCAGCGCCCTTCCGTGAGTCGACGAACCTTCCTTCGCACGCTCGGCATCGCGACCGGCGGTGCGGTGATCGCGCCCGCTTTCGTGGGCACGCCGGCGAGCGCCCAGGAGGCGCCCTCGCCGCTCCGGCCCGACCCGGCGGCAAAGCGCGGCGGTACATTGCGCTACGCGGTTCACAACGCCCCAGCGCACTTCGACGTCCACCAGTCCGGGACGGTCGCCAACATCGGCCCTCAGAGCCCGATGTACGACACCCTGCTGCGCCGCCATCCCAAGGACGGGCAGACCATCATCCCGGATCTCGCCTGGAAGTGGGAGATCTCGCCGGACGGGAAGAAGTACACGTTCTATCTTCGGAAGGGTGTGAAGTTCCACGACGGCGCTGATTTCACCGGCGAGGACGTCAAGGCGACCTACGAACGCATCGCGCGGCCCCCCAAGGGCGTCGTCATCCCGCGCACGCCGCTCTTCGCCACCGTCGGCGAGATCGTCGTGGTCGACCCGCACCGGATCGAGTTCAGGATGACCGAGCCGCGGCCCAAGGCCTACATGCTCGGTGCGTTCGCGAGCGGCTGGAACATCATCGTCCGCAAGAAGACGCTCGAGGAGCACCAGGGCAACCTGCGCCAGGTCATGAACTACCCGGGTACGGGACCATTCAAGCACGTCTCCCGCAAGGACAAAGAGATCTGGGTCATGGAGCGCAACCCGGCCTACTGGAACAAGGGCTTGCCGTACGTCGATCGGCTCGAGGTCTACCACATGTTCCCGTTCTCGCCCGAGCTGGGCTCGTCGTTCCTGTCCGGCAAGGTCGACTACGCGCGCCTGTTAGATCCGGTCTCCTGGCGCAAGGCCAAGGAGATGCCGGGCGTCACCGCGGCGGCGTTCAACCAGTCGGTCATCCAGGCCTTCTGGACCAACATGGAGAAGAACAAGGCCCTGGCCAATCCGAAGGTGCGTCGCGCCATTCACCTCGCCATGGACCGCCATGCCCTGGTCGAGGTGGTCAAGGACACGGCGCCGATGCAGGTGGGCGGCTTCGTCTATCCCTTCCACGAGATGTCCACGCCGCGCGCCGAGCTGGAAAAGAAGCTCGGCTACCAGAAGGACGTCACGCCGGCGGTCCAGGAAGCCCGACGGCTGATGAAGGAAGCCGGCTACGGCAACGGGATCAAGGGCCTCGATTTCGTCGTGCGCGATATCGCGACGTTCAAGCTGTGGGCGGTCGCCATCCAGGCGATGCTCAAGGAGCACATCAACATCGAGACCAATCTCCGCGTCGTGCAGACGTCGGTGTGGTTCGACGAGGCTCAGGCGGGGAATTTCGACCTGGCCATCAGCGCGATCGTCTCCACGCTGATGGACCCCTCCGACATCTTCAGTGCGTGGTACGGCAAGGATGGCCCGCAGAACTACTCGCGCTGGACCAATCCCGGCTTCCACGATCTCGCCCACCAGATCGAGCGCGAGGTCGACGACAACAGGCGCAAGGCGATGGTCCGCAAGGCCGAGGACATGCTCGAGCAGGATCCGCCATTGATTCCGGTCGCCTACGAGCAGATCTACGACGCCTGGTACAACCGGGTGAGAGGACAGAACCCGTCGACGTACTTCGGGATCTACGACGTCGTGCGGTGGGACACGGTCTGGATGGCGCAGACCTGAGCCCGGCGCCGCGCGCGTGAGGAAGTATCTCGGACGCCGAGCCGCGTACGCCGCCGGTACGCTGCTCGGCGTCTCCGTCATCATCTTCGTGGTTCTCCGGATCCTCCCCGGCGACCCGCTGGTGGCCATCCTCGGCGTGGAGGGCCACGCGCGGATGTCGAAAGAGGACCGCGTGCGGATCATGGCCGACCTCGGGCTGTCCGATCCCCTGCCGGTCCAATACGGGCGGTGGCTCGTCGACATCGCCGCCGGCCGTCTCGGCAAATCGTTCTTCCGGGGTGACACCGTGGCCGAGCTGATCGCCCATCGCGGCCCGATCAGCGCCGAGATCGGACTGCTCGCCCTCGTGATCTCCTGGTTGGTCGGGCTGCCCGTCGGAATCCTGAGCGCGTTCAAGCCCAACAGCGTTCCCGACGGCGTGGCGCGGACGCTGTCGGTGCTCTTCATCGCCATCCCGGGGTTCTGGCTCGGCATCCTGATCGTCCTCGCGCTGTTGTTCTGGTTCGGCTACAAGGCACCGATCGTGATCGTCCATGTGTGGCAGGACCCCTGGCAGAACTTCCAGCAGGTCCTCGGCCCCGCCGTGGTGCTGGGGTTGGCGCAGGGTGCGTACATCGCGCGCATGTCGCGATCGTGTCTCCTCGAGGTCATCGGCGAGGACTTCGTCCGGACGGCGCGCGCCAAGGGACTGCGCGAGAGCCTGATCGTGTTCCGCCACGCGCTGCCGAACGCGCTCTTGCCTGTGATCACCATCTCGGGCGTGTTGCTGGGCTTCGTGCTGGGCGGATCGGTGGCGGTCGAGCAGGCGTTCGGGGTGCCCGGGCTCGGACGCGCGCTCGTCACCGCCGTGGTCGAGCGCGACATCATCGTCGTCCAGAACCTGGTGCTGCTCTACGCGTCGATCTTCGTCGTCGTCAACGTGCTGGTCGATCTGAGCTACGCGTGGCTCGACCCGAGAATTCGATTTTAGTGGGGGCCCCGACATGGCCCCCACACCCCCCATCGTTCGGAGCGCCCCGGGAAACCCGGCGCGCTCCTCTATGCTCGTGAGCTAACGCCCCGACATGGCCCCCACACCCCCCATCGTTCGGAGCGCCCCGGGAAACCCGGCGCGCTCCTTTATGCTCGTGAGCTAACGCCCCGACATGGCCCCCAGACTGATCAGGCGAATGGGGCTACGCCCCCCTCAGACTCCCCCGGCCAACGTTCCGAGCGCCCCGGGAAACCCGGCGCGCTCCTCTATCTTCACGGAGCTATCCCGCTTCGCCCGCCGGAACACCCTGGCGGCGGCCGGAGGCCTGGTGGGCGCCTTCATCGTTTTCGTGGCGGTGGCGGCTCCGCTGCTCGCGCCGCGCGACCCGCTCAAGGCCGACTTCAGGCGCATGACCAGGCCGCCCGACGCCCAGAACTTCTTCGGCACCGATCAAGTCGGCCGCGACACGCTGAGTCGTGTGATCTACGGCGCGCGGACGTCGCTGTTCGTGGCCTTCTCCGCCGTGCTCCTCGGCACGACGGTCGGCTCCGTGTGGGGCCTGGCCTGTGGCTACCTGCGCGGACGGTTCGACCTCGTGAGTCAGCGCATCATGGAGATCCTGCAATCGTTCCCCGACCTCATCCTCGCGATGGCCATCTCCATGGCCATCGGGACAGGCCTGCCCGCCGTCATCATCGCCATCGCCATCACGCGCATTCCGTTCGGCGGACGCGTCATCCGGTCCGTTGCGCTCTCGATCCGCGAGATGGCGTACGTCGAGGCCGGACGAGCGAGCGGAGCGTCGTCGGCGCGGGTCATGACGTACCACGTCCTGCCCCAGTGCATCGCGCCGTACCTCGTCCTCGCCAGCACGCACCTGGGCGTCGCGATCGTCATCGAGGCGGCGCTCGGCTTCCTCGGCGTCGGCGTCCCCCCGCCCACGCCCACCTGGGGCAACATGCTGGCCGACTCGATCACCGCGCTCGTGCCGCCGTGGTGGCTCGTGCTCTTCCCGGGCCTCGCCATCACCATCACCGTGCTCGCCTTCAACCTCCTCGGCGACGGCATCCGCGACACGCTCGATCCGCGGCTGTCCCCGGCGTTCCTGCGTCTCGTCACCGGCTCCGGACGGACCCAGCCCGTCGCCGCGGCCCCGACCGAGACGCCGGCACCGTCGCTGACGATTTCCGGCGTGCGACCGTAGATCGGCCGATGACGAGATCGGGAGATGGCGCCATGATGCACGCGAGCGACCTGGACACGCCGGCCGTCACGATCCGCCTCGACATCATGGAGGACAACATCCGGCGCGTGCAGCAGCATCTCGACCGGCACGGCATCGCCAACCGCCCGCACATCAAGACGCACAAGGTCCCGGCGCTGGGCACGCTCCAGATGCGGGCGGGCGCGGTCGGCATCACCTGCCAGAAGCTCGGCGAGGTCGAGGTCTTCACCGACGCCGGGGTTGCCGACGACGTGCTGCTGACGTTCAACGTCCTCGGCCGGGCCAAGACCGATCGGCTCATGGCGCTCGCGGCACGGCTGCGCCGGCTGGCCGTCGTGCTCGACAACGAGGTGGTCGCGCGCGAGCTGTCCGAGGCGGGCGCGCGTCACGGCGCCGACGTGAGATTCCTGATCGAGTGCGACACCGGCTTCGGCCGCAACGGAGTCCAGACGCCGGAGGCGGCGCTCGACCTGGCGCGCGTCGCTCTGAAGCTGCCGCGGCTGGCGTTCGAAGGACTCATGACGTTCCCGAATCGCGATCCGGGGACGCGCGAGTTCTTCACCCGCGCGCTCGAGCTCTTCAAGCGCGCCGGCATCCCGGTGCCGGTCGTCTCCGGCGGCGGCACGCCGAGTCTGTTCCGCGCCCAGGAGATTCCGATGCTCAGCGAGCACCGCGCCGGGACTTACATCTTCAACGACGCGATGGTCGTCGCCTCCGGCACGGCCACCTGGGACAACTGCGCGATGCGCGTGCGCGCCACCGTGGTGAGCCGCCCGACGCCCACACGGGCCGTCATCGACGCCGGGACGAAGGTGCTGACGTCGGATCAATACACGGTCAAGGGCTACGGCCACGTCCTCGAATATCCGGAGGCGGCCGTCACGAACCTCTCCGAGGAGCACGGCATCGTGGACCTCTCACCGTGCCGCGAGCGGCCGGCCGTCGGTGACGTCGTGCACGTCGTTCCGAATCACTGCTGCGTGGTGAGCAACATGGTCGACGAGCTCTACGGTGTCCGCGACGGACGGGTCGAAGCGGTCTGGCCGGTGGCCGCCCGAGGGACGGTCCGCTAGCCTCGCGAGCCCCCGCTTCGCGCGGGCAACCTCAGCGAAGCTGTCGGCTCAGCCCGGCCAGGCGCTCGGCCAGCAGCATCACGAGCAGCGTGAACACGATCAGCACGCCCGAGGCGGCGGCCGCTCGCACGTCCAGGTTCGTCTCGATGATCTGCCAGAGGTGGATGGGCAGGACCTCG
Organism: Candidatus Rokuibacteriota bacterium; assembly: GCA_003220615.1. Taxonomy (GTDB): domain Bacteria; phylum Methylomirabilota; class Methylomirabilia; order Rokubacteriales; family CSP1-6; genus 40CM-68-15. The sequence goes on from QHTB01000198.1 coordinate 11,406, forward strand.
GTCCTCGCGTCGGAGAGGAAGAGCGACACCGGGACGTTGTCGAACGAGGCCATGAACGCCAGAAAGGCGCCGGCGGCGATCCCGCGACTGATCAGCGGCAGCGTCACCCGCCGGAACGTGTAGAACCGGCTGGCCCCGAGACTGGCAGACGACTCGAGCAGCGCGGGATCGAGCTGGGCGAGCGCGGCGACGGCCGTGCGCACGACGATCGGTGCGCACACCACGACGTGGCCGATGGCCAGCGTCAGCCACGACAGCCGGAGCCCGGCCAGGCTGAAGGCCATCAGCGCGGCGAAGCCGAAGGCCAGCGCGGGCAGGAGCAGCGGCGACATGAAGAGCGCGTCGAGGGCGCGGGCCCACCGCGAGCGGCTCCGCGCGATCCCCAGCGCTCCCAGCGTTCCAAGGACGGCCGACGCCGCCGTCGCGACCACGGCGACGTAGAGGCTGTTGCCCGCCGCGCGCTGGAGCTGCCCGGCCCCGGCCAGTGCGCGATACCAGCGAAAGGACAGCCCATCGGGCGGAAACCTCAGCGAGGCCGACGCCGTCAGCGACGTGAGGAGGACGATCACCGTCGGCGCGACGAGGACGACGACGGCAGCGGTGGACAGCGCCCCGACGACGACGCGAAACGACAGCGCATCGAGATCGAGGCGCCGCCGCTCAGCCATGAACGAGCGCTCGCCGGCCTCGTCCGGCCGCGTTGATCAGCACCACGACGAACAGCACGGCGAACATGAAGACGATCGAGATCGCGGCCGCGAACGGCCAGTCGTTCGCGCCCGTCGCCTGCTGGTACATGAAGAGTGGCACCCAGACCAGACGAGCACCGCCGATGAGGGTCTGGGTCACGAAGGCCGTCACGCACGCCGCATAGACGAGGACGCACCCCGCGGCGACGCCGGGCAGGCTGAGTGGCGCGATCACCCGGGCGAACGTTCGCCACTGCCCGGCACCCAGCGCCGCCGACGCGTCGGCGAGGTTCGGATCGATCCGCTGGAACGTGGTCAGCAAGGGCAGGATCATGAGCGGAAGCTGGACCTGGGCGAGCACCATCACGACGCCCGGCTCGGTGAAGAGGAGCCGAACCGGCTCGTCGATCAGCCCGACGGCGAGCAGCGTCTTGTTGAGGATGCCCTGGCGGCCGAGGATGACGATCCAGGCGAACGTACGGACGACGACGCTGGTCAGGAGCGGCAGGATCACCACGAATACGAGGAGCGACTGCACCCGCGGGCGGGCCCGGGCGATCACCCAGGCCAGCGGGTAGCCGAGCAGCAGGCACACGAGCGTCGCCTTGACGCCGAGCACGAGCGTGTCCACGAGAATCCCGAGGTGCAGGCGATCGCCGAGGAAGCGTGTGTACTGGCGCAAGGCCAGCGTCTGCATGGTCGGCTCGGCGAACAGGCTCACCACGAACAGCACGCCGAGCGGCGCGACGAAGAACAGGGCGAAGAACGCGGCGACGGGCAGCGCCAGCCGCCACTCGCCGTCGCTCCGCGCCGGCACGACTAGAGCTTGATCTCCCGGTTGAAGCGCTCGATGGCGGCGGCGCGCACCTCGTTGATCTTCGTCCAGTCGTGGAAGACGAGCTTCGTGAGCTCGTCGGGCGTCCGCGCCACCTTGTCGACGATGGCGCCGCTGAGGACGACCTTGCGATTGGTCGGAATGACGAAGTGCGGCGCCTTTGCCATCGCGGCCTGGACCTCGGGCGTGATGTGGCCCTCGATGTACTCGAAGGCGAGGTCGGGCCGCTGGGCCCCCTTGACGATGTGGAGGTTCGTCCGCCACGCCGGCGCACCGGTCTCCGGCTTCACCCAGTCGACCTCGACGCCTTTGCCCTTGAGCGTCTCGATGAAGTTGAAGTTGTGGACGGCCACGTCCACCTGCTCCTGCTGGATGAGCGCCGAGTGCGCCCCCAGGTTGGCCGAGATGGCGCCGACGTTGGGCAACAGGGTCCGCAACGCGAGGAAGCCGGGCTCGAGGTTCGACTCGCTGCCGCCCTTCAAGCGCGCCAGCTCCACGATGAACGCCATGCCCAGGCTCGAGTTCAGCGCGGTCAGGCCGACGCGTCCCTTGTAGGCCGGGTTCCAGAGGTCGTCCCACGAGCGCGGCGCCGTCTTGACCTTCTTCGGGTTGTAGGCGAGGCCGATGGCCTGCATCGAGATGGCGGGGCCCCACTCGTTCCGGAACGGTGGACCGAGCTCGTTGAAGTGCGCCGACTTCGCGGCCGGGTACTTCTCGAGCACGCCCTGCTTGACGGCGTCGAGGGTCGGCCCTTCGTCGAGGATGGCGACGTCGAACGGCGGCTGGCCGCGCGTGGCCGCCAGCTTGGCCACCTGATCGGTCGCCAGCATGATCGTCTGCGTCACGTCGGCGTTCGTCTTCTTCTGGAAGTAGGGCGCGAGGATCTCGCGGTGGACCTCGTTCCACGTGCCCGGGAACGTCGCGACGACGAGCTGGTCCTTCGCGCTCGCGGGAACCGGCGTGAGCGCGGCAATGGCGAGGGCGGCGCCGCCCCGCACGAACGTCCGGCGATCGATCGATGGCGTCATGATGGCCTCCTCAGCTGCCACGGTACGTCACGTAGCCGAAGGGCGAGACCAGCAGCGGCACGTGGTAATGCGCGTCGACGTCGGCGATGGCGAACCGCACCGGCACCTGGTCCAGGAACGGTGGATCGGCCAGCGCGATTCCGGCTGCGGCGAAGTACGGCCCGACGTGAAACGTGATCTGGTAGCGACCGCGCTTCATCTCGCCCTCGGCGAGCAACGGCTCTTCGGTGCGGCCCTCGGCGTTCGTGGCGACCGCCTTCAAGACTCGGGCTCCACCACCGGGCTCGATCACGGCCAGCTCGAGCTGGAGCCCGGCGGCCGGACGTCCACGCGCGGTGTCGAGCACGTGGGTCGTGAGGCCGCGCGTCGGGCGCGCCATCACGGCGCGACCAGAGCGTCGAGGCGCAGCCGCGTGATCTCGCACACCTGCTCGAGGGCCGTGGCGATCTCGACGTCCTTCGTGTTCAGGAGTCGGCGCTCGAATGCCGCCAGGATCGCCGCCTTGTCGTGGCGGCGTACCGCGATGATGAACGGGAATCCGAACGCCGCCGTGTAGGCCGCGTTCAGGCGCGTGAAGCGGTCGTACTCGTCGTCGGTGAGGCGATCGAGACCGGCCGAGGCCTGTTCCGCCACCGACGCCGCGCTCATCGCGCCGGCGCGGGCGGCCCGGCCCGCCAGATCGGGATGGGCGCCGAGCAGCGCGAGCTGCCGCGCCCGCGATGCTCCTCGCACGGCGTCGCACATCGCGGCGTGCAGCGCCGTGACGTCGGCGAAGGGCCGTGCCGCCCACGCCTGCTCGGCGACCCACGGCGAATTCTCGAAGACGCCGCCGAACGTGTGGACGAAGGCCGCGCGGTCCATGCCTTCGATCTGGGCAACGGTGATCTTGAGCGACGCGGCGCCCGCGGAGGACGGCGACACGGCCCGCACTCTGGCCCATTTTTCTCTGGCTGGCAAGCGGATCACCGCTTCGGGTAACGTCAGGGGATGCGAGAGCTCCTGCCCGGTCCGCGCATCCTGCTGGGCCCCGGTCCGTCGATGGCCGATCCGCGCGTGCTGCGTGCGATGTCCACGCCGCTCCTCGGGCAGTTCGATCCCGAGTTCACCGCGATCATGAACGACGTGACCGAGCTCACGCGCTTCGCGTTCGAGACCGGCAACGAGCGGGCGTTCCCCGTCTCGGGCGCCGGCCGCGCCGCGCTCGAAGCCGCCATCACGTCGATCGTCGAGCCCGGTGACCGTGTGGTCGTCGGCGAGTGCGGGCGCTTCGGACTGCTGCTCATCGAGATCGCCGAGCGCTGCGGCGCCGTGGTCTCCGCCGTGCGTGGTTCCTGGGGCAGCGTGCTCGAGCCCGATCCGATCGCCGCCGAGCTGCGCCGGGCGCCCACCAAGCTGGTGGCCGTCGTGCACGGTGAGACCTCCACCGGCGTGCTCCAGCCGCTCGACGCGATCGCCCGCGTGGCCCACGAGCACGGCGCGCTACTGATGGCCGACTGCGTGGTGACGCTCGGCGGATGCGAGGTCGCGGTGGATCGCTGGGACGTGGACGTCGCGGTCGCGGGCGCTCAGAAGTGCCTGTCGTGTCCATCCGGCCTCTCGCCCGTCACGTACAACGCGCGCGCGGAGGACGCCATCCGTCGCCGGACGCGCAAAGTCGTGAGCAACTATCTCGATCTCGCTCAGCTCGCCGACTACTGGAGCCCGGCGCGCTTCAATCACCACACCGCGCCGACCGCGATGGTGTACGGCCTTCGCGAGGCGCTGCGGGCGTTCCAGGACGAGGGCCGGGCCGCGCGCTTCGCCCGTCATCGCGGGCACGGCGACGCGCTCCGCGCGGGACTTCACGCGCTCGGTCTCGTCCTCTTCGGCAAGGAGCCGCCGGAGCGACGGCTCGCGTTCCTCACGCCGGTCGTGGTGCCCGACGGCGTGGACGAGCTCCGCGTGCGCCGTCGGCTGATCGAGGACTTCGGGATCGAGATCGGAGCGGCGTTCGGTCAGCTCCAGGGTCGAATCTGGCGGATCGGTACGATGGGATATTCCGCATCGCGGCGCAACGTGCTCCTCTGCCTCGCCGCGCTCGAGCACGTGCTACGCGACGAGGGCTTCCGATCTCAGCCGGGCGCGGGCGTGGCTGCGGCGCGGGCGCACTATCAGAGCGCCGGCGTCGAGCCGGCAAGCGTCGAGGACAGCCTGGGCGCCGATGGCATCGGCCGCGTCTGACGCGAGTGTCGTCGGAGTGACGCGGCGCCCTCCCGTTCGTTGTATGGCCATCTTCCTTTCGTTTATGTCGTCGTCCACAACAAAGTGCAAGCGAGGGCTCGATTTGCGACCGATCACGTCGGGACTGCCCATGCGAACCGTGGGTGGCACACCCCATGCACATTGCCCGAGCATGCTAACGACAATGAACCGCCGGCGGAGTGGCCCTCAGGCAATCATGCGGGTGTCAGGACCGATGGCCGTTGACAACCTCGGATTCCAGACGGTGTGGCGCGTCTCGATCAGCGAGCGCCCGACCCCCGAGTGGATTCAGCACTTCGGCCAGCAGCACGATGCGACGATGCTCTGCAAGCCGACGCTCGTTTCCTTTCACCGCGCGGGGATCTTGTTCACCAGCGACGCGGCGCGCCTGTCGACGTGGGTGAAATACCTCGACAAGTGGACGCGAGCTACCAACGTCTCGGTCGCCGCCGCCCACGAGAAGCGCCGCCAGGAAGCGCTGGCCCAGAGCGCGGTGTGGAAGGGTCTGGTCGCCGACGCCGACGCGGACGCGGACGGTTAAATGCCCCACGTGGTTGAAAACCACGCGGGAATTTGGCCGTCGGCTGATTCATCCACCGTTATCCACCGCCTCAGATTTCAGAAGTGCTAGCCGGCCCGACATCTTCGTGTTATCGTTCGAACCTCGTTTGACTCGCGAGACGCGAGTCGCCCGGTGGATTGGGGGCCAGGGTGATGGCAAGTCGAGAGCCGGTCTGCTTGATCTGCGATAAACCGATCCTTCCCGGTCAGGACGTGGCCGAGGCTGGACACGACGTGATGCACGAGGCCTGTCTGCCGAGCGCTCGACGCCAGTCTCCCAAGCTCACGCTCCTGCGTCCGTCCGGCCCCGTCGGAAGAACCGAGTCGCACGTCGCCTAGCGCCGGCGCCCCCGGGGCGCCGTGCTCAGGCGCCGCCGGGATACCCGCCGTCGTCCGACGTGTCCACGAAGCCGATCGACAGCACGGGATCGACGCGCTCCAGCAGCGAGAGGCTCGTCTCCGACGGCACGTGAAGCCGCAGGCCGGTCATCACCATCTCCGGGTCTTCACCAAGCCTCAGCCTGGTCGCATGCTCGCGAAGCACGACGCGTGTCCGGGCCAGGACGTGCTCGAGCTTCGACACGTTCGTGATCTCGACTTCGAGCGCACTCAGCAGCCGCTCGGTTCTCGTCATCGTCATTTCCCCCCTTGATCCGGGCATCACAGCAGCACGTACCCGTGACTGGTCGGAGCGACGGTGTCGCCCTCGACGGGTGCCGGGACGTCGAGCGTCGGGTCGGGGGATGGCGTCACTTCTTCGCGCGCCACGATGCGAACGGCCTCGAGCTGCGTAGCGGGTTCCCAGTCGCGAACCATGTCGCGCGACACCTGGAGCAGATCGGCCGCCTCGGCCACGTTGCCTCCGCACCGCGTAAGCCCCCACGTGATGTAGGCCTCGACGATGGCGCGCAACGGTGGCACCTGGTCGGTCGGAGCAGTCAAGATCATCTCCCTCATGAGAGCCCTTCCCCCTGCCTCGGTTTCGCCCCGAGGACGGCTCAGCGATAACGTCGATTGCCGGGCAGTGTAGGAGCGTCAGGACGCGAGGAAAATACAACCCGGGATAGGGATCTCTATATCGACCGGTATAGAGCACGCTCCCTCGCTCGTGGAAAAGCGCAGGAAAACAGATTATTCTCACGCGCACCCGGGCGTCCGCCGACGCCTGCGAGCAACGCGAGAGGAGAGCCACCGTGCCCAGAATGAACGTCTCCGTGCCGGGAATTCCCCAGCCGCTGGCCTTCTACACGCCGGCTGCTCGTGCCGGCAACCTCATCTTCGCCGCGGGTCAGCTCGCCAGCGACTTCAAGCACGGCGTCGCCCCCGAGGCCCGCCTCGACCCCGCGTTCCCCTACTACGGCTCGGCCATCAAGAAGCAGACCCGCTACGTGCTCGAGAATCTCGCCCAGACCTTCAAGGCCGCCGGCACCTCGCTCGATCACGTGGTGAAAGCCCAGGTCTTCCACACCGATCTCATGAACTTCAGCGCCTTCGACGAGGTGTGGAAGGAGTTCTTCCCAACGCCGCCGCCCCGCACCACGATCGGCACGACGGGGCTGCTGGTCCCCGGAACCCTGGTCGAGATCGATCTGATCGCGACCATGCCGCAGGCACCCGGGCGCGTGATCAAGTCCGACGGGCCGCGCCCGCTGGCCGCTTACTCCGAGGCGATCGTCGTCGGCGACCTGGTCTTCGCCGCCGGGCAGCTCGCCAGCGACTTCAAGACCGGCGTGCCGCGCGAGGCCCGCGTCGATCCCGCCTTCCCGTTCTACGGGTCGGACATCAAGCGACAGACGCGCTACATCCTCGAGAGCCTCATGAAGACGCTGAAGGCGGCCGGCACCTCGCTCGAGCACGTGGTGAAGGCCCAGGTCTTCGTGACGGACCTGGACAATTTCTTCGGCTTCGACGAGGTCTGGCGCGAGTTCTTCGCGACGCCGCCGCCCCGCACGACGGTCGGCACCACCGGGTTGCTCGTCAAGGACACGCTGGTGGAGATCGACGTGGTCGCGGCGCTGCCGTCGGCGCGGGCCCAGCAGATCGCCGTCCCCGACATTCCCCGGCCGCTCGCCCACTACACGCCGGCCACGCGCGTGGGCGATCTCGTGTTCGCGGCGGGCCAGATCGCCAGCGACTACGCGTCAGGCGTGCCGGCCGCCGCCCGCGTGGACGCGGCCTTTCCGTTCTACGGATCGGACATCAAGCGCCAGACCCGCTACGTGCTGGAGAACCTCGCGCGGACGTTCAAGGCCGCCGGCACCTCGCTCGACAACGTCGTCAAGGCGCAGGTGTTCCACACCGACCTGAACAACTTCGGCGCCTTCGACGAGGTGTGGAAGGAGTTCTTCGGTACGCCGCCCCCGCGCACCACCGTGGGCACGACCGGCCTGCTCGTGCCCGGCTGCCTGGTCGAGGTGGATCTCGTGGCGGCCATGCCCTGAACGATGATCCTCGATCCGCTCATCGGCGGCATCGCCATGGGCTGCATCTACAGTCTCATCGCGCTGGGCTACAACATGCTGATCCGGGCGATGAACCTGCTGCACTTCGCCCAGGGCGAGGTCATGATGGTGGGCGCGCTCTCCGGCGTGACGCTGGTGAGCGCGCTCCACGTGCCGTACCTCGTCGCCATCCCGCTGATCATGGTGCTGTGCGCCGCGCTCTCGCTCGCCCTCGACGCCTTCGCCTACCGGCCGATCCGTCGCCGCAACGTGCCCGTGATCAACCTGATCATCGCCACGCTCGGCGTCTCGATCGTCCTCTCGAACGGGGCGATTCTGGTCTGGGGCGCCGAGCCGATCCGCTATCCCACGATCTACGGATCGGGCGCGCTGATGCTCGGGCCGGTCCGCCTTCCGCCCCAGTTCCTCGCGCCGCTCCTCGTCGGCGGCGGGCTGATGGTGGCGCTCCAACTGTTCTTCACCAGGAGCCTCGTCGGCATCGCCATGCGGGCGGCCGCCCAGGACCGCGAGACGGCGCGGCTCATGGGCATCGACATCGACCGCACCATCCAGTACACGTTCGCCATCAGCGGGGCGATGGGCGGCGCCGCCGGCGCGCTGCTCGGCCCGATCATCTTCGCCAGCTTCAACATGGGCGAGGTCATCGGCATCAAGGCCTTCGTCGCCGCTACGCTGGGCGGCCTTGGCAGCATGCCGGGCGCGATGGTGGGCGGCATCGTCTTCGGCGTCATCGAGACGTTCGCCGCGCTGTTCATCTCCTCCGGCTACAAGGACGCGCTCGGCTATGGCGTCATGATCGCCATCCTGCTCGTGGCGCCCTCCGGCCTGTTCGGTCGCCGCGTGCGCGCGTAGCGGGCATGGGCGGGGCGTAGCGGCATGGGCGGTGGCGAGCGCGGGCGCCGTCGGCTCCGTGGCCTCGCGCTGGCCGTCCTCCTGCTCGCGCTGCCCTGGCTCCTGCCCCAGCGCTACTTCCTGCGCGTGGTCGATCTCGGACTGGTCTACGCGGTGCTCGCGCTCGGGCTGCAGCTCCTGGTGGGATCGGCCGGCCAGCTCTCCCTCGGTCACGCCGCGTTCTACGGCACCGGCGCCTACACGTCGGCGATCCTCGTCCGGAAGCTCGGCCTGCCCGTCGAGCTGTCGTTCGTCGCCGGCGGCGTGGTGGCCGCGCTGCTCGGCCTCACGCTCGTGCCGATCCTCCGGCTCCGGGGCAACGAGCTGGCGGTGGCCACGCTCGGCTTCGGCGTGATCGTTCACGCCGTCATCCTCAACGAGGAGTGGCTGACCGAGGGGCCGTTCGGGATGATGAAGATCCCGCCGTTCCAGCTCGGCCCGCTCGTCTTCAACACCGAGTTCCGCTTCTACTTCCTCGGCCTGGCGGTGGTCGCCGGAACGTATCTCGCCTTCCGCCGCCTCACCCGCTCGCGCTTCGGCCGCGCGCTCGAGGCCATCCGTCAGAGCGAGGAGGCCGCCGTCACCTCCGGCATCAATCCCGTGCTCTACAAGAGCAAGGTCTTCGTCATCGCCGCGTTCACCGCGGGCCTGGCCGGCGCGCTCTTCGCCCACCTCAACCGCTATCTCAACCCCAACGACTTCACGCTCGCCGAATCGATCAACGTCCTGATCATGATCGTGGTGGGCGGGCTGCGCAGCCTGGAGGGCGCCATCATCGGCGCCATGATCATCGTGTTCGCCTCGGAGTACCTGCGCGCCTTCAAGGAGTACCGGCTGATCCTCTTCGGCGTGCTGCTCGTCCTGCTCATGGCCCTGGGCGCCGACGGGCTGCGTGGGCTGCCCTCGGCGCTGGCCCGGCGGCTTCACCGTGGCTGACGCCAGCCTGCTCCGCGCTCACGTCACCAAGCGCTTCGGCGGCCTGGCCGCGCTCGACGCGGTGTCGTTGACGATCGGTGCCGGCGAGGTGCGCGGCCTCATCGGCCCCAACGGCGCGGGCAAGACCACGCTCGTCAACGTGCTGAGCGGCGTGCTCCGCCCGACCGCCGGGTCGATCAGCTTCGCCGGGGACGAGATCGCGGGCAGCCCGCCCTACCGCATCGCGCGGCTCGGGATCCGCCGCACCTTCCAGACGCTGCGCATCTTCCCCGAGCTGAGCGTGCTCGAGAACGTGGCCGTCGGGTACCACGCCCACACCGCGGCCGAGACGTGGGATGCGCTCCTCGGGACACGCCGGGCCGCGCGCGAGGAGCGCCTGACCCGAGAGCGCGCCCGCGAGGCTCTCGCGTTCGTGGGGCTCCGCGCCGATCACGATCTTCCCGCGGTCGCTCTCGCTTACGGCCAGCAGCGATTACTGGAGATCGCGCGCGCCGTCGTGGCCGCGCCTCGGCTGCTCCTGCTCGACGAGCCGGCGGCGGGCATGAACCCGGCCGAGTGCGATCACCTGCTCGGGCTCATCCGTCGACTCCAGCAGCAGGGCATCACGCTGCTCGTCATCGAGCACCGCATGGACCTCATCATGGAGGCCTGCGATCGCATCACGGTGCTCAGCTACGGACGCAACCTGGCCGAGGGCACGCCCGCCGAGATCCAGACGAACGCCGCCGTGGTCGAGGCCTACCTGGGAACCTACGAGCGTGCTCGAGCTTGACGGCGTCGATGTCGCCTATGGGTCCGTCCGCGCGCTACGAGGCGTGTCGGTGCGGGTCGACGCCGGCGAGCTGGTCACGCTCATCGGGGCCAACGGCGCGGGCAAGACGACGACGATCCGCTCGATCTCGGGGCTGCTTCGCCCGACGACGGGGTCGATCCGCTTCGAGGGCACGCCGATCCACACGCTGGCGCCCGAGGCGATCGTCGGCCTCGGCATCGTCCAGGTGCCGGAAGGGCGACGGATCTTTCCCGAGCTGACCACGGAGCGCTTCGAGCGCGTCTATTCGCTCTTCCCCCGGCTGCGCGAGCGGCGCCGCCAGGCCGGGAACACGCTGAGCGGCGGCGAGCAGCAGATGCTCGCGTTCGGACGCGCGCTCATGGCCGGCCCGCGCCTGCTGCTCCTCGACGAGCCTTCACTGGGGCTGGCGCCCCTGCTCGTTCAGGACGTCGCGCGCGTGGTGACCGATCTCAAGCGCAGCGGGCTGACGATGTTGCTCGTCGAGCAGAACGCGCGACTGGCGCTGACGCTCGCCGACCGGGGCTACGTGCTCGAGACGGGCCGCATCGTCCTGTCCGACACGAGCGCGCGGCTCCTCGCCAACCCTGACGTCCAGAAGAGCTACCTGGGCAGCGCGCGCGTCTCGCGCTGACCCGTCAGCCGATGCGGTAACGCCCGTCCTCTTCGCGGCCGAGGACGCCGGCGGCACGCACCTCTCCCCAGGCGTTCAACAATTCGCGCCACGCCACGTCGGGGTGGGCCTCGACGACCTCGGCGAAGTGTCGAGGCGTTGCCCGCAGCTCGTCCACGATCCGCGTGGCCAGTGGACTCACAGGTAATCCTCGAGGCGGACGGCGTCCTTCGCGAAGTAGCGGATGCGCTCGTACTGGCTCCGCGGCACGCCCTCGGGAATCGTGGCGTCGATGCCGAGCTTGGCCGTGGTCGGCAACCCGCCCTTGCCCAGCGCCCACGCCTTGACGCTCGGATCGATGTGCTTGCCGCGGGCACCCGGGATCACGAGCACGTCGTGGTCGGCCTGCACGCGAAACGTCATGGCCCAGTCGAGCTCGTCGGGATCGTAGATGTTGATGTCGTCGTCGGTGACGATGGCGAGCTTCACCTCGGCCACCGAGAGCAGCGCGAGCAGCGCGTTCTTACCCTCACCCGGCCGCTTCTTGATCGACGCGACGAGGGTCCAGTAGCAGCAGCCACCGATCGGCGCGCGAATCGCGACCGGCTGGACGCTGGCCACGCGGAGCGCCTGCAGCCCGGCCGCCTCGATCACGGGCGCGGCCAGCCAGTCGTTCTCCCACGGCATCTGCAGCATGTAGAAGATCGGATCGCGCCGGTGCGTGATGCACTTCACGCGGAAGACCGGATTCCACTTCACGTCGCCGGTGATGTGGCTGAACTCGCCGAATGGCCCCTCGTCGGTCGTCCAGCCGATGGGCAAGAGCTCGCCCTCCAGCACCAGCTCGGCGTCGGCCGGGACTTCGAGGTCGACGGTGCGGCACTTCACCAGCTCCACCGGAGCGCCGTGCAGGCCGCCCGCGACCGCGAGCTCGTCGACGTCGATGGGCGCCTTGTACGAGGCGGCGAGCATCTCGTAGGGATGGACGCCGACGGCCACGGCGATCTCGAGCGGCCGCCTCTGATCGAGCGCGCGCTGGTAGTAGAGGCGCATGTCGGACGGCGAGACGAGGTCGATCCCGGTTTCCCTCGGGGTGCGGTACATCATGCGGTACGAGCCGACGTTGCGGCCGTACTCGGGGTCCTTCGAGACGACCAGCGTCGCCGAGATGTACGGCCCGCCGTCCTTGACGTGCATGAGGGGAATCGGGATCGACGTGAGGTCGGCGCGGTCGCCCTCCCAGACAACCTCCTGGCACGCGCCGTCCCTGACGAGTCGCGCCTCGATCGGATTCTTGATGCCGCTCTCGAAGCGCGGCGCGATGTCGCGCTCCGAGCAGCCCATCGCCAGGGCCAGACGCTTGCGCGTCGAGACCAGGGCGCCGGCCACTCGCCAGTCGGGGTAGCCCGCGATGGACTCGAACAGCGTGGCCTCCCGGGCCTGGGCGGCCAGCGCCGAGAGATGCCGCGGATCGACGGGCTTCTTGACGTGCTTGAGCTCGCCGGCGGCCTCGAGCGCACCGAGAAAATCGCGAAAGCCCTGCTTCACGACGATCTCAGGCCTTCACGGGGACGTAACGCTTGACGGACTCGCGGATCGTCGACCGCTTCGTCGGGCGGGATGATGTCGGGCACGTACGGCATCGAGGCGTGAGCGTATCACGGCCCGCGCTGGTCGAGCCGCCTATGCCGCGCGATATAGAGATCTCTATCGATCGTCAGATTTACGCGGGCGGTGCGACCGTCTACGCTCGACCGATGAATCGCGCCGTGACGATCGCCATGCTCGGCCTCCTCGTGCTCGCGTCGACCAGCTGCACGATGATCGCGCCCACGACGCCCGAGGCCATCACGCCGGAGAAGTCCACGCCGCAGGAGCAGGCGCCGCCGGCGCCCGCGCCGCGCGGGCCCGCGCCGCGACGTGAGCGCCTGCGCACCGTCGGCGTCGACGCAAGCGTGACGCTGGCCTAGCTCCTCCTCTCGCGTCGCGCCAGCGCGCCGACGCGACGCAAGTTCCCTGCCCCAAAGTTCAGCACGACGAAGACGATTGCTCACCGTCCGGGCGCGCCCGCTCCGCTGTCCCACGGCATCGTGTTGATTTCCCGTCGTTCGGGATGGTATATGCCTTGCTCCGTAGGCCTTGCTCCGCAGGCCCTGCTGGATCACTCAGCTCCAGAGGAGGACACGCCATGTCGCGACGGTTCCCCGTGGCTCTCGTCGTCGCCGTTCTCGCGCTCACGCTCGGCGCCGGCGGCGCCACTTCACAGGCGGGCAAGGTCGCGATGCTGCTCCCGGGCAGCATCAACGATCAGAGCTGGAACGCCGCCGGCTATTCCGGCCTGGCCAGGCTGAAGGAGCGCGGCGTCGAGATCGCCTACTCCGAGAACGTCCAGGCCGCGGACCACGTCGAGGCGATGAAGGACTACGCCCGGCGCGGCTTCAGCCCGATCATCGGCCACTCCGGACGCTTTCTGTCCGCCGCGCAGCGCGTGGGGCCCGAGTTCGAGAAGACGACCTTCCTGGTCGGCTCCGGCTCGGGTGGTCAGAACAACGTGATCTCGCTCGACGTCGCCAACGAGCAGTACGCGTACCTGGTCGGCGTGCTGGCCGCCCGGATGTCGAAGACGGGCAAGATCGGCGCGGTAGCCGGGCTCGAGGGATTGCCCAACATGGTCGCCAGCATGGGCGGCTTCCGTCTCGGCGCCAAGAGCGTGCGGCCCGAGATCGAGGTGAAGATCATCTATCTCCAGTCGATGGAGGATCCGGCCGCGGCCAAGGAGGCCGCGCTCTCGCTCATCGCGGGCGGCGCCGACGTGATCGGCGGCAAGCTCAACGCCGGGCACGCGGGGATCATCCAGGCGGCCAAGGACAAGGGCGTGTTCGCCGCCGGGCGTTCGGTCGGCCACACGGCCATCGCGCCCGAGCGCGTGCTGACGAACATCGACGAGCGCTGGGGCGACATCTACGTCGCCGCCGTGTCCGAGCTGCGCGCCGGCAAGCTCAACGGCAATTACATCCCGTACGGCTACAACACGCCGACGGCCGGCGCCGACCTGCGGTACTCGACGGACCGCTCGCTGAATCCCGCCGTGCCGGCCGGCGTCGCCGCCGAGCTCGAGACGGTGAAGAAGAAGATCGCGTCCGGCGAGATCAAGATCAAGCCGACCAAGGACGACGCGCGCGGCGGCGCCTGATCCCGCGCTCGACTGATCCAGGCGCGCACGGGGCAACGATGCTCCGCATGCTCGGTATCACGAAGTCCTACGGCTCCGTGCGCGCCAACCGTGGGATCGACCTCGTCGTCCCGCCGCGGACCATCCTCGGGCTCCTCGGCGAGAACGGCTCGGGGAAGACCACCCTGATGAACGTGCTGTTCGGGCTCGTCAGGCCCGACGCCGGCACGATCACGTTCAAGGAGCGGCCGCTCGCCGATCACACCCCTCGCGAGGCGCTCGCCGCCGGCATCGGGATGATCCACCAGCACTTCATGCTCGTGCCGGCGATGACGGTCACCGAGAACGTCATGCTGGGCTGGGACGCCGCCGGGCGCTGGCTGCGGCCGGCCGCCGTGGCCGAGCACATCCGGACGGCAAGCCACCGGTACGGCCTCGACCTCGAGCCGGACGCTCGCGTCGGTGCGCTGCCGCTCGGCGGCCAGCAACGCGTCGAGATCGTGAAGGCCATTCTCCGGGGCGCCGAGCTGCTCATCCTCGACGAGCCCACCTCGAACCTGAGTCCGCCCGAGGTCAGCGGCCTCCTCGACGTCCTGCGCCGGCTGCGCGACGAGGGCCGGTCGGTGATCTTCATCTCCCACAAGCTCGGCGAGGTGCTCGCCGTGTGCGACGAGGTCGTGGTCCTCCGCGACGGCGCGGTGGCCGGCCGCGCGCGCGCCGCCGACACCGACCGCGCCAAGCTCGCGCGCATGATGGTGGATCGCGACGTGAGCGCGCCCATCGCGCGCGAGGAGGGCGCCGCCGGCGCCGAGCGGCTCGTGGTGGCCGACCTCGTCGCCAGCGACGCGACCGGCGTCGAGCGGCTGGGCGGCGTGAGCTTCTCCGTCCGGAGCGGCGAGGTGCTCGCCGTGGCCGGCGTGGACGGCAACGGCCAGGCCGAGCTGGTCGACGTGATCGCCGGCCTGCGTCGCCCCACGCGCGGCCACGTGTTCGTCGACGGCGCCGACGTGACCGCTCGTGGCGTAACGGGCCGGCGCCAGGCCGGGCTCGCCCACATCCCCGCCGATCGTCATACGACGGGCCTGGTCGGCGACATGACCGTGAGCGAGAACCTCGCCTTCCGCGATTGCGACGGGCCGCCGTTCCGCCGGGGACCGTGGCTCGACTTCGGCGCCATGCGCGCCGCGGCGACCGAGCGCATCGCGCGCTTCGGCATCCGGGCCGGTGGCCCCGACGTCGCCGCGCGCACGCTGTCGGGTGGCAACCAGCAGAAGCTCGTGCTGGCCCGCGAGCTCACTCGCCGTCCAGGCGTGCTGGTCGCGGCGCAGCCGACTCGGGGCCTCGATCCCGGCGCGACCCGCTTCGTGATCGACGAGGTGCTCGCCGTCCGCGCCAGCGGTGGCGCCGTGCTCTACGTGTCGACCGAGCTCGAGGAAGCGCTCGTCGTCGCCGACCGGATCGCCGTCATGTACCGCGGCCGCTTCGCCGGCGTGATGCGTCGAGACGCCGTCGACATCACGCGCCTGGGCCTCATGATGGCGGGCGCGCTGAGCGAGTCGCCCGACGCCGCCGCCCTCTACGGGCGGAAGGCGCGTTGACGTGCCGCCGGCGAGCCGGCGCATCGACCTCGCCGCCGTGCGCGCGCTGGCGCCGCCGCTGCTCGCCGTGCTCCTCGCGTTCGGCGTCACCGGGATCCTGATCGTCGCCGCCGGGAAGAACCCGCTGCTCGCCTACTGGTCGCTGGCCCACGGCGCGTTCGGCTCGTGGGACCGCATCGCCGTCGGCCTGAACCGGGCCACGCCGTACGCCCTCACCGGCGTCGGCATCGCGCTGTGCTTTCGCGCGCGCGTCATCAACATCGGCGGCGAGGGCCAGCTCGCGCTCGGCGGGCTGGCGGCGACCTGGGTCGCGCTCCACATGGTGCCGGCGCCGCGTCCGATCGCGACGCTCTGCGCGCTCGGCGGCGGCGTGCTGGCCGGCGCTGCCTGGGCCGGGCTGGCCGCCGGCATCCGGCTCAAGCGCGGCGTCCACGAGGTCCTCGCCACCCTGCTCCTGAACTTCGTCGGGCTCTTGATCGTGAGCGAGGTTCTGCAAGGCGATCTCGGTGAGCCCGGCTCCGGCTTTCCCCAGTCTCCGCTCCTTCCCGCGGCGTCGTGGCTGGGGCGGCTCGTCCGCGGGACCGATCTGCACGTCGGCGTGCTGATCGCGCTGGCCGCCGTCGCGGTCGGCCACGTCGCGCTCTGGCGCACGCCGTTCGGCTTTCGGCTCCGTATCCTCGGTGCCAGCGCTCCCGCCGCGGCCTACGCCGGGATCTCACCGGCGCGCGCGCTCATGTCCGTGATGCTGCTCTCGGGCGGACTGGCCGGTCTCGCCGGCGCCATCGAGGTCCTCGGCGTGCACTACCGGTTGATCGACGGCTTCGCCCACGGCTTCGGCTTCAACGCCGTGGCCATCGCGCTCCTTGGCGGCCTCAATCCGCTCGCCGTGCTGCCGGCCGGACTCTTCTTCGGATTCCTCGAGACCGGCGCCGTCGCCATGCAGCGCGCCGTCGGCGTGCCCACGCCGCTCGTGGCGGTGATCCAGGGGCTCACGATGGTGTTCGTGCTCTCGGCGATGGGACTGACCGCCGGCCGGCGACGCGTGTGACCGAGTTCCTCGCCGCGACCATCCGGATCGCAACGCCGCTCGTGTTCACGGCGCTCGGCGGGATTCTCTCCGAGCGCGCGGGCGTCTTCGCGGTCGGCCTCGAAGGCATGATGCTCGCGGGAGCGTTCGCCGGCGTGATCACCGCGTTCCTGTCCGGCTCGATGCTGGCGGGCGTCGCGGCGAGCGTCCTCGGCGGCGCCGCCATGGCCGCGCTGGCGGCCGTCGCCACGACGCGCTTTCGCGCCGAGCAGATGGTGACCGGCCTCGCCGTCAACATCCTGGCCGTCGGCCTCACGAGCTTCCTGCTGCGCGGCCTGCTCGGCCACGGCGAAGCGCCGACGATCCGCGTCTCGCCGCTGGCCGCGATGCCGGTGCCCGGGCTCGCGTCACTGCCCGTGCTCGGGCCGGTGCTCTTCAGCCAGCCCGTGCTCACCTACGTGGCTCTTGCGGCCGCCGTCGCCATCTACGTGTTCCTCGTGCGCACGCGGCCGGGACTCACGCTGCGCGCTGTCGGCGAGAATCCCGCCGCCGCGTTTGCCGGCGGCGCCGACCCGCTCCGCGTCCGCATGCTCGCGGTCACCTGTGGCGGGGCGTTGGCCGGTGTGGGCGGCGCCGTGCTCTCGCTCCAGCAGGTCGGCACCTTCACCGACGCCATGACCAACGGCCGCGGCTACCTGGCGCTCGCCGCCATCATCGTCGGCCGCTGGATGCCGTTCGGCACGCTGCTGGCGTGCCTGCTCTTCGGCGCCGCCGACGCGCTCCAGCTCCGCGTGCAGGGGCTGCGGCTGCCCGTGAGCTCGTACGTGATCCAGATGACGCCGTACGTCGTGTCGCTCGCGATGCTTGCCGGCTTCGGCCGCACGGCCCAGCTGCCCGCCGCCATCGGCACCGCGTTCGCGCGCGATCGCCCGTCGTCGTGACGCCGTCCAGGCACAACTGATCCGCCGCTGCGATACTCGCTCTCGAGGAGACGACGATGCAACGCATGGAGATCCATCGGCTGCCCACCGCCGGCCCCGACGACGTCAGCGGGCTGGCCCGGCTCATCGACGACGGCACCGTGCCCGCCCGCGACGTGATCGCAGTGCTCGGCAAGACCGAGGGCAACGGCTGCGTGAACGACTGGAGCCGCGGGTTCTCGACGGCGGCGTACGCCGCCTTGCTCGCGACGCGGCTCGGCACCACGCCCGACGCGGTGACCTCGCGCGTGCAGTTCATCATGTCCGGCGGCACCGAGGGCATCATCACGCCTCACGTGACGGTCTTCGTGCGACGAGACGTCGACGCGACTCCGCGCCCCGGACGCGGGCTCGTGGCCGGCGTGGCCAGCACGCGGGTGTTCAAGCCCGAGGAGCTCGGCACGACGGTCCAGATCCGCGAGGTCGAGACGGCGGTACGAGCGGCCATGACCGACGCGTCCATCCGAAACATCGCCGACGTCCACTTCGTCCAGATCAAGTGCCCGCTGCTCACGGCCGAGGCGATCAGCGCCGCCACCGCTCGCGGGTTCCGCGTGGCGACCACGAGCACCTACGGCTCCATGGGCTACTCGCGCGGAGCCTCGGCGCTCGGCGTGGCGCTGGCGCTCGGTGAGGTGGAGCGCGACGCGGTGAACGACGCAGTGGTCTGCAAGCGCTGGGACCTCTTCTCGCGCGTCGCCTCGACGTCGGCGGGCGTGGAGCTGTCCCACTGCGAGCTGATCGTGCTCGGCAACGCGGAAGGCTCGGCCAGCGACCTGGTCATCGGCCACGACGTGATGGAGGACGCGATCGATGCCGGCGCCGTCCGGCGCGCGATGCGCGCCGCCGGGTGTGACGGTGACGGCGCCGGACGCGTGGTGGGCGTCTACGCGAAGGCCGAGGCGTCGCCCACCGGCCGCATCCGCGGCCGCCGCCACACGATGATCGACGACTCCGACATCAACCACACGCGTCACGCCCGCGCCGTCGTGGGCGGCGTGATCGCATCGGTGATCGGCGACCCGATGGTCTACGTCTCGGGCGGGGCCGAGCACCAGGGGCCGAGCGGCGGCGGGCCCGTCGCCGTCATCGCGCGGCGATGAGCGTGAGCGTCCCGCTGGCCGTTAACGGCACGCTGATGCGCGGGCTCGAGCTGAACGAGAACCTGCTCGCCGCCGGCGCGCGCTTCGTCCGCGAAACGACGACGGTGCCGCACTATCGCCTCTGGTCGATCGGCGACCGCCACCCCGCGATGATCCGCGTGAAGGAGGGCGGCGCCGCGATCGCCGTGGAGGTGTGGGACGTCCCGGCCGCCGGCCTCGCTCAGGTGCTGCTCCAGGAGCCGCCTGGACTCTGCGTCGGCAAGGTCAGCCTCTCCGATGGCCAGGAGACTCTCGGCGTCCTCGGTGAGCCTGCGCTCTGCGAGGGCCAGGTCGAGATCACGCGCTGGGGCGGCTGGCGCGCCTACGTCGCGGCGCGCGCCGGGAGATCGACGTGAGTGCGCTCCCCCGCGTCACCGAGGCCGACGTCGATCGGCTCGCCGAGCAGGTCGGCTTGCGCATCGATCCCACGGATCGGCCCGACGTCGCTGCGGCGCTGGCGGTGTTGCTCGGCGCCGCCCAGCTCGTGATGGAGTTCCCGCTGCCCGAGGACGTTCACCCCGCTCCCGTGTTCAAGCCATGAGCGACGCCGCGATGGTGGATGGCGCTGCGATGACCGCTGAAGCCATCGCCGCCGACGTTCGCTCTCGCCGGCGTTCGGCTCGCGACGTCGCGGCGGCAGCCCTGGAGCGCATCGCGCAGCGCGACCGCGGGCTCAACTGCTTCACGCTCGTACGGCGCGACGACGCGTTATCGGAGGCGGCGAAGCTCGACGCGAGGATCGCTGCAGGCGCAGACCCCGGGCCGCTCGCCGGCGTGCCGTTCGCGGCCAAGAATTTGTTCGACGTCGCCGGCGTCACGACGGTGGCGGGAGCCAAGATCGAGGCCGAGGGCGCCCCGGCCACGCGCGACGCTACGGCGGTGGCCGCGCTGCGCCGCGCCGGGGCCATCCTGGTCGGCGTCACCAACATGGACGAGTACGCCTACGGCTTCTCCACCGAGAACACGCATCATGGACCGACGCGCAATCCTCACGACCCGACGCGAATCGCGGGAGGCTCTTCGGGAGGCTCGGCCGCCGCCGTCGCCGCCGGGCTCGTGCCGCTTTCCCTCGGCACGGACACCAACGGCTCGATCCGGGTGCCTGCCGCGCTCTGCGGGATCTTTGGCCTCAAGCCGACATTCGGGCGCGTCTCGCGCGCCGGCGTATTTCCGCTGGCGTCGTCCTTCGATCACGTCGGCCCCTTCGCACGCTCGGTGGCCGATCTCGCCCTGGTCTTCGACGCGATCCAGGGACCCGACCCCACCGATCAAGTCTGCGCCGAGCGGCAGGCCGAGCCGTGCGTGGCTGAGCTTCAGCGAGGTGTGGCGGGGGTGAGGATCGCGATCGCGGGTGGTCATTTCTCGGCGCTGGCCAGCGCCGAATCGCTCGATGCCGTGGCACGCGTCGCCGCGGCGCTCGACGTGACGACTCGGGTCACGCTTCCCGAAGCGCATCGGGCCCGCGCCGCCGCGATGATCATCACGGCCGTCGAGGCCGCCGACCTGCACCTGAGTGATCTGCGCATGCGGGCCAAGGACTTCGATCCCATGACGCGCCCGCGGCTCCTGGCCACCGCGCTGGTCCCGGCCGCCGCCTACGCGCATGCCCAGCGCTTCCGGGCGTGGTATCGGGCTCGAGTCGCTGAGGTCTTCCGCGACGTCGACGTGCTGCTCGCGCCCACGACGCCCTACTCGGCGCCGCTGATCGGCGCGCCCAGCACGACGACGGTCGACGGGGTCCTCGTGTCCACGCGCTCGCACCTCGGCGTGTTCACCCAGCCGCTGTCGTTCATCGGCCTGCCGGTGATCTCGGTCCCGGTCGTCACGCCGGGCGCGTTACCGCTCGGCGTTCAGCTCGTCGCCGCGCCCTTCCGCGAGTCGGCGTTGTTCCGCGTCGCCGCGAAGCTCGAGTCGGACGGCGTGGCCGTGGCTCCCGTCGTGAGCCGGCCGCCCGACTGAACCGTTCTCTTCTTCACCGGACTCGCTTCAGGTCGAGCTGGACGTCGAGGTCTTCCACCGCGCTGTCGAGCATGCCGTAGAGGTCGTCCCCCCGGTGGACGAGCGAAGTACTGCGACCCGACGAGCTCTTGAGGAAGACGCGATTGCCCGACGTCGTGTACGTCCCCGACGCCGTCTGCTCCTTGCCTTGATTCGTCTTCCATCGCGCCGACCACGTCTGGTCGGGATTGAGCTGCAGGGTGGCGTCGGTCCGCGCCGCGGCGATCCCGCCAGCCAGCTCCCACGCCGAGCCATGCCAGGTGCCGACCAGATCGGTCGACGCGCTGGACGGCGAGGCCGCCGGGGTCGAGTCCGCCGGGGTCGAGCTGGTCCGGGCGCTGGTGCGGGCGCACCCGATGGCGACTGTGAAGACCGTTGCAACGATGACCAGGGTCGTGAACATCCGCTGTGCCATGGCCAGTGTCCTCCAAACGAGCTACCGAGCAATCGGCGTGCCCACTGTCGAGTTTCTTTACGACCTGGCGGCTGGACGTTCGGACCCTCGTGAATTTCGCGGGTCGACGGGTCGGGCTCGACTCTTGCTATTCACCGCGGCATGGCTCGATACCTCTTCATCATGTCCTGGCAGAACGCCGCGCGCTTCGAGATGGTCCAGGAGCGTGTGGCTTCGATGGATGGCGTCACGGTCATCCTCGATCGTCGATTCCGAGAGCGCCGCCGTCGCGACGAGCCGGCGGGCATCGAGCGCCGCCGGACCGATCGGCGCGAGCAGGACGTCGACGTGACCCTCGAACAGCTCGGCTGGGCGCTGGTCGTGCGCCCGTCCGTGACGCTAGGACCTGGGTAGCGTCAGGGTCACGTTCGCCGGGCGGACTTTCCGGAGCAGATCGGGATAGACGTACTCACGCAGATCGACGGGCTGCTTCAGCTTGCCCATCTTGATGAGCTGGTCCATCGCGATGTTCACGTTGGCCACCGAGTCGTTGGTGAGCGCGAGCGGGAACGCGAGCTTCGGCATCAGCTCGCGGGTGATCTCGGGCGGCAGCTTGAGGAACTTCGACACCATCTGCGTGGCGTCCTCCCGGTGGTTGTTGATGACGTCGTTGGCCTCGGCGATGGACGTCATGAACCGCTCGGCGGCGTCGCGGTTCTTCTCGATCCAGCCCCGGTTCATGTAGATGAAGTTGCGGCCGGTGAAGATGCCCTGCGAGTCGCGCACGATCTTGGCGCCCTTGACGCTCATGATCGCTCGGGTCGGCCACGGCTCCCACACCGCGAAGCCGTCCAGGTTGCCGCGCTCGAGCGCGGCCACCATCTCAGGCGCCTCAACGTTGACGATCGTGTAGTCGGCCCGGTTGAGCTTGAGGTGCTTGACCACCTCCAGCCAGAACACCTCGCTGCCCGTCCCCGGCGCGATGCCCACCCGCTTGCCCTTGAGGTCGTCGAGCGAGTTGACGTTCTTGCCGCCCACGATGCTGAACCAGCGCAGCAGCGTCGTGCCCTCGGCGACGATCACGACGTTCTTGTCGATGGTGTGGGCCGTGATCCCGGCCTGCTCCGCGCCATAGCCGGCGTTGATCTGGTTGCCGACGAGGAAGGCCACCATCCCCGAGCCCGACGGCCCCGTGTTGATCTGGACGTCGAGGCCGTTCTTCTTGAAAAGGCCGGCTTCCTGGGCGACGTAGAACTGCGAGAAGGCCGGATCGACGCCGGTGGCGATCACCATCCGGGCCGGGCTCTGGGCGGTCGCCGCACCGGCCATGGCCACGACGAGGGCGAGGACGAGCACGAAGCGAGCGACGATCATGGCGGAGCCTTTCTCGGGCCCGGCGCCTCGACCGTCAGACGACCGGCGAGTACCGCCCCGCAAACAGGAAGATGCACCAGCGGAAGATACGATCGATGACGAAGCCGAGCAAGCCCAGCACCAGCAGCGCCACGAAGATGTCGTCCACCAGCATGTAGAGGCGCGCGTCCCAGAGCATCTTGCCGAGGCCGTTGTTGGCGGCGACCAGCTCGGCGGCCACGATGGTGACGAAGGAGTTGGTCATCGCCAGGCGCATCCCGGTCAGGATATAGGGCACCGTCGCGGGGAGCGCGACGTGACAGAAGATCTGAAAGCGCGTGGCGCCGAGCGCCTGGGCGGCCCGGATCTTGTTGCGCGCGATGCTGGCCACGCCGGCCGCGGTGTTGAGGACGACGACGAAGACCGTCGCATAGATGATGAGGAAGAGCTTGGAGGTCTCGCCGATCCCGAACCAGATCACCGCCACGGTGATCATGGCCACGGCCGGGATGAATCTGAGGAATTCCGTGTAGGGATCGAGGATCCGCCGGATCGGGGCGAAGCTGCCCATGGCAAGGCCGATCGGGATGCCGAGCAGCGAGCCGCACACGAACCCGGTGAGGATGCGCTGGAGGCTGATGGCGACGTTGGCGACGAGCGTACCGTCCCGGAACAGCGCGACGGCGCGCGCGATCACCGAGCCGGGCGGTGGGAACAGCGCCGACTGCACGAGGTACACCGCCGCCACGTGCCAGAGGAGGAACAGGCTGGCGAAACCGATCGCGTAGCTGCCGTACTCGCGCAGCCGCCTCATCGCGGCCCGTCCGGGCGCTCCCGGCGCCGCGCCACTTCCACTTCTTCACGGATCATCCCGTACACGCGCCGGTAGTAGCCGAGGAAGCGGTCGTCGGTCCGGTTCCGCGCGCCTTCGAGCTCCACGTCCACCACCTCCTTGAGCCGTGAGGCCGGCCCCGCGTACATCACGCCGAGACGCGTGGCCAGGCTGATCGCCTCGTCGATGTCGTGCGTGATGAAGAGCACCGACGTTCCCGTCGCCTGCCAGATCTTGCGCAGCTCCTCCTGCATCACGGCGCGGGTCTGGGCGTCGAGGGCGGCGAACGGCTCGTCCATGAGCAGCATCTTCGGCTCGTTGGCGAGCACGCGCGCGATCTGAATGCGCTGCTTCATGCCGCCCGACAGCTCGGACGGGTGCTTGGCCTCCTGACCGGTGAGGCCGACCAGATCGAGGTAGTGATGGGCCTGCTCGCGGCGCGTCGTCTTCGGGACGCCCCGCATGCGCAGGCCGAACTCGACGTTCTCGAGCGCGGTGAGCCAGTCGTAGAGCGAGTCGTCGCCCTGGAAGACCACGCTGCGGTCGCGGCCGGGGCCGGCGATCGGCTTCCCCTCCAGCTCCATGACGCCGGCCGTCGGCTTCTCGAACCCGGCGATCATGTTGAGGATCGTGGTCTTGCCGCAGCCACTGGTGCCGAGCAGGCAGAAGAACTCTCCGCGCGCCAGCTCGAGATAGAAACCCCGGACGGCGACGTAGTCGGCGCCCTGGCGCGAGCTGAACGTCTTCTCCACGCCACGCAGCACGACGAGCGGCGGTGTCCCGTGGCTGGACGGTCGAGAGCTCACGAGGCGTCGCGTCTCCGGTAGACGGCCAGCCAGAGGTTCGATCGCGGCGTCTTTCCGCGGGCGTCGCCGTCCCAGTAGACCAGCGTGAGCTGAGGCGTCAGCATGTCCACGAGTCCCACCTGCTCGAGGTGAGCCTGCCGATAGCCCTCGAACCACTCGAGCATGCGCCGGGGTGCGGCCGGCGAGACCAGCCAGGACGTGGGGACGTTGACGTAGACGACGAACCGGGGCGCCACTGTCTCCACGTCGCGGATCAGCTCGTCCTGCATGGAGGCGGCGTAGGGCTGGTTCTCGAAGAGCGGGTACATATAGATGTAGCGGGTGCCGGCGCGCCGGCGCGCATAGAAGTAGACCTCGGGCTCGGATCCGATGACGACGATGCGGTCGTCGGCTCCGGTGCGCTCCTTCAGGTAGCGCCCGACGGCCACCGACTCCGGGAATGGATTGCCGCCGTAGATCGCGCGGGCCACTGCGTCGGGCCCGAGCTCGAAGAAGACCGCGCGGTGAGCCCACAGGATATGGGAGACCGCCACGAGCAGGACGGCCGCCGCGATGGCTGCGCCGGCGACGCCCAGCCGTGGCCTCAATCGTTCGGAGAGCGCGCGGACCGCAACGGCAGCGAGCAGCGCAAGCGCCGGCGTCAGCAAGAGGAAGTACTGCGGGCGGAAATAGAAGCCGATCACGGTCGAGAGCAACGACGTGAGCGTGAAGGGAACCAGAAAACGGGCAACCGGGCGCAGGTCACGATCCCCGACGGTCAGCACGGCGCCCACGCCGGCCAGGATGAGCGCGACGAAGCAGAACGGAACGATCATCCCGAGGATCTCGGGAAGGACGTTGAGGCCGTCGGCTGGCGAGCGTATCGATGCGTACGCCGAGGCGTAGGTCACGGTCCAGAACCAGAGCTCGCGGAACGCTCCAGCGGCCGCGAACCACAGGGAGACCGCGGCGACGGGAACGAGCGCTCCGGCGAGCACCCAGACCAGCGCGCGCCGCGCGTGCGCCAGCGCGAGATAGATCACGGCGCACAGCACGAATGACACCGCGTGCTGCTTGATGACGAGCGCGATGCCGAACAGGACGCCCGCCGCCAGCCAGACTCCGCGCGAGCCGGACGGTGCGGCGCGCAGGAGCAGCAGGAGGCCGATCAAGCCGGGCAGCACCGCGAAGTGCTCGGCGTTGGCCGCGGTGCCGAGGAGCGCCGGGCTGAGCGTGAGGGCGGCGAACGTCGCCGCCGCCGCCACGCCGGACCACTGGCCGAGGAGTCGGCGTCCCAGCAGGAAGACGCACACCGTCGATGCGCTGGTCACCAGCGTCAGGCCGAGGCGGATGCCGGCCGGAGTTTCCCCGAAGGCGCCCGCGAGGAGGAGGCGAGCGATGTACGCGTACTCGCCCTCGTCGCGATCGAGCGGCACGTCGAGGAGGCGCAACCGGATCAGGCCGGCGGCGATGATCACGAGGGTGACGCCGCCCCAGGCTTTCACGGCGTCCAGAGTGGACCGCGACCCGTCGCCTCGCCAACTTCTTTGTGCGCGGTCGCATTGGTGCGCGGCCGCGTTGCTGCGCGGTCGCGCTTCGTCTCGGCGCGTCGTCGGCGCGCTTCTGCGGCCCTCGCCTACTCCCCGCTCTGCTGCAGCAACTTTGCGACGAGCCCCGTCCAGCCCGTCTGGTGGCTGGCCCCGATGCCCGCGCCGTTGTCGCCGTGGAAGTATTCGTAGAAGAGGATCAGGTCGCGCCAGTGCGGGTCACGCTGAAACTTCTCGGTCCCGCCGTAGACGGGACGGCGCCCGTCCTCGTCGCGGAGGAAGACTCGCGTGAGGCGCCGCGAGATCTCGCCGGCGACCGACCACAGGTTGAGCATGGGCCCGGCGCCGGCCGGGCACGCCACCTTGAGCGCATCGCCGTAGAAGTGGTGGAACTTCTGGAGCGCCTCGATCAGGAGATAGTTCACCGGGAACCAGATGGGGCCCCGCCAGTTCGAGTTGCCCCCGAAGAGCCCGCTGGAGGACTCGGCTGGCTCGTAGTCGATCCGGTGCTCCATCCCGTCGATCCTCAGCACGTAAGGGTGGTCGCGGTGGCATCGTGACACGGCGCGGATGCCGTGCGGGCCCAGGAACTCCGCCTCGTCGAGCATGATCCGGAGGACCCGCGGGAGCTGCTCGCGCGACACGATCGAGAGGAGCCGGCGCACGCACCCGTTCGGTTGCGTCATCTCCTCCACGTGCTCGCTCAGCTCGGGATGGTTGTCGATGAACCACTGCATCCGGCGCTTGAAGCCGGGCAGCTTGTCGACGATCTCGGGTTCGATCGCCTGAACGGCGAGCAGCGGGATCAGCCCCACCAGCGAGCGCACCTTGATCCGGGCGTGCTGGCCGTCGGTGTGGAGCACGTCGTAAAAGAATCCGTCCTGCTCGTCCCACAGGCTCAAGCCCTCGCCGCCGAGATCGTGCATAGCGTGGGCGATGTAGACGAAGTGCTCGAAGAACTTCGACGCGACATCCTCGTAGGCGGGGTCGTCCCGCGCCAGCTCCAGCGCGATCGCCAGCATGTTGAGGCAGTACATCCCCATCCACGACGTGCCGTCGGACTGCTCGAGGTGGCCGCCCGTCGGGAGCGCCGCCGAACGATCGAAGACACCGATGTTGTCGAGGCCAAGGAAGCCGCCCTGGAAGACGTTCTTGCCCTCGGCGTCCTTGCGATTGACCCACCACGTGAAGTTGAGGAGCAGCTTGTGGAACACCTTCTCCAGGAACTCGCGATCGCCCTTTCCACACCGCCGGCGCTCGATCCGGTAGACGCGGAGCGCCGCCCACGCGTGCACGGGCGGGTTGACGTCGCCGAACGCCCACTCGTAGGCGGGGATCTGGCCGTTCGGATGCATGTACCACTCACGGAGGAAGAGGATCAGCTGCGCCTTCGCGAATTCGGGATCGATGAGCGCGAACGGAATCATGTGAAACGCCAGGTCCCACGCGGCGTACCACGGGTACTCCCACTTGTCCGGCATCGAGATGACGTCTTCGTTGTAGAGGTGCCGCCAGTCGCGGTTGCGTCCGGCACGGCGCACGGCAGGCGGAGGATCCCCCGGATCACCATCCAGCCAGCGTCCGATGTCGTAGTGGTAGAACTGCTTGCTCCAGAGGAGCCCGGCGAGCGCCTGGCGCATGACGTTGCGGCCGTCGGCCGAGAGCTGCGTGGGAATGATCGCCGCGTAGAACTCGTCCGTTTCGTCGCGGCGCCTGGCCACGACACGCTCGAACTCGGCAAAGGGATCGCCGGACCGATCGCCGGTCGGCGACACATCGGTCAGGCGCAGGCGCACGGTCGTCTTCGCCCCCGGCGCGATCACCATTCGATAGCGCGCCGCCGCCTTCGTTCCCGCCATCTTGGGATTCACGGCGTCCGTCCGCCCGTTCACCACGTAGTCGTTGATGCCGTCCTTCACGTACGGGCCGGCGTTCGCCACCTCCCACAGCCGCTCCCAGTTCGTCTCGTTCTCCGTGAACAAGAGATCGGGGCCGCCGTCGCAATGGAGCCAGCGCGTGCCAAGGCCGGCGTGACGGGCCTCGATCGTGGTGGGGCGGCCGTGCACGGCGCGGAGCGCAGGGCGCTCGCCGCCGCTCGCCCCCCACGACCACGTGTTGCGAAACCAGAGCGTCGGCAGCAGGTGGAGCTCGGCGGGCTCCGGGCCCTGATTGGTCGCGCTGATGCGGATCAGGAGGTCGTCGGGGCTCGCCTTGGCGTACTCCACCATCACGTCGAAGTAGCGGTCGTCGTCGAAGACCCCGGTATCGATCAGCTCGTATTCGGGCGCGTGGCGGTCGCGCTGCCGGTTCGTGTCCACCAGATCGCGGTACGGGAACGCGGCCTGCGGGTACTTGTAGAGGAACGTCATGTACGAGTGCGTCGGCGTCGAGTCGAGGTAGAAATAGTACTCCTTGACGTCCTCGCCGTGGTTGCCCTCGCTCCCGGTCAGGCCGAACAGGCGCTCCTTGAGGATCGGGTCGCGCCCGTTCCACAGCGCCAGCGCGAAGCACAGCCGGCCGTGATTGTCGGAGATTCCGGCGATGCCGTCCTCGCCCCAGCGGTACGCGCGCGAGCGCGCGTGATCGTGAGGAAAGGAGTCCCAGGCCGTGCCGCCGGCGCTGTAGTCCTCCCGGACGGTGCCCCACTGCCGCTCGGCGAGATACGGGCCCCACCGCCGCCAGTGAGCCGTCCGTTGCCGAGCTTCCTGGAGTCGCAGCTCTTCGCGTGTCATCGCACCCTCCACGCTCACCTGTTCCGCATGTCGATCAGCTGCTCGAAGAAGCCGCGCAGCGGAGGCAGGTTCGAGAACAGCGCCTGGAACGCCTCCCGGTCGACGGCCAGCAAGTTGACGTTGCCGAGGCTGCGCACCGTCGCCGATCGCGGGCGATCGCTCACCAGCGCGATCTCGCCGAAGCACTCGCCGGGCCCGAGCGTGCGCAGGCACGTCTCGCCGCGGTCAGGGATCGTCTTCAGCACCTCGACCTCGCCATCGACGACCACGTAGAGCCAGTCCCCACGGTCGCCCTCGCGGAAGACCACCTGCCCCGGCTCGAAGTGCTCGCGGCGGATGCCGACCGGCTTGTCGGTCTTGAGCTGCACGATATCGGGGCGCAGGATCAGATCGAGCGTCCAGTCCGTGGCCACGCGAATCTTCCTGTCGAGCCCGGGGAGCTTCATCAGATATACGGTCCGCCACAGCCACCAGGCGAGGAAGCCCGAGATCTTCAGGCCGAAGACCTCGGCCACCGCCGAGTGGTGCCCGAGCGACCCCATCTTGCCGAGCGCGTTGAACGAGAACGCGCGCCTGGGCCGGCCACGCAGGCTCGCCACGATGTTCTCGGCGACGCAGCGGGCCTCGCGCGTCGCGTGCTGGGCCGTGGGCGGCGCCGGCTCCTTGCTCTTCGCGTCGGTGATGAAGGCGCAGTCGCCCGCGGCCCACACGCGCGGATGATCGGGAAGCTCCAGGGACTCGTCGACGACGATCCGCCCGCGGTCCTTCTTGCAGTCGAGCATGGCGACCAGCGGGTTCGGCATCGAGGGCACCGTGCTGACCAGCGTGCGCGTCGCGATGCGGTCGCCGCCGGCCAGGAGGGCCGCCTCCGCGGTCGCCCCGGCCAGCCTCGTGTTGAGACGGATCTCCACGCCGCGCTTCATCAGGAGCCGCTGAGCGAACTCGGCCAGCGAGGGAGGCAGCTCGGGAAGGATCAGCGGCCCGGCGTGCAGCAGGATCACGCGGATCTCGGCCTTGGGCAGGTTCCGGTAGCTGCCGGCCGCGGCGCGCACGAAGTCGTTGATCTCGGCCACCGCCTCGACGCCCGAGAAGCCGCCGCCGGCCACGACGAACGTCAGCAGGGTGCGGCGCATCTCCGGATCGCGCTCGATGTCGGCCTCCTCGAGCGTGTGGATGAGCCGGTTCCGTACGGCGAGCGCGTCGCCGAGGTACTTGAACGGGAGCGCGTGCTCGCCGAGGCCGTGCTGGCCGGCGAAGCTGGTCACGTTGCCCAGCGCGATGACGAGATGGTCGAAGGGCAGATTCCGGTGCTGCGAGCCGAACCCGGCGGCCACCGACACGCACCGACGCTCGAGGTCGATCTTCTCGATCGTGCGCGTGTAGAGGTTCGTGGCCGGGCAGAGCCGGCGGATCGGGGTGATCGTGTCGAGGAGGCCGATGCTCCCCGAGATCACTTCCGGCAGCATGGGCTGGAAGACCATGTAGTTCTCGCGGCTGACCAGCCCCAGCTCCACCGTCCCCTCGCGCAGCTCGCCCGCGAGGCGCTTCTCGAGGGCGAGCGCGGTGTGCACGCCGCCGAAGCCGCCCCCCAGGATCAGGATGCGTGTCGGTTGCGCCGTCTTCATGCGTCTCGTCCTCCCAGCTCGTGCCAGGCGCGCAGCGTCTCGGCGACGCTCCACGCCTGGGCAATGCAGCCACGCGGCTCGAACGGCGCGTCGCCCTCGCAGATCTCGGCGATCGAGCCGAGGCCGTCGTCGGCAACGTGATGAGCGAGCGGTGCGAGAAGGCTCCGCGCGGCGTCGGCATCACCGTAGACCTTGTGATGAGCGAGCGCGAACGGCCCGAGGAGCCAGGGCCAGACGGTCCCCTGGTGATACGCGCCGTCGCGGCTCCGCTGATCGCCCCCGTAGCGGCCCTGGTACTGGGGATGGCTCGGCGCGAGCGTGCGCAGCCCGCGCGACGTCAGCAGATGCCGGCCGCAGGCCTCGACGACGCGCCGTTGACGACTCGCCGAGAGCGGGCTCTCGGCAAGCGACACGGCGAAGATCTGATTCGGGCGAAGCGTGGAGTCGTCGCCGGTGGGCGTGTCGATCACGTCGTGGCAGTAGCCGCCGGCGTCGTACCAGAACCGCTCGAACCCGGACTGCGCCCGACCCGCCAGCGTCTGCCACTCTCCCGCCGGCCGGCCGATCCGGAGCGCGAAGCCGGCCATCGCGCGCAGGGCGTTGTACCAGAGGGCGTTGATCTCGACGGCCTTGCCCATGCGCGGGGTCACCACCCAGTCGCCGACCCGGGCGTCCATCCACGTGAGCTGGACGCCCGGCTCTCCCGACATCAACAGCCCGTCGGCGGGATCGACCTTGATGCCGTGGCGCGTGCCCTCTCGGTGCCACGTGACGATGTTCTCGAGCACGGCG
>QHTB01000199.1 GCA_003220615.1 Candidatus Rokuibacteriota bacterium
CGCCTGCGAGCGCTCGAGCTGTCGGCTACGACGCCGGAGAGCTCCGGGGCAGACGGCGGAGCAGGAACT
The DNA here is from genome assembly GCA_003220615.1 of Candidatus Rokuibacteriota bacterium. Lineage (GTDB taxonomy): Bacteria > Methylomirabilota > Methylomirabilia > Rokubacteriales > CSP1-6 > 40CM-68-15. The sequence goes on from QHTB01000199.1 coordinate 70, forward strand.
CGCGCAGTCGCTCCTTCATCTCTGCGGGCATCTCGATCCGACCGACGTCGGCGGCCAGGTCCTTCGTCTTCCGGTAGGTCGCCAGATACGCCCGGCACGGTGCGCACTTCGCGAGGTGCGTCTCGAATTCCTCGACGTCCGCGGGCGTCATCTCCCCTTCGAGGTACTCGAGGATGACGGCGATCAGCTCTCGGCAGTTCATTGGGCTCGCGCCGTCCAGCTCGTGTTCACATCTCTTTGACACGCCGGCCGGCGTCCAGGATTCACGCAGGCCGGGAAACCTCACCGCGGGGCAGCGCCAGCGCGTGCTTCGGTGCCAGCGAACGCGTGATGATCTCGCGGAGCGCCATGCGGGCGCGGTGCAGCCGTGACTTCACCGAGGACACCGATTCGCCGAGCGCGTCGGCGGCCTCCTCGGTCGACAGCCCATCGACGTCGCGCAGGACGAGCACGGCGCGATAGCCGTCGGGCAGCATGGCCAGGGCCCGATCCAGCGCCGCCCGTCCCTCCCCGGCCAGCAGCTCTTCCTCGGGAGTCTCCGACCAGTCAGTGAGGAGGAAGGAGCGGTCGCCGGCCCGGTGGCCGTCGTCCAGGTAGGTTGGCAGCAGATCGTCCAGCGGCACCTCGACGGTCGCGGCCAGGCCTCGCCGCTTGTTCAGCGCGGTGTTCGTCGCGACGCGATACAGCCACGTGCCGAGCTTCGCGCGCCGCTCGAACGAGCCGATCTTGCGAAAGACGGTGAGGAACACGTCCTGCAAGACCTCCTCGGCGTCGCGGGCATTGCGCGTGATGCCGAAGGCGAGCCTGTAGAGCCTGGACGAATAGCGCTCCATGAGGCCTTCAAGCGCAGTGGCGTCGCCCGCCTGCAGGCGCTCCACGAGCCGAAGCTCGATGTCGCCGTCCACGGTCGGGTTACCTCCTGTCATGTGCCGAGCTGGGTCTGGAGGAACGGCGAGCAGTTGACCACGACCACGCCGGCCCGCATGAGCCGGCGAAACAGCTCGACCCCGGCCCGATCGATGAAGGTCACGTCGGTCAGCTCGAGCGTCAGCCTGGCGCCTGTCGCGAGCGCCTGATCGCAGGAGCGCCGGATCTCGGCGACCCACGGGCCCACCACCTCACCCTCGAGGCGGAGCACGCAGTCGCCGGTCGATGTCTCGACGGGCTCGATCCTGAGCATCTCTTCGGGCCCTCCCTGGCCGCTTCTCCCTAGGGCAAGCACCGTGCCTGACTGGATGATGAACGTCACGCACGAGATCTCGAGGACTTCGCTTCCACCCTCCGGCCCATCGCGGGATACCCACGACGTGTCGTGGTGAGAGGTCTCCAGGAGCTCCGAAATGTCGTGGCGCGGACGCGGGAGCGCCGCTACTGTCCCTGGGGGCGGGGGCGCTTGATGCCGAGCTTTTCCATCCGGCTGCGGAGCGTGTTGGGATGGAGCGCGAGGATGTGCGCCGCACCCCTGGGGCCGTCGATCACCCAGCCCATCTGCTCCAGCGTCGCCACGATGTGGCCTCGCTCGACCTCTTCGAGAGTGGCCGAACGAGCACGCGCCCCATCTGTGGCCGGCAGCTCCGCGGTCGGCGCCACCGGGGCGAGCCGCAGGACACTCCCCTCCAGATCGAGCACGGGGCCGCGAGTCAGCACGACCGCGCGCTCGACGATGTTCTGCAGCTCGCGCACGTTGCCGGGCCAGGAGTACTCGACCAGGCGCTGCATCGTGTCGTCGCGGACGGTCTCGATCCGCTTGCCGAACTTCTTGGCGAACCGCGCCAGGAAGAACATCACGAGCTGGGGAATGTCGCTCCGGCGCTCGCGCAGCGGGGGAACCTCGATGGGCACCACGTTGAGGCGATAGAAGAGGTCCGAGCGGAAGCGGCCGCCGCGCACGGCGTCCTCGATGTCGCGGTTGGTCGCGGCGATCACGCGCACGTCCACCGACACGGTGCGATTGCTCCCCACCGGCTCGAACTCGCGCTCCTGGAGAACGCGCAGCAGCTTCACCTGCGTCTCGAGCGGCAGCTCGCCGATCTCGTCGAGGAAGATCGTGCCACCGGCAGCGAGCTCGAACCGGCCGACGCGCCGCTCGATCGCGCCGGTGAAGGCGCCCTTGACGTGACCGAAGAGCTCGCTCTCCACGAGGCCCGCCGAGATGGCGCTGCAGTTCACCTTCACCAGCGGCCGGTGCTTCCGCGCGCTCTCACCGTGGATCGCCCGCGCCACCAGCTCCTTGCCCGTCCCCGTCTCTCCCGAGATCAGGACGGTCGAGTCGGTGGCGGCCACCTGGCGGATCTTGTCGAGGACACCGAGCAGCGCGGAGCTGGCGCCAACCATCTCGACGAAGTTGTGCTCGCGCCGGATCTCCTCCTGGAGGTAGACGTTCTCGTGCTCGAGCCGCGCGGTGAGGGCCGCGATCTCCTCGTAGGCCTTCATGTTCTCGATGGCGAGCGCGAACTGGTTGGCGGCCTCCTGGAACATCGAGGCGTCGGCCTCGGAGTACTGCTTGGGCGTGGTGCTGGCGACGGCCAGCGCCCCGATACTCTTGCCGCGCGCCACCAGAGGGACGATCACGTAGGAGCGCACGCCGTCGGCGTAGGCGCGATCCTCCATCGGATACTGGCGCTCGCTTGCCAGGTCACGCCGAATCAGCCAGCGCTGGGTGTGGAACACCTGGCCGACGTGACTGTCGCGCGGATTCATCTCGAGGCCGACCGTGAAGTAGTCCGATGACAGCGACGACTCGAGGACGAAGAGGCGCAGAACGTCCGCGGCCTGGTCGTGCAGGAAGATCGCCGTCCGCTCGAAGGACACGATGCGGCGCAGCGAGCGCGCGATGGCGCGGAAGAGGTCGTCCCGGGTCAGGCTCGAGATCACGGCGTTGTTGATCTCGAGCAGCGTGCGATAGCGTTCGCTCTCGGGACTGCTCGCGTCACGGGCAGGAGCAGCATCCATCGTCGGCCGGGTCCTCCCGAGCCGCATTCTAGACCCGAAGTATCGTCGTGCGAGACAAAGGCCAGGCCCCCGCTGCCCAGCGGCGAGGCCGTGACCGCGCGACAACTTACTTTCGGGTCGGGATGCGGTCACCGGCGAGACGCGCAGCGGTCGCCACCGCGGCGCAGGCGAGCGCGACGATTCCGAGCGCGGCCGGTAAGCCAGCCACCTCCGCGGCGAGCCCGATGGCAGGCGGCCCCGCCAGAAAACCAACGTAGCCTGTGGTAGCGACCGCGGCGAGCCCGTGCCCCGGCGCGACTGCGTACGCTCGGCCGGCCGCACTGAAAATGACCGGGATGAGATTGGCGACGCCCAGTCCCACCAGGCCGAAGCCCGCGATCGCGATGACCGGCTCCTTCACGATCAGCGCGAGAAGAAGACCACCCGCCGCGAGGGCACCGGACAGACGAAGAAGACACGCCGCACCGAGCCGCCGCGCGACGTGATCGCCGGCGAATCGCCCCCCGGCCATCGCGAGCGAGAACGCGGCAAAGCCGGCGGCGGCGACGCTCTGGCTCGCGCCGCGCGAGTCCATCAGGTACACCGCGCTCCAATCGCCGATTGCGCCCTCGGCCAGGAGCGCGCAGAGCGCGAGCACGCCGAGGCCGAGCAGCCCGCGCGTCGGCCTGACGAACACGGGCGATGGAGAGGGGGCGACGGCGATCAGCGCGGACCGCGCGATCAGGATCGCCACGCTTCCGAGCAGCGCCGCGGTGAGGATGTGATCAGCCGCGCCGACGCCAGCGGCGATGATCACGCTGCTCAGGAGAGCTCCGGCCAGGCCACCCACGCTGAACATCGCGTGGAAGGACGACATGAGCGCGCGCCCGCGCCGCTGTTCGACCTCGACCGCCTGCGCATTCATGGCCACGTCGAGTGTGGAATTGAAGGCGCCGAAGAACAGCAGCGCGAGCGCCGCCAGGAACGGCGTCGGGGCGAGGACAGGCAGCGGCAGGCTCAGGCACAATCCGAGCCCCGCCCCCACGGAGACGGTGCGGCTTCCCAGCCGACCCACCAGCGTGCCGGCGAACGGAAGCGCGCCCAGCGCACCGATCGCCATGAACAGGAGGACGACGCCGAGCAGACCATCTCCGATACCAAGGCGCTGCTTCACCATCGGGACGTAGGGCACCCACGAGGCCAGGATGGCCCCGTTGACGAAGAAAAGAGCCGAGACCGCGCAACGGGACGCCGTCGGGCGTACGTCAGTCGTCACGGGCGTTGGACACTCGCGGCGCAACGCCAGATGCGCTCTACATCGATCGTCGTCGCACGCCGACCGCCGGGCGGCGTTTCGCGGTCAGCGTGACCGCACGCGATACCACGGGTGCGGCTGGCCCGGTGTCTTCATCCGCAGCGTGTAGACGGAGGTGCGCGCGGTCAAGAACAGCGTCCGGAGATCGGGCCCGCCGAAGGCGAGGTTGGCCGGGACCTCCGGCGTGCGAATGATCCCCAACCGCGTGCCGTCGGGCGCGAACACCCAGGTGCCGCCGGGACCGGTGCAGTAGATCCGGCCCTGCACGTCCACCTTCATGCCGTCGGGGACGCCGTCGGTCTCGTCGGACGACATGTCGGCGAAGATCCGGCGCCGCACCACGTTGCCGCCCGCGTCCAGCTCGAATGCGTGGATGTACTGCGTCCAGCGCGTGTTGGCCACGTAGAGCACGCGCTCGTCCGGCGAGAAGGCCAGCCCGTTGGGATACTCGCAGTCCGCCACCAGCGAGCTCTTGCCGTCCGGCGTGATCCGATAGACGCCGGCGTACGACAGCTCTCGCTCCGCGAGCGGCACGCGCAGGCCCGGATCCGTGAAGTAGAGGCTGCCGTCTGACTTGCAGACGACGTCGTTCGGTCGGTTCAGCCGCTTGCCCTCGTAGCGGTCCATCAAGACCTCGGAACGGCCGTCGCTGGACCAGCGTGTGACGCGGCGATTGCCGCCCTCGCAGATGACGACGCGGCCCTGCAGATCGAACGTCGTCCCGTTGCCCTCGCCCGTATTCGCCCGCACGAGCTCGGGCTCTTTGCCCGGGAAGATCCGGTGCAGATGGCTCTTCCGGATGTCGACGAAGTAGTAGAACCCTTCGGGGTGCCACAGCGGGCCTTCGGTGAATCCGAACCCCGTGGCCAGGCGCTCGGCCTCCGTCGTCTCGAGGATCGTCGACAGCGCGTCAGTCATGATGTGGTCCTCCTTCTGATGGCCGCTCAAAGCCAGGCTCGGTCACCCATGATATGTGGAGGATCCGACCACGCCAACCGGATCAATGTCGACGGACAGCGACATTGACGGCGGGCAACGAGGCGTGGCTTGATGCTCCCGCGAGGAGAAATGACGGAGCGCGACCTCCGGACCAAACGCTGGAAGCGGACCGAATACGAGCGGCTCGTGGACAACGGCATCTTCGTGCCGGGCGAGCGCATCGAGCTGATCGACGGCCTGCTGGTGGTGGCCGAGCCCCAGAGCTCGTTGCACTTTGCTGCCGTCAGGCTCGTCGAGCGGGCGCTCGCTCGTGCGTTCGGCGAGGGCTGGGACGTTCGCGCCCAGGGGCCAATCGCCCTCGACGATACCTCTGAGCCGGAGCCGGACGTGGCAGTGGTGCGCGGGGAGCTTCGCGATTATCTGGATGCGCACCCCGCGGATCCTGTCCTCGTCGTGGAGGTCTCGCTGACGAGCCTCGAGTTCGACCGCGTGCACAAGTCGAGCCTGTACGCGCGCGCCGGCCGTCCGGAGTACTGGATCGTGAATCTGGTCGATCGCGTGGTCGAGGTCCGGAGGGCGCCAGCGCCCGCGGCTTCAGCGCCCTACGGCTGGGACTACACCACCGTGGAGATCCTGAGCCCGGGTGAGGACGCGCGTCCCCTCGCCGCCCCTGGCACGCACATCACGGTCCTCGATCTGCTGCCGTAGCCGTCTCGCGCACCGGGAAGCCCGGGGTCAGCCCATCGTGGCCCGGAGCTGGACGCCGGCGCGCTCTTCCTGGAGCAGGAACAGCGAGTTCGAATCCCGCTGGCCCCAGCCGCGACGCAACGCTTCCTCGAGCTGCTGCTCGGCCAGCGCCGCGATCATCATCGGCACGTGGTACTCGCGCCCCAGCTCGGTGGCCAGCCCCACGTCCTTTCTCAGCAGCTCGAGCGCGAAGTTGACGTGGTCGAACTTGCCCGGGAAGACCGTGTTCGGAATCATCTCCTTGAGCACGCGTCCCTGGCCGAACGAGCTGCGCTGGATCGCGTCGAGCAGCGCCTCGGGCTTCACGCCGGCCTTCACGCCGAGCGTCATCCCCTCGGCGATCGCCATGCGCGCGCACGCGGAGACCATGTTGTGGACGAGCTTGGCGATGGTGCCGCAGCCAATCTCGCCGACGCGCATGACCTTGTCGCCGATCGCGTCGAGGATGGGCTTGACCCGGCCGTAGAGGGCCTCGTCGCCACCGACCAGGACGGCCAGCTTGCCCGAGCGTGCCCCCGGCACGCCCCCGCTGACCGGGGCGTCCAGGACGCCGACCCCCCGCTCCGCGTATACATAATGAATGCGGCGGATGAGCGTCGCCGAGCTGGTGGAGAGATCCACGTAGACGGCGCCGCGCGCCGCGCCCTCCAGGATGCCGCCCGGCCCCAGCGCCACGCTCTCGACCTCGCGCGGACCGGGCAGTGACGTGAAGACGATGTCGCTGGCCTGAGCCACCGTCTTCGGTGAATCGGCCCACTGGGCGCCTTGATCGAGATGGGGCTTCGCCATCTCGCGCCGGATGTCCGTCACCACCATGGAGTGCCCGGCCCTGGCGACGTTCGAAGCCATCGGCCCACCCATGTTGCCGAGCCCGATGAAACCGATGCGGCTCATGGAGTGATCCGCCCCGTCTTCGTCAGGAACTCCCTGTGGCCCTGGGAGAAGCGGTCGATCTCCGCTAGCTCGCGATCGTGCATGGCCACCTCGATGGCGCCTTCGAGGAACTTCAATCCGAGCCTCTCGTTGAACGTCGGCATCGTCAGATCGCGCGGCCGGCGCGGTGGCCGTCCTCGATCGCGTTCGCGAGCCGGCGCGGGGCGAAGGCGTCGCCCACCACGCGGACATCGTCGATGCCACTGGCGCGCAACGTCTCGGCCAGAGATCCCTGGGCCTCTTGAGGCCCGACCCAGATCACCGCGGCGGCGCCGGGAATCGTCTCCTCACGTCCGGTGTAGCAGTCCTTCAGCACGACGGCGCCCTGCTCGATGCGATCGACGTACGTGTGAGGACGGGCGGCGACGCCCTGCTCGTCGAGGGCCCGCAGCGCCGAGATGCGCGAGACAGCGGGCAGCTCACGGAGGATCTCGAAGAACCGCGTGACCACGGTCACCTTCTTGCCCTGGCCAGCGACCGTCTCGATCACCGCCGCCGCCCAGTAGTAGCCGTCCTCGTCCATGACGACGACGTGATCGCCGGGGAGCATGCCGACGAGCAGCGCGCCGGCGCTCGTGGACACGCCTACCGAGCCGTCGCCCGGGACGTCGGGCGCCACCGGAATCGCGCCGGTCGCGACGATGACGGCATCCGGCTGCTCGGCCGCGACGGTGGCCGGCGTCGCTTCGGTCTCGAGCCGGACCTTCACGCCGAGCTTTTCGACCTGACCGATGAGGTAGTCGATCACCCGCCTCATCTCCTCGTCGTGCGGCACGTGCTCGGTCAGCCGGACCTTGCCACCGAGCGCGTCACTCTGCTCGAGGATCGTCACGCGATGGCCGCGCTCCGCGGCCACACGGGCGGCCTCGAGTCCTGAGGGGCCGCCGCCGGCGACGACGACGCGCCGGGCCACGGGCGCGGCGTGGAGTGGCCCGAGCTCGATCTCGCGCCCGGCGCGAGCGTTGCAGACGCATCCGATCGTCCGGCCGTCGGTCACCCAGCCCCAGCACTGGTTGCACGAGATGCAGTAGCGGATGTCCTCGGGCCGTCCCTCCAGCGCCTTCCTCGGCCAGTCGGGATCGACGATCAACGGACGGCAGAGGCCGACGAGGTCGGCCTTGCCGCTGGCGATGATCGTCTCGGCCTGCTCCGGCGTCTCGATCCGTCCGCTGGTGACGACGGGAAGCCCTCCGGCCGCCGCCTTGATGTGGACGTTCTGCTCGACGAAGGTCGCTGGCGGCGAGTGGCGATCGGGCAGATGGCGATCGATGGAGTTGAAGTTGCCCTGGCTCAGCGACAGATAGTCGACGAGGCCGTCGGCGGCGAGCTCGCCGGCGATCCGCGCGCTGTCGTCGATCGTGAGGCCGCCCGGCGTGAACTCGTCCGTGCCCATCCGGTAGCCGACGATGAGTTCGCGCCCGACTTGCTCGCGGATGCCGGCGATGATCTCGCGCGGAAAGCGCAGCCGGTTCTCGAAGCTGCCGCCGTAGGCGTCTCGGCGCTGGTTGCTGAACGGAGAGACGAACTGCTGGATCAGATGGCCCTGGGCGCCGTGGACCTCCACGCCGTCGACGCCGCCGTCGCGGGCGTGGAGCGCCGAGCGGACGAAGCCGGCGATGACGTCGTGGACCTCGGCGGTCGTCATCTCGTGAGGCACGCCGCCGCTGTACGGACACGCGATGGCGGAGGGCGCCCACATGGTCGGCACCATCCGGCCGAGGTGCTGGCGGCCGCCGTGGTAGAGCTGGGCGATGAGCAGCGCGCCCTCGGCGTGGACGGCATCGGCAAGACGGCGCAGGCCGGGAACGACGGCGGGATCGAAGAGCGTGACGAACGTGGGCCGGCCCGCATCGCTCGCGTGGACGCGCAGCGCCTCGATCACGATGGTGCCCGCGCCGCCCTCGGCGACGGTGCGATAGTGCACGATCATCCGCTCGCCGATGCGGCTGCTCTCGGCGAGATTGGTGACGGTGGCCAGCCGCATGACTCGATTCTTGGCGGTGCGCGAGCCGATGCGGATCGCCTCGAAGAGACGCGGGAAGCGCATGGATCCCCTTCTCACCGCGGCGGCTCGCGGCCGCGCGGCGCGGGGATCATAGCAGGTGGTCGCGGCCCCTGTCAGCGCGGGGCTATGCGGTGAGGGAACGGGGGACTACTGAGCTTTGAATTCCCCCGTCACGACGACGTGAGTCTCCGGCACGCCCTCCGCCCGCAAGGCGGCGTCGACCTCGCGGCGGAGGACGGCCGAATCGTTCTCCAGGTACACCACGAGCACGCCGCCCGGAGTTCCCAGGCCCGTCACGCCGTCGATGGCGAGCAGGCGGGGGGCGACGCGCCTCTTGAGAGCTTTGACGTCGGTCTCGGGCGGCACGGCCATAGTGAACCCCGGCGCACCGCCTCGACGCAACCGCTACAGGACGAGCACGACGTCCAGGGCATCGAGCACGTCACCGATGTGGTTGGCGATCGTGAAGCGTGAGCTGCCGGCGAACAGCAGCCCCGTAGCGCGCGCCGACGTGCGGTCGACGATGAGCGAGCCGGAATCACCGGCGCCGGAGAACGGGCCGCCCTCGCCCCGGATCAAGACCTGGTCCTCGAACGTCAGCGTGCCGAGATCATACTGGACCTTCACCGTGGCGCTGACGTCAAAGATGGAGCCGCGCGTGTAGCCCGTCGTGCGCCCGGTCTTGTGCACTTTCATGCCTTCCGTGGCGTCGATCGGCGTCGCGCTCTTGAGGGCGCCGACCTTCCCCAGCACGCGAGGCCGGACACTCTTGGCGACGAGCACCTCGGCGATCGCCGCGTCGACCACGTTGGCCGCGCCCGCCTTCAGCGGGACGAAACGCGTGAGCCGCGCGATCTGATCCGTGCTCACCTTGCCGTGGTCGAGCAGACCGGGCTGGAAGATGGCGCTCCCGATGGGCAGCGAGTTCTCGTCGGCGAGGACGTGATTGTTGCTGAGAATGTATCGGACGCTGCCGGCGGCCACGACGGCACCGAACGTGCCGGCCATCACGAACCCGGCCTTGGCTCCCGTGAACTGAAAGCCGATCGAGCAGCCCGGCGACGCCGGCCGCTGTCTCCTCTGTTGAACCGGCACCGCCGCGGGCTGGGCGAGGAAGCGGCCCGTCTCGATCACGTCGGTGGGCACACCATTCACGGTGGAGGGCAGCACGAACTCGGGTGGGATGGCCGTCTCGCCGAGCTTGCGGTCGACGTAGAAGCGCACGCAGGGCTGGCGCGTCGCCTTGCCCTTCGTGACCTTGGTGCCCAGGCCGACGCCGACGACGTTTTGCTGTGGGCGGGCGGACACCGCATAGGCCGAGGGGGTCCCGATCTCGGAGCGCGAGAGGAATCGGGTGGTGGCCTCGCGCTTGGCGTCCTGAACGGCTGAGTCGATGTCCTTGCGGCTGGTGCCTTTCATACAACCTCCTCAAAAGAGCAATCGGTCATCGGTGGCAATGGTCGGCCCTCAGCGATGGGCCGGTCCCTCACACGTTTCCCGCGATCACGGCCCAGGTCGCAATGGCGCTGCCGACAGTCGTCCAGTAGCCGTACCGCTCATAAATCCGCGCCGCGGCTCGCTTCTGCTCGTCGAGTGGCAGCGTCCCGTCGATCTGGGGATCGGACGCGTTGCGAATGGCAAGCCATCCTGGTGCTACGCTGCCGAGCTCTCGGCAGACCAGCCCGAGCACGGCATCGCCCATCTCCACGGCGGCTCCCAGCCCCTGCAGCTTGTAGGTGTTGACCGAATTGTCGAAGGCGAAGAAATCGGTCGTCACCACCGTGGGCGCTTCGCGCGGGGGCGACCCGTCGTAGTAGAGGCGGAGGCGGTGATGGGGCGCGGGGAGCATACCGGCGTTGACGGGGATCAGCTTCTGCGTGGCGGTCTCGAGACGGCGCAGCGGCACCGCGAGGGGGCTCGCGAACTGCTCGGCGTTGAAGGGTTCGTGGGCGAACATACGCGAGCAGTGGAAGCGCACGGTGCGGCCGAGCACCACGTCTCCGAGCTTCACGTCGCGTCCGATCGCGCCGGCCGTCCCCGTGGTGATCACCACGCGCGCACGTGTCTCCGCGAGGATCTGGTGCCAGAGCTTCCGTACTGGAAGCTTGACGCCGTCCTGGCTGAGATGAAGCTCCGACTTGAAGCAGAGCACCTTCCGGGCGCCGATGGTGAGCGGGAAGTACGTGCCGAGTCTCTTCGCCTTGGAAGCGGGTGCGCCCGGCCGGATGTCGGGCTCGTAGTGAGACGAGAAGAAGTGCGCGTAGGGATACCAGGTGAAGCTCGGATGGCCCGGCGTCAGGACGTCGGCCAGCGCCTGAGCTTCCGCGACCGTCCAGGTGACGACGAGATAGTCAGCCTGTGGCAATGACGAGGCCGGCTGCGGGGTCGCTGAAAGAGGACGCGGGCGCGGCGCCTCCGCCTCGGGCCATGGAATCGGCTGCAGCGCGGGATGGGTGGTGGCAAGCGTCGCGGGTGACAGCTCGGTCCATGGCGCATAGGTTTCCGGGTTCGAAGGGTCGAACTCGATGATGTGCTGGGCGAGCTGGACGTCATCGATCATCGATCGCTCGGTTGCCATGGTCGTGTCCTGGGCAGGCAACTTCCAAGCCAGATCGCCCGCCGCGGGCGCTGCGTTGGGGGCTCCAGAAATCGCGCGGTTTCCCTGTCCCCGCGCCGCCGAACCGCGTGGCGAGGTGCCAGTCATGCACGACCTCGTGGCTTCTCGGCACCGATGATGCCGAGAACGGGGCCGGTGCTATACTCCCGCGCAATCTTGGGTGAGAAGTGATGCCTCCAGTCGAGCTCGGCGTCCTGCTTCCGACGCGTGAGGCCGTGATGTCCGGGCGGCCCGAGACCGGGTCCATGCTGGCCATGGCCGAGCGCGCCGAGGCCACCGGCTTCGATTCCGTCTGGATCGGTGATTCGATCACCGCGCGGCCGCGCCACGAGCCCCTGACGCTGCTGGCTGCTGTCGCCGCGCGGACGCGCCGCGTCAGGCTCGGCACGGCGGTCCTCCTGCCCGCGCTACGCAATCCCGTCGTGCTGGCCCACGTCGTCGGCACGCTCGACCGTGTGGCCGAGGGCCGCGTGATCCTGGGCGTCGGCATTGCCGCCGACACGCCGGCCATTCGGAAGGAGTTCGAGGCCGTCGGCGTGCCGTTCGAGCGTCGGGTCGGACGATTCCTCGAGATGCTCGAGATCTGTCGCGCGCTGTGGACCCGCGACCACGTCAGCTTCAGCGGCAAGCACTTCGCGCTCCACGACGTCACCGTCGAGCCGAAGCCACATCGTCCCGGTGGCCCACCGATCTGGATCGGCGGTAGCGGCCCGACGGCGCTCCGTGAGGCCGCCAGGTTCGACGCGTGGTTTCCAACCGGCCCCAGCGTCGAGTTCTTCGCCGAGCATTTTCCGAAGATTCGCGCGGCCGCCCGCGCCGCCGGACGCAAGCCCGAGGACGTGACCGGCGCGGCGTACGTCACGCTCGCGCTGGACGCCAATCCCACCGCCGCGGAGCAGCGGCTGCATCGCTTCCTCGAGACGTACTACGCGGCGCCGGCGCGCACGCTGCTGGCTCGCCAGGCCTGCTACGCGGGCCCGATCGACGGCTGCGTGGAGTGGCTCCAGCGCTGGGTCGACGCCGGCGCGCGTCACATCAACCTGCGGTTCGCCGGCGGCGACCAGCTCGCCCAGGTCGACGAAGCGGCCTCCAGGCTCCTGCCCCGGCTCAAGCGCGGCTGACGACACCCGGTCATCGACCCGCGGCCCCTTCGGCTGGGATCGAGATGGTTGCCGCGACGGGGCGGATGGATGGGCTCGTCGCTCGTTGCGATCGGCGGGCTGCTGCTCCTGACCGAGGGTCTGCATGCGCAGGAGCCGCCGCCCGTCGTGCGGCTCCCACCGGTACAGGTGAAGGCGGCCGCGCCGCTGCCCGAGACCCTCCCACGACAGTGGGTGCCTTCCAGCCTCGACATCGTGGGCCCCGACGACGTCCGCGCGTCGCGCCCGCGCGTGCTGCCCGATGCGCTCGAACGCCTGCCCGGCGTCACGCTACAGAACCAGCAGGGCAATCAGTACCAGCCCGATCTGTCGCTGCGCGGCTTCTCGGCGTCGCCGGTCACCGGGCTGCCGCAGGGCATCAGCGTGTTCCTCGATGGCGTCAGGCTCAACGAGCCGACGGTCGAGGAGGTGAACTTCGATCTGATTCCCCTGGACGACGTGGATCTGATCGAAATCATCCGCGGCCCCTCGGTGCTCTTCGGCCGGAACACGCTCGGCGCCACCGTCAACATGGTCACGCGGCGCGGTCAGGAGCGGCTCGAGCTCGTGCCGGAAATTTCCGGGGGAAGCTTCGGCCGGCAGAATTATCTGCTGAGGCTCGGAGGGATGGCGGGACCGGCCGACTATTACCTGGGACTACGCTACACGGAGGAGTCCGGCTGGCGCGACGACTCCAGCACACGGATCGCCCGGTTGTTCGGCAAGATCGGCATTCGGTCCGGAGGCCTGGACGCGACGCTGTCGTACCAGCACGCCGACAACCTCATCAAGCAGCCCGGATCGCTGCCCCAGTTCGAGGTCGCCAGCAACCCGCGCCAGAACTTCACCGCGGGCGACTTCTTCGCTCCTCACCTCGACCTCGGCACCCTCAACGCCAGCTACGCGATCACCGAGCACCTCACGCTCCAGGGCAACGCGTTCGTGCGTTCGCTCTCGTCCGAGCAGTTCAACGTCAACCTCATCGCGGACAGCACGCGCCTGCGAAACGAGACGCTCTCGACCGGGGGCAAGCTCCAGGCGAGTCACCGCACGACGATCTTCGGGCGGGACAACATGGTCGTCGTCGGTGGCGAGTACACGCGGAGTAGCGTCACGAGCCGGACCTTCGAGGAGGGCGCCGACGGCCAGGCGCTCACGGCCAGCGTGAAGGATACGCAGGACGCAGTGGGTGCGTATGCCCAGGACAGCTTCACGCTCCTGCAAGGCTTCCTCGGCAAGGGCTCGAGCATGATCCTGACCGCGGCGGGACGCTGGGACTATCTGCGGCACGACATCGACGATCGCCTGGGTGGCGCGAGTGGCGGCGTGTTCAGCTTCTCGCGCTTCAACCCGCGAGCCGGAGTCAACGTCAACCTGAGCGATCGCCTCGGATTCTTCGCGAGCTACGCCGAGGGCTTCCGCGCGCCCGCCTTCCTGGAGCTCACCTGCGCCGGGCCGGGCGCCGTGTGTCCCGGGCTCCAGGTCGGCGTGGCCCCCGACCCGCCACTCAAGGCCGTGGTCGCGAAGACCTGGGAAGTCGGCGCCTATGCGCGACCGTGGCCGTGGCTCGATGTCGACGCGTCGCTCTACCGGACCAACGTGCAAGACGACATCTTCAGCGTTGCGCCCACGGGCACGGTGGGCGTGTTTTTCCAGAACGTCGGCACGACGCGCCGCGAGGGCGCCGAATTCGGGCTCGTGGCCCGCGCCGCGCGGTTCCTCGAGGGCTACCTGAACTACGCGTACACCCGGGCCACGTTCCGCAATACCGTCGAGCTGGCCACGCCGATCGCGCCCGGGACGGAAGTCGTGCCGGCCGGCAACACCTTCGCGCTGGTCCCGAAGCATCGCCTGAATTTCGGCCTGGCGTACCACCCGTGGCCGTGGGCGACGCTCTCGCTCGGCGTGGTCCGCGTGAGCTCGCAGTTCCTGCGCGGCGACGAGGCCAACACCCAGGCGCCGCTGCCGGCGTACTGGGTCGCCAACGCGGGCCTCTCGGCCCAGTGGCGCGGCTTCGAGGCCTTCGTCACCCTCAACAACCTGCTGAACAACAAGTACGAGACCTTCGGCACCTTTGCCCCCGATGGGCGCATCGCTGGAGCGCCGGTCGTGCGCTTCGTCACGCCGGCGCCACCGATCAACGTGCTGGCGGGACTGCGCTACTCGTTCTAGGTTCCCGGCGCCGCCCGCGTCAGAAGTTCAGGGCCTCCGGCAGCGGGAGCACCACCGGCACCTCGAAGAGCGACATCGGGCCGATCGGTGCGGGATCGAAGAGCCCGATCGGCCCGGGCGGATCGAAGGGGAGCGGGTCGATCGGCCCCAGCGGATCGGGATCGATCGTCAGCGCGCCGTCGGTGACGAAGAACGTCGCGATCTGCTGCTGCGCGGCGATGGCCGCCACGTTGCCGTAGTTCGTCGCGATGTTCGTCAGGAACGTGTGCGGATTGCGCAGCGGATTCACGAGCGTCGCCACCGTGGCGGGCGGCTGCGCGGAGTTGGCGGCGATCACCGCGTTCACGAGCAGGTCGTCGCGGAAGAACGTCGCGCGATTGGCGATGTCGCCCGCGCGGAGGATCGCCGTGGCGGTCGGGTTCGGCACCGTCTGGTCACCCTTGGCGAACTGGATGATGAACGGTCGCGGCGCGACGCCGTCGAGCGGCTGCTTGCGGAGGTGCGGCGCGTAGGCAACCGGGTTGCCGGCCTGCGACACCCACTCCGTGTTCTCGATGACCTCCTGGATCGCCATGGCGCCCGGCACCGTGTTGATGACCGGCGGCTGGTTGCGCAGCGGGATGTTCTCGTTGAACAGCGGGAGGAAGAACGGCGGAGTCGGAATCGGGATGGTCCCCAGGTTGTGGAGCTGCGGGATGCGGCCGAACAGCGCGTACGCGACGAGCGGCCGGAAGGACGGCGAGAGCCGCGCGATCTCGATGATGGCGCCGCCCGGGACGTTGGGAACGCCGGCCCGGACGTCGGGCTCGACCGCCAGAAACTTCACGCCGTAGATGCCGCCGAAGGACTGACCGGCGTAGTAGATGCGGTTGCCGTCGAGGCCGGGGATGCCGCTGGTCTTGAGGATGTGGACCAGCTGCATGAGGTCGGCGACCGTCTGCCGCAGACCGTCGCGGTTGCCGACGATCGCGTTGGCGCCCACCGCGCTCGAGCCTTCGGTGGAATCGATGTTGCCGTCGCCGTTCTGGTCGAAGCCCCGGCCGCCGTCCGGCACGCTGCCGATCGGCACGAAGGTGGGGCTCAGGATGTTCAGCATCCCCGCCGCGCCGCCGCCGTGGCCGACGACGTTGATGGCGATCGTCGCGATCCCGTGCGCGGCGAGGGTGGAGGCCACCACGACCGGCGCGCCCTGCTTGCTGTCGGTGAAGCCGTGGCCGAAGATCGCCACCGGCCAGCCGGCGGCGGGGGCGGCGCCGGCCGGCAGGAACAGGTTGAAGTAGAGCGTGTTCGTGGCCTGGACGACGGGCCCGCCCGTGAGGGTGCCGATCGGCGGGATGATCTTGGCCGGGGTCTCGAAGTCCGGCGAGTCGAACTTGCCGAACGCGATCGTGCCGACCGCGCCGGGGAAGACGTCGAGGGCGGGGACGGGCACGAACGAGTCGGTGAACGAGCTCGGCGCGGTGCCGACCTTGGTCTGCCGGTGCCACTGGATCGCGCCGACGCTCGCGCGCGGGAAGCTGGCGATGAGCGTCGCCGAGGCCGGCATGCTCTTGATCGTGTCGCGCAGCTTTTCCAGCACCGACGTGGCGCTCTGCGTGGTAAACACGCTAGCCGCGACGATGTGGCGGCCACGGGTGCGTACGTCCTCCAGCGCATCGCGCAGCTCTTCGCGATACGCGGCGAGCCGGCGGTCGCCGTCGCGATGACGGCGATGATCGGAGTCGCGATCGCCGTCGCCGTGGCGATCGACGTCGCCGTCATGGTCGCCATCGTCGTCGCGGTGACCATCGAGGAAGTCGGCGAACGCCCCGCCCCGCACCGGACCTCCCGTCGAGTCGAGGACGCCGTCGGTGACGACGAGGAGATAGCGCGTGTGCTGGTCGAGGAACTCGTCGGACTCGGCGTGCAGCGTGTTGGTCGCCGGATCCCACACCACCTGGTTGATGCCCACGACGTGGCGGCTGCGGCGGCCGTGGCCGTCGCCCACGCGGACGAGGAACACGGTGCTGCTGCTCACGCTGGAGACGTCGATCGATCCAGAGAATGGGATCGAGAGCCGCGGCTGGAGGTTGAAGCCGTCCAGCGTGTTGATGACGTCGACGTCGGCGCAGTCCGTCGGGCGGACTGCACAGTCCGGCTTGGGCAGGCTCACGCGGAGCCCGGTCTTGTTGTCGTGGTCGAAGAGCGTGAAGCGGTCGCTCGGGAACGGCCCCGTGATCGTCGAGGAGAGGTCGAACAGGGCCTCGACCGCAGCGGCCGAGGCGAGAGGCGTGAGGAGGAGCAGGAAGCCGACGGCGAGGACGACGAAGCGGCGGTACAGCGGACTCATGAGCGCCCCCCTTCAGTGACAGCGTAGGCACTGCAACGGGTCGAGTCCACGTCGCGTTCGAGAAGCGGCGCAGAAGTACCACGCGAGAATTTTGGTGTCAAACGCGAATGCTCACACCGGGTACACTGCAGCGCGGACGACACCCGACAAGGAGACGGCCATGGGCTACCGCATCAACCACATCCACCTGAAGTCGCCGGATCCCCGCAAGACCGCCGAGTGGTACGTGACGGCGTTCGACTTCCAGATCGCCAGCGACGAGACGCGCGTGTTCGGCGACCGCTTCGTGCGCTGCAAGAGCGCCGATGGCGGCATCAGCGTCAACATCTCGGGCGCGCGGACCAACGAGAAGCTCGGCCCCGGCACTGCGTTGCCCCATCACGGCCTCGAGCACTTCGGCTTCGACTCCACCGACATCGAGGCCGACATCGCGCGGCTCACCGGGCTGGGCGCTCGGCTTCTCGAAGGGCCGACGCAGGTGCCCAACGGGCCGCGCATCGCGTTCCTGCAAGGGCCCGACGACACGCGGCTCGAGCTGGTCGAGGCGCGCCGGATCGCGGGCGGCGCGTGCTGCTAGCGTCTCCGTGCGGCGTAGCTGTGGACAATCGCAGGTTCCGGCGCGCCGTGTCTGGCTATGCCCACGGGCTTGACAGTTTGCCGAGGCAATCCTAGAGTCCACCGCGCCGAAAAGAAGAGCAGCTTTTGATAATGGAGACGCTTCGGGGCGAGCTTCGAGTCAATACTGGGGCGACAAGGATCCCGTCAGGGATTCTTGGGCTCTCCTGGTGATGCCGCCTCGCGCTCATCGCTTCTCGTCCCGCGGACCGCCGTGTGTTCACTTTGCTGAAGCAACGCTCTCTCCAGCAATGAAGCTGCGAGCAGTGAGGCAGCAGCAGTTTGACAAGGAGCGGAAGATGCAAAACCTCGCTCGTCGATTTTCGTGGCTGATCATCGGGCTCGTCGTCCTGATCGGCATCCTCGCAAGCTCACCGAGTGCTCATGCGCAGACCGCCGCCAATCCCCTCTGCCCAGGTGAGGACGTTTTCTTCAATCCGGGCAACGGCCAGGACATTGTCGTGCCTTCGGGCTTCACCGTCTCGGCCTTCGTCAAGGGCCTGAATTTCCCGACCGCTGTCGCGTTCCGCGGCAATGCGCGGCGGTTCGAGGTTTACGTGCTGGAGTCAGGACACGGCTTGCCGAGTCGGTGCAACGACGAAACCGCCGTGAGTGGGGGTACGTTCTCGCCCTCCAATCCGTTCACACCAGATATCCTGGTGTTCAACGAGGGCGGAAAGTTCCTCCGTGGGCCTCTCGCCAAGCCCACGGCGAATGGCGGTGGTCTGCTACCGCACGGACCATCGATCGACATCGCGTTCGAAAAGGGTTTTGCGGGCGGGCGGCTCTTCGCTACGGACTCGAACCAGGCGATTCGCTCGCCTGGGGCACAGAACAACAGCTCCCGCATCGTGATCGTGGACCCCACGAGCGGAGAAGTTACCCCATTCATCAGCGGCCTGCCGACCGGCGACCACCCGGCCGAACAGATCACCTTCAAAGACGGCTGGATCTACTGGTCGCAGGGGTCGACGACCAACTCGGGCGTTGTCGGCCGTGACAACGGGGGTGGCGCTAACCAGCCTGACATTCCGTGTCAGGACATCGTGCTGAGCGACAACCTCTTCAGCTCGGGTGGTACTCCTGAGGTCAAGACGAGCGGATACTCGCCCTTCCGCACGGACAACCGGGGAAAGACCATCACGGCGTTCACAGGGGCGCTGCACCACGGCGTGTGCGACGGCGCGATCTTGAGAGCGAGGCTTGACTCGAGGCATCCGGAGAACACGATCGAGCCCTTCTCATGGGGGTATCGGAACCCGTATGGCATTCGATTTGCGCCTCAAGATCATGCCCTGAGGGGCGGGTTGTTTGTGACCGAGAATGGCGAAGATGAGCGGGGCGCACGGCCGACCAACAATGCCCCGGACCGACTCCAACTCGCCCAGCAGAATCCCGACGGAAGTCCCGATTTCCACGGCTGGCCGGATCGGTTCGGGTTCCTGGATTCAACTCAGGCGGTGTTCAACCCGGTCGGCGGACCCGGGGATGACAATGCGGCGGCCGTCATCGGTAAGCCGGTGCAACACGTTCTCGCATTCCCACCTCAGCCGGTCACTGCACCGCTGGCCATCGAGCCGTCTGACGTGGCAATCGTCGGGCTCGACTTCGTTCCCGACTCTTTCGTAGGTGGCCCGGTTAAGCGCGGTGCGGCCCTCGCCGGCCGCGAGGGAGACTTCGGGTTCTCGAAGGCCAATGGCACGCCGGAAGAAGGACACGACGTTCAGCTCATCAACTTCAGCCGCCCGGGCGAGCCTCTCCAGCTCCAGCTCCAACGGTTTGCCTTCAACACCACTTTCGAGCAGGCCTTCATCGACGGGATCCGCGGGATCAACCGCCCTGTGGATCTCAAGTTCGGTCCCGATGCGTGCGCCTACCTCGTGGATTACGGGGCGGTGCGTGACTTTGGTCAGAGCGACCCTGCGGCAAGATTCTGTCCAGCGAAACTTCTGAACGGGGCGAACAACCCGGCCTTTCCGGCCTGCTTGACCGACGGTTCGGGTCCGCTCGTCCAGCTTCCCGGCACCGGCGTGATCTGGAAGATCTGCAGGACTGCGGCGCAGGACAGGAGAGATCGAGACGACGACTAGACAAATCTGACACCGGTCAGGGGGCGGTTGCGGCCGTCCCCTGACACGACAACAGCACACGGGGCCCTCTTGTCCGTCCGAGCATGAACGCCAGGCCAGAACTTCTCCTCGGTCTTGCCGCGCTCATCGCGTTGACCACTGCGGCGATCGTTGATCCACAGCCGCCCGGAGCGCACCTGCGATTGGCGGAGGCTCAGGACGCCAGGGACACACGCGAGCGAATTCGTCTTGAGCCGTCGGAGCGCGATGCCGTGCTCGCCGAAATGCGAACCATGCTGAAGTCGCTGAATCGGATCATGCACGGGCTGGCCGCCGGAGATACGGTGATGGTCGAAGATGCAGCGCGGGCATCTGGCGCCAAGGCCGCTCTCAGTCCGCAGCTTGGGAAGAAACTCCCAGCACACTTTCAGGATCTCGAACGGCGGGTCCACCAACGGTTCGACCAGCTGGCGGACGCGGTCAAGTCCGGCACAAGGGACGACGTCGTGAAGCGGATGGCGGCTCTCACGGGGTATTGCGTGACCTGCCACGACACGTATCGACTCGACGAGGCGAAATAAGAACTCGCTCCTCGCCTCACGCGCGCTGACCCATCCGACGGCGTAGGATGCTGCCGTCGAACTGCTGAGGAGGAGCTGCCATGCCCAAGACGACTCAGCTCACGCTGACCCTTCAGTCCAAGCCCGGCGTCCTCGCGAAGGTGGCCCGTGCGCTGGCCGATGCCGGCGTCAACATCACCGCGCTTTCTGCGGGCGATCGGTCCAGCAGCGGCAAGCTCCGGATCGTCGTGAACAATCCCGGGCGGGCCAAGCGCGCGCTCAGAGCCGCGAAGCTGCGGGCCAACGAGGAGCCAGCCTTCGTGGTGAGGCTCCGCAACAAGCCGGGCACCGTCGCCCGCGTCGCGGAAAAGCTGGCGAAGGCTCGGATCAACATCAAGTCCGCCTACGCGACGACGTCGGGCCGGAGTGGCGCCGTCGTCCTGACGGTGTCGAGTCCGGCGAAGGCGCGGCGCTTGCTGCGCTGAACGCCTCGCCAAATCGCTGCCGGGCACGATCGGTCCTGTAGAATCCTGGGGTGCGATCAGACAACGACCGGAAGCTCGAGATCGTGACGGATGTCCCAGACCGGGCGATGGTCATCTTCGCCCACCCCGACGACGCGGAGATCGGATCGGGCGGCGTCGTGGCCAAGTGGATCACTCGCGGCTGCGAAGTCACTTACGTGCTGTGCACGAATGGCGATGCCGGCACGGCCGACCGCTCCTTCACGCCGGCCGAGCTCGCGAAGAAGCGCGCGGACGAGCAGCGGGCCGCCGCGGATTTCATGGGCGTGAAGCACGTCGTCATGCTCGGCTATCCCGATGGCGAGCTCGAAGACTCCCGAGCCTTTCTCGGCGACGTCGTGCGCGCGCTCCGCCACTACCGGCCCCACACCGTCTTCGTCCATGACCCCTATCTCATCC
>QHTB01000200.1 GCA_003220615.1 Candidatus Rokuibacteriota bacterium
CTCATGGTCGGCGCCGATTCGCTCCAGCGCAGCGTGAAGCTGCCGGCCAGCGCCGGCGCCGTGTTCCAGGCGATCGTGGTGCTGTGCGTGCTGCTCGTCGAGGCACGTTCGGCGCGCCGGGCCCGCGCGTAGTAGGATCGCCGGCTAGAGTGGCAGCCGTGGCCCGCATCGGCGTCCTCGTCCCGCCCGGTAATCCCACCGTCGAGCCCGAGCTCTACCGCATGGCGCCGCCGGGCGTCACGCTGCACTTCTCACGGCTCGATGCCGGTGAGAGCACGGGAACGGGTGGCGCGGCCGACGGCATGGAAGCGCGGACGCGAGCCTACTTCGAGCGGATCGAGCGGCCAGCGCGGACGCTGGCCGAAACGAAGCCCGCCGTCGTCGTCCTGGCGCATACCGCGTCGAGCTACGTCGCCGGCTTCGCGAACGAGCAGGCGCTCGTCGATCGCCTCGCTGCGCTCACCGGAACGACCGTGATCAGCGCGGCCGGCGCGGTGCGGGCCGCCCTGCTGCATCTCGGCGTGAAGAAGCTCGCGCTGGCGACGCCGTATCCGGATTCGATCAGCGTGCTGGGAAAGACCTGGTGGCAGGCCGCGGGATTCGAGCTCGTCGGCTACCGGCGGCTCGAAGGCGTCACCAACATCTACGACGAGACGGAGGAACGCGCCCGGTCGCTCGCGCTCGGCACCGACGTGCCGACCGCCGACGCGGTGCTGATCAGCGGAACCGGGCTGCCGACCGCCGGTGTGCTCGACACGCTGGAGCGGGAGCTCGGCAAGCCGGTGCTCTCCAGCAACCAGGCGTTTCTCTGGCGCGCGCTGCGGGTCGCCGGCGTGCGCACGCCCGTCCGCGGCTTCGGTCGCCTCCTGCGCGAGTGACGCGAGCGCCAGCCGCGCGTGGCGCGACGATCAGCGATACGCGCACGGTGGCACCGGTGTCCTGAACGGCGCCTGGACCATGTGCTGGCCGTGGGCGAAGAGCCGGAGCTGATGGGCGGCCGGCGCCGTCGCAATTCGCCGGCTGCGAAGCGCGAGATAGAACCCCGCGCGCGCGACGTCGACGCCGAGGCGCTGGAGATCGGCGACGTTGCGCAGGATGGTCCGGCGACGGTTGCCGACCAGCGTGTCGGCCGTCCTGGGGCCGATGCCCGGCACGCGGACCAGGAGCTCGCGCGGCGCCTGCATGACCTCGAGCGGGAAGTACTCGGGATGGGCGAGCGCCCAGGCCGTCTTGGGATCGTGGTCGAGCGGCAGGTTGCCGTCGGCGCCGAACGCCAGCTCGTCGACGCCGAAGCCGTACTGGCGGAGCAGGTGCTCGGCCTGATAAAGGCGAAGCTCGCGCACCGGCGGCGTCGGCGGCGCGTTCTCCATCGGCGTGCCGACCACCGGCTGGAACGCGCTGAAGTGGGCGTGGTGCAGAAGCCGCTCGCGCTCGAGCCGTGCGACCACGCCGAGGATCTCCTGATCGCGCTCACCGGCGGCGCCGACCACGAACTGCGTCGTCGTTCCCGCCTGTGCCCAGGGCAGCGGTCGCTGCTCCCGGCGGCGATCGAGCAGGAGCTGGCCGGCCTGCCGTAGCTTCGGCAGCAGATCGCCGGACAGATCCTTCTCGCGCGACAGCGCGCGCACGTAGCCATCGGTCGCGCTTTCGAGATTCACCGAGATCCGGCTGACGAGTCGCGCGGCCTCCTCGACCTGCGCGGCCTGGGCGCCGGGGAGCAGCTTCAGGTGCACGTAGCCGCGGAACCCCTCGCGACGCCGGAGTAGCTCGACGGCGGCCAGCATGCGATCGGTCATGCGATCACCGCGCCCCGGGACGCCGGACGTGAGGAAGAGGCCGTCGGCGAGGCCCTTGCGGTGGGCGTCCATGAAGACGCGCGCGACTTCTTCGGGCGCGAGATAGGTCCGCCGCACGTTGCCACCGCAGAACGTCGGGCAGTAGCCGCACGAGAGCGAGCAGGCGTTGGTCTGCATGATGCGCATGAGGCGGGTCGAGCCGTGACCGGGGTACCGCACGCGCGTGATGCCGACGGGATCTCCCGGCAGCATCCTCGTGCCCGGCGGACCGTCCTGGTCGTGGGACTCCGAGAGCACCGTGACGCGGGTCCGGAGGTCCATGGCGCGCACTACTATACATGAGACGAGTACTATGGCGCATCCATATACTGCTCATCCGCATACCGCTCAACCGCTGTAGCGAATGCGCGGATCGAGATAGCCGTAGAGCATGTCCACCGCGAGATTGATCGTCATGAACATCACCGCGATGAACAGGATCGTCGACTGGGTGAGCGGATAGTCGCGCTGATAGATCGACCACAGCACGAGGCGGCCGACGCCGGGGAGCGTGAAGACCTCCTCGACCACGACGGTTCCACCGAGCAGGATTCCGATCTGCAGCCCGGCCACGGTCACGATCGGAATCAGCGCGTTCTTGAGCGCGTGCTTGAGGACGACGAGGCGATCGGCGAGGCCCTTGGCCGACGCCGTGCGGATGTACTCGGACCGAAGCACGTCGAGCATGCACGACCGCGTGGTGCGCGCGATGTTGGCCGCGCTCGCCGTGCCGAGACAGAGCGCGGGCAGCGCCATGATCGTCAGGTTACGGCGCGGGTCGCTGAAGAAGTCCACCCACACGACCGGCGGCATCCAGCGGAGATAGACCGAGAAGAACAGGATCAGCATCGTGCCCTGCCAGAACACGGGGATCGAGAGCCCGAGCAGGGTGCCCACGCGCGTGACGTTGTCCACGGCCTGATCGCGGCGCGTCGCCGACACGATGCCGGCCGGGATGCCCAGCAGCAGCGCGAATGCTACCGACAGCGCGGTCAGCTCGAGCGTCACCGGCAGCCGCTCGACGATGAGCGAGAGGACCGGCTTGCCCGTCCGCCACGACGTGCCGAGGTTGCCGTGGCCGATCTCCGCGATCCAGCGCCCGTACTGCAGCCACCACGGCTGGTCGAGCCCGAAGAAGCGCGTGAGCTCGGCCACCATGGCCGGGCTGACGATCGCGTCGGCGCCGATCATCTGCTCGACCACGGTGCCCGGGATCAGTCGCAGCATCAGGAATACGAGCACCGACAGCCCCACCAGCGTCAGGCCCATGGAGTACAGGCGGAGAACGACGTAGCGGGTCATCTATCCGATCGACACGCCCTCCAGGCCGTAGAGGAGCGTGGTCGGATGCTGGCGGAAGCCCTTCACCGTCGCCTGGGTGAAGTCGATCGTGTCCGCCGAGAAGAGCCAGAGGTGCGGCACGTTCTCGAGGATCATGAGCTGGACCTTGTCGTAGATCTCCTTGCGCTTCTTGCCGTCCATCGTGCGCCGGCCTTCTTCCAACAGCGCGTCGAGCTCCGGCACGCTCCAGGAATTCCAGTTCTGGCCCTTCGTGGAGTGCAGCGCGCGAAAGAACGCCGTGTCGGGATCGGCGTAGCCCGGCGTGGTGTTCATCGTCATGTCGAAGTCGTGCGCGAGCCAGCGCTTGATCCAGAGCGCGTACTCGACGTTCTCGATCTCCATGGTGATGCCGATGCGCTTGAGCTGCGCGGCGATGACCGGCGCGCCCGAGACCATGGTCGGAAAAGTCGGGATGACCATGCACTTCACCGTGAAGCCGCTGGCCACGCCGGCGTCCGCCATCAGCTTCTTCGCCTTGTCGAGGTCGGGCTTGTAGTAGCGCATCCACTGCTCCTCCGCCAGCTGCCACTGCTTCATCGGCGCGGTCGCCGGCGCCGTGAGGCGGCCGAAGCCCGCCGTCGCCACCCGCATCACCTGCGAGCGGTCGACGGCCCAGGAGATCGCCTGGCGCACGCGCACGTCCTTGAGCGGCCCGCGGGTGGCGGTGATGTTCAGGTAGTCGTAGCCAAGCCGTGAGCTCCGGTAGCCCGTCAGCGTCTTCTCGTCCTTCAGGAGGTTGTAGTTCTTGTTGTCCTCGATGAACGCGTGGTGGATCTGTCCCGTGCGCAGCGCGGCCACGATGTTCGCCTCGTCGGGGATCACGCGCAGGATCACCTGGTCGACGTGCGGCAGCCCCTTCTTGAAGTAGGCCGGGTTCTTCTTGAGGACCATCTGTTGCTCGACCTTCCAGTCCTCGAGCACGTACGGCCCCGTCCCCACCGCGGCCTTGTTGAGGTCGCCGTGCTTCTTCACGCCGGCCTCGTTGATGATGAAGCCCCAGAAGCCGCCGAGGGCCGCCAGCAGCCCCGCAAACGGCTCCTTGGTGGTGAACTTCACGCCGTACTTCCCGGTCGGCTCGACCTGGTCGACGGCGATGAAGTCCGACTTGCCCGGCGACTTCTCGAAGAGCCGATCGAACGTGAACTTCACGTCTGCCGACGTCAGCTCCTGGCCGTCGTGGAACTTCACGCCTTGCCGAAGCTTGAACGTCCAGGCAAGCCCGTCGCGGCTCACCTCCCACGACTCCGCCAGCTCGCCCACCGGCGTCATGTCCGGCTCGAACCGCACGAGCTGGTTGTACATGAGCGGCGAGCGCGCGCTGCGCGAGAACGCGGGCACGAGCTGAGGATCGAGGCCCGTCGCTTCGGTGGTGCGCGCGGTGACGAACGTGCCGCCCGCTTTCGGTGTCTGCGCGTGTACCGGTCGTGGAAGCGCGAGAGCGCCGAGCGTGAGGCCGCCCGCCTGGAGGAGCCGGCGCCGAGTCATGGTGGTCATGCGTGATCTCCTTTGAGTCGCGGGCTCCCGGGCGCTCAGGCGCCCGCCCGCTCGGCTGCTGTCACACTGCTGTGCATCGGGTCCAAGAGGTCCCGGAGGCCGTCGCCGATCAGGTTGAACGCCAGCACGGCGATCATGATGGCGACGCCCGGAAAGACCGAGATCCACGGCGCGGTCTCGAGATAGGTCCGCCCCTCGTTGAGCATGTTGCCCCATGATGGTGTCGGCGGTTGCGCCGACAGGCCCAGGTAGCTCAGCGACGCCTCAATGAGAATTGCCTGCGAGAACGCCACCGTGCCCTGCACCACGAACGGCGAGATCACGTTCGGCAGCACGTGCTTGAGCGCGATGACCAGACGCGGCGCGCCCAGCGCGCGCACGGCCTCCACGTAGTCCTTCTCGCGCTCGGCCAGGACCGGCGCGCGCATGACGCGCACGAAGAGCGGCGTGTACACGATGGTGATCGCGACGACGGCGCTGTTGACCCCGGGGCCACGCATCGCCGCGATCCCGACGGCGAGCAGCAAGCCGGGAATGCTGAAGAACACGTCCATCACCCGGTTGATGCCGTTGTCCCACGCGCCGCCGGCATAGCCGGCCGTGAGGCCGAGCCCGCCACCCGCGACCATCGCGAGGCCAATCGACAGCACCGCGACGTAGAGCGAGACCCGCGCGCCGTAGATGACGCGACTCAGGACGTCGCGGCCGAAGCGATCGGTGCCGAAGAAGGCCTGCGCGCTCGGCCTGGCTTCGATGAGGTCGAAGTTCTGCTCGTCCGGCGGGTGCGGCGCCAGCACGCCGGCGAACAGGGCCATGCCGACGATCGCCAGCGCGAACGCGGCGCCGACCACGACGACCACATTGCGCGTGACTCGCCGAAGTCCTTTCGTCGTCGCCTCCGGGAACGCGGCGCTTAGTATACGGTGACGGAAGATGGACGTGCTGACCGCCGGGCGCGGCCCGCCGCGCCCGAGGTCGGCGTCCTGGCTCCCAAAAAGATTTGAATCACCAATCCGTGCAGACCTGTTTGACGTTTTATAGATTGGATGGCAGACCCGGCATCGCTGAACGACGAGTGCACCCTACGCGAGAAAGCCCGCGAAGTGATCCTGGCCGGGAAGTTACCCAACCGCCGCCCAGACGGCATGTGGGGCGGCCCAGGTGGCGGCGCTAACTGCACGATTTGTAGTGTGCCTGTGAAGGGCGGCGAGGTCGAATTCGAGATCGAGTTCGCCCGAGACGGCGACAATCGCTGCCTAGACAAGTACCATGTCCACATCGACTGCTTCGCAGCATGGGAGCTCGAACGCCACAACCTGGCATGCCGTGCGGCGGTGGTCCTCCCGCGACCAGCGTGAGCCGCCGCCCTTGACGGGAACGATCGACGTCGGCATGATTCCCGTGCTGTGGCCGCGGCACCCCGTCCAGACCAGGACCGGCCTGAATCCAAGACGACGACGCTCGGCGATTTGCTCTATGCCAACAGGGCGAAGACACCCGTCTCGGAGAAGGACTGGGTCCGATTGGTCCAGTCGATCGCTAGAGGTGACCAGCTTGCGCTGCATGCGCTCTACGAGCAGACGCATCGACTCGTGTTCACATTTACCGTCCGTATCACGGGCAATCGGGCCACCGCTGAAGAAGTGACACTCGATGTGTTCCACGATGTGTGGCGAAGGGCGTCGGCCTACGATCCTGCCGGCGGTTCGGTCGTCGGATGGATCATGAATCAGGCGCGGTCCCGAGCGATCGACCGGTTGCGGTTCGAGGGGCGGAAGAAACGCGTCGACGCTCATGCGGACAGTCCACTGACAGTGACTGCCCCGAGTGGCCCGCACGAGGCCCTCGATGTCAGCGAGCAAGGCCGTCGCCTGCGCCATGCCTTGCAGGCGCTGACGCCGGAAGAGCGCCAGGCGATCGAAACCGCATTTTTCTCCGAGCTCACGTACAGCGAAGCGGCAGCAAAATTGAATCAGCCCCTTGGAACGGTGAAGACACGCATCCGGTCAGGATTGGGGAAACTCCGACAGGCGCTCGGCGGAACATGACAGGCCTATGAGCTCAGGATCGAGCACACACGATCGAGACTACCCGGAGTTGGTATTCCTGTACGCCCTGCAGGCCCTTCCTTCGAGCGAACGGCCCGGCGTGGAGGCCCATATCTCCGCGTGTGCGGAGTGTCGGCAGGAAATGGAGACGCTTCGTCCGATCATCGACGCCTTCGTCTCCTGGCCAACCGACGTGCTGCGCCCATCAGCATCGCTGTGGGAACGCCTGACGCGGCGAATCGCGGCGGAGACCGGTCGGGAGCCAGTCGTGCCCGCGCCGCAAGGACGGACGGAATCGGAATGGGAAGAAGTCGCGCCTGGCATTTCCTGCAAACTGCTCGCGGCGGATACCGAGAAAGACCGCGTCAGCATGCTCGTACGACTCGCGCCCGGAGTCGCGTATCCGCCCCACCGCCATGCCGGGGTCGAAGAATTGTATCTGCTTCACGGTGAGCTGATGATCGACGACAAGAAGCTCTCTCCCGGGGATTACAATCGGGCGGAGGCCGGCAGCGCCGATCAGCGTGTCTGGAGCGAGACCGGCTGCACGTGCGTTCTGCTCACGTCCACCCGAGACGTACTTCGCTGATTGCGCTACTCCTTCGTCACACGCTCCACGCGCAGGTCGAAGCCGCTGGGATGCAGCTTGAAGCCCTTCACGGCGGCGCGCGTGGCGACGACCTGCACCTCGTGGTCGACGAAGACCCACGGCGCATCCTCGACGATCAGGCGCTGGGCCTTCTTGTACAGCTCGGCGCGCTTGCCGCGGTCGGCGACCTGGCGGGCCTGGACGAGGAGCTGATCGACCTCGGGGTTGTTGTAGTTCGACCGGTTCGGCAGCGGCTGGTTCTTCGAGAAGAAGAGCGGGTACATCGAGAGGTCCGGATCCTCCGACTTGAGGAACCAGGAGAGCGCGAACATCGCCGGCGCCTCCGCGCGGATCTTGCCGAGATACGACCCCCACTCGAACGTCTTCAGCGAGGCCTTGACGCCGATGGCGGCCAGGTTCGCCTGGATCACCGTCGACATCTCGACGGGCGCCTGCATCCCCGACCCTGACTCCGGCATCCAGAAGTCCACCTCGAGGCCGTTCGGATAGCCGGCCTCCGCGAGGAGCTTCCGTGCAGCGGCCGGATCGTACGCGTACTTGCGCACGTTGGGCTCGAACGCCCACGTGCCGGGCAGGAGCGGCCCGACGGCGGCGATGCCGGTCCCCTTGAGGATGTCGCGGACGATCGCGTCCTTGTTGACCGCGTGGTTGAAGGCCTGACGCACGCGGCGGTCGGTGAAGGGCTTCTTCTCGACGTTGAAGCCGACGTACCACACCGTGAGGCCCGTCTTCTTGTGCACAGTGATGCCGGCGGTCTTCTCGAGTCGCGCGACGAAATCGGGCGGGATCGGCAGGATGAGGTCCACGCCGCCCGTGAGCAGCTCGGTCACCCGCGCGTTGGCCTCTGCGATGCCTCGGTACACGAGCGTCTGCGGCTTGCCCTTGTCACCCCAGTAGTCGTCGTTCCGGCGCAGCACCAGGCGGCTACCCCGCTCCCAGGACTCGAACTTGTAACGGCCGCTGCCCACCGGCTTCGTGTCGAAGTCCGCGGGCGCCTTCGTGAAGGCGGTAGGGCTGACGATCGCGCAGTTCGGGAGCGCGAGCAGCGCCAGGAGCGAGCTGGTCGGGTACTTCAGGTGGAGCTGCACGGTCTGGGGATCGAGCGTCTCGACCGACTTCACGCTGGAGAGATAGCCGGTGACGAACGACCACTTGCCGCTCTTGGCGTGCGGATGCGCGGGATCGATCACGCGGTCGAACGTGAACTTCACGGCCGCGGCGTCGAGCGCCGTGCCGTCGTGGAAGCGGACGCCCTTGCGCAGCTTGAAGGTCCACGTCAGCCCATCGGACGACGTGGTCCAGGACTCGGCGAGGCCGGGGATGACGTCCGTGCTGTCGTCGGGCGTGGCGACGAGCGTCTCGAAGATCTCGGCGGTCACCCGCAGCGTGTGGAGCCCCAACGCCTGGCCGGGATCGAGCCCCGGCGGCTCCGCCTCCATGCCGACGACGACCACATCGCGCGGAGCCTGCGCCCAGACGGCGGCTCCGAGCAGAACGACGGCGAGCAGCGTGGCGACGACCGCGGCGAGTCTCGACATGTCAGGCAGGTCCTCCACGTTTCGAAGTCGGCCGTATCATACTCCGGGCGTTCGAGCGTTCGCGCTCGACGACGCACCAACGTGACCACAGGGAGGCTTGGGCATGACCAGCAGACTGAGTGTGTCGATCCTCGTATCGATCGCGATGCTGTGCCTCGGCACGGCTGCCATCGCGCAAGCGCAACCGGCGAACATGAGCTTCTTCGTGACCAGCGCCGGCCCGGGCAAGGGCGCCGACCTCGGCGGCCTCGCCGGCGCGGACAAGACCTGTCAGACGCTCGCGCAGGCGGCGGGCGCGGGCAGCAAAACGTGGCACGCGTACCTGAGCACGCAAGGGCCCGGCGCCGTCAACGCGCGCGACCGCATCGGGAGCGGCCCCTGGCAGAACGCCAAGGGCGCCGTCGTCGCGAAGGACGTGGCCGAGCTCCACGGCAAGAACAACCTCACCAAGGACACGGCGCTGACGGAGAAGGGCGAGAAGGTCAACGGCCGCGGCGACACGCCGAACATGCACGACATCCTCACCGGCTCCCAGCCGGACGGCACCGCCTTCGCGGCCGGCGACGATCGCACGTGCGGCAACTGGACGAAGAGCGGTCAGGGCTCGGCGATGGTCGGCCACTCCGACCGGCAGGGCCTGCGCGACGACGACGTGTCGAAGTCCTGGAACTCGTCGCATCCCTCACGCGGCCCGGACGGCGGCTGCAGCCAGAGCGATCTGAAGAGCACCGGCGGCAACGGCTTCTTCTACTGCTTCGCCACGAAGTAGCCGACTGATCCCCATCGGCGGGGGCAGCGTCGCGCGCGCTGCCCCCGCCGTCTTTCAGGCCGCCCGCTCGCGGATCTGCTCGAGCACCTGGTGGGGATGCTTGGCCGCGTCGGCCACGCGCGCCCAGTGCTTGCGCACGGTGCCGTCGGGGCCGATCCACACGCTGGAGCGGATCACGCCCCTGGTCTTCTTGCCGTACATCATCTTGTCGCCGTACGCTCCCCACGCCTCCATGACCTTGCGGTCGGGATCGGACAGGAGCGGGAACGGGAGCTTGTACTTCGTCGCGAACTTCGCGTGGGAGGCGGCGCTGTCGGCCGAGATGCCGAGCACGACGACTCCGGCCTTCTGCAGATCTTTCCAGTCATCGCGGAAGCCGCACGCCTCCTTGGTGCAGCCGGGCGTGTCGTCCTTCGGGTAGAAGTAGACGATCACGTCCTTGCCCTTGAAATCGGCGAGCGAGACCCGCTTGCCGCTCGCGTCCTCCAGCGTGAAGTCGGGCGCCTTCTTGCCTTCGGCGATCTTCGTGGCCATCGGCTCACCTCGCGCGCGCCGTGTCGGTCGCGCAGCCTTCGGGGTTGAGTTTCAGCGCGACAGTGTACTCGCGGCGTGCCCGGCATGCCGAGGCCCGATTGTGGTATCCAGGCTGGCATGGCGACAGACATGTTCAGCGGGTAGCGCACGAGACAAGAGGAGAGCACCATGCACAACCATCGTCATTGGGTCGGCACCTGGACCACCGTGCCCGCGCCGGCCGAGGGCGCCGCGTTCAGCAACCACACGGTGCGGATGAACGTCCGCGCCAGCAT
This sequence comes from Candidatus Rokuibacteriota bacterium, assembly GCA_003220615.1. Classification (GTDB taxonomy): domain Bacteria; phylum Methylomirabilota; class Methylomirabilia; order Rokubacteriales; family CSP1-6; genus 40CM-68-15. Next base: position 10,445 of record QHTB01000200.1, read on the forward strand.
CGGCGGCGACACGCTGCGGGTGCGCCTCTCCAACGCCTACGGCACCCGCAAGCTCCTCGTCGGTGCGGCGCGGGTCGGGCTGCGCGACACCGGCCCCGCCATCGTCAAGGGCTCCGATCGCGCGCTGACCTTCGGCGGCGCCGAGTCAGCGACGATCGCCGCCGGATCGCTCTTGATCAGCGATCCGGTCTCGCTGCCGCTGCCGCCGCTCGGCGACCTGGCGATCAGCGTCTATCTCCCGGGCGATCTGCCGGCGACCTTCGGGATCACCGGCCGTTACTCGCGCCAGACGAACTACATTTCGCCGCCGGGCAACTTCGCCTCGGCGGTCGCGATGCCGGTCGGCAAGATCACCGACGACTGGTATTTCGTCTGCGGCGTCGACGTGCTCGCCTCGCGAGAGACCGGCGGCGTCGTGGCGCTCGGCGACTCGCTGACCGACGCCAACATCTCGACGATCGACGCGTTCTGCCGCTGGCCCGATCAGCTCTCGCGCCGGCTGCACGCTCGTGCCGGCGGCCGCCCGATGGCGGTCATGAACCAGGGGCTCGGCGGCAACCGGATCCTGCACGACATCCGGGGCGACAGCGGCCTGCGTCGCTTCGATCGCGACGTCCTGGTCCAGCCCGGCGTCACCCACGCGATCGTGATGCTCGGCACCAACGACCTCCGCAACCGCTGGGCCAAGCCCGACGAGGAGGTCACGGCCGAGCAGATGATCGCCGGTCTGCAGCAGCTCGCGGTGCGTGCCCAGACACGCGGCATCAAGATGTTCGGCGGCACCCTGACGCCGTTCGAGAACGAGACGTTTCTTCCCGGCGCCTGGACCCCGGAGCGCGAGTCCAAGCGCCAGGCGGTCAACGCCTGGATCCGCGACGGCGGCGCCTTCGACGCGGTCGTCGACTTCGACGAGGCCCTGCGCGATCCGGACCATCCGACCCGCATGCTGCCGATCTACGACTGCGGCGACCACCTTCACCCGAGCGATCTCGGCTACAACACGATGGGCGACGCGGTCGACCTGTCGCTGTTCGACAAGCCGTGAGCGCGAAGCGCGCGACGGTTACAGAGCGATCGAGAGTCCCGCGTCCACGGTCAGCACCTGGCCCGTGACGTAGGACGCGGCGTCGGACGCGAGGAAGATGGCGGCGCCGACGATCTCGTCGGGCCGGCCGAAGCGCCGCAGCGGGATGCGACGCGCCAGCTCGGCGATGCGCGGCTGGGAGAAGAAGGGAGCGTTCCGCTCCGTCAGGAAGAATCCGGGAGCGATCGCGTTGGCGGCGATGCCCTGATCGCCGAGCTCCACGGCGAGCGCGCGCATCAGCGCCTCCAGCCCGCCCTTCGAGGCGACGTAGGCCGGGTCGCCCTGGAACGACTGCGGCCCCACCATCGAGCTGATGAACACGAGGCGGCCCCGGCCTCGCACCGCCATGGGCCGCGTGGCCAGGCGTGAGAGCTCGTACTGAGCGACCAGGTTGGTCTCGATCAAGCGACGGAAGTCCGCGGCCGTGATGTCCTGCAGCGGCCGGCGATCGCGGACGGCCGCGTTGTTGACGAGACAATCGAGATGGTCGTAGCGCGCCACGATCTCGTCGATGGCCGCCGCCGCCGCGCCCAGATCGGTGATGTCGAACGGCGCGGCAAACGCGTTCGGGATGCTCTTGGCGATCTCGCCGGCCCGCTCGGCATCACGCCCGTTGATCCCGACCACGGCGCCGGCCGCCGCCATGCCGCGCGCGATTTCGAGCCCCAGCCCGCGCGTCGCGCCCGTGATCAGCACGATGCGCCCGGACAGCGAGAAGCGTTCGAGCCCGGAGGAATCTGGCGGCCGTGTCATTGACAGGCGTCGTCTCGATTCCGGACAATAAACCACTTTTTCGAGAGGGGAAAGCCGTGCGCAAGAACTTCTCCGTGTTCGACTGCGACAGCCACGTCGTCGAGCCGCCGGCAATCTGGGACGAGTACGTGCCGACGAAGAGCCGAAGCTGGATCAAGACCCAGTTCTGCTTCCACACCGACAGCGACCTCCTCTACATCAACGGCCGGGTCGTCCCCGCCGCGCGCGAGCGCTCGAACGCCGCCGAGGTGGGCTGGGCGCGCTGGGACAAGAAAGAAGTCGGCAAGCTCACGCCCGGCACCGCGGCCTGGCAGGAGAAGTTCGGGCGCCTGCTCGGCTGTCGCGATCCGCACGCGCGGCTCAGCGACATGGACGCGCTCGGCACCGACCAGGTGATGCTGTTCCCGACGTGGTTCGTGCGCCTGGCGCTGGTGCGCAGCGCCGAGGCTGCGACGATCCTGGCCCGGGCCTACAACGACTGGGTGCTCGACTACTGCGCCGCCGACCGGAGACGGCTGTTTCCCTGCGCCGTGCTGCCGCTCCAGAGCGTCGAGGCGTCGATCGCCGAGCTCCGGCGCATCGCCGCGCTCGGCTTCAAGGCGGCGGCAGTGCGCCCCTGCTTCTGGAACGGCCGCTATCCCACGCTGCCCGAGTTCGACCCGCTCTGGCGCGAGTTCGAAGCCACGGGCGTCGTGCTCGCCATGCACACCTTCCCCTCGCGCGAGGCGCTCACGCCCGACTGGGGCCAGCGCATGGCGCAGGCGCGCGGCCATTCGGGACAGGGCCTGCTCTTCACCGACGAAGCCGTCGTCTACTCGCCCGGCCAGTTCGTGTCGAACATCACCGCGGCGATGGATCCGGCCATCGACGCCTCGGAGACGCTGGGCTTCCTGATGGAGGCGATGACCTGGGTGACGGTCGTGGTGCAGACCGGCTGGCTGGAGAAGTTCCCTCGGCTGAAGGCGGCGGTGCTCGAATCCAACGCCTCGTGGCTACCGCTGATCCTGGCGCGCAGCTCGAATTTCTCGAACCTGTTCGCGTTCCAGCGCGACAACCGGCTCATCCGCGATCCGGTCGAGGTCTTCAACGAGCGCTGCTTCATCGGCTTCGAATCGGACGAGACGATGGTCTACCGGCTGTGGGACGTGTTCCAGGACGTCGCGATCTGGTCCTCCGACTATCCCCACCACGACGCCGAGGACGCGTGGGACGCGCTGCACCACATGACCGAATTCGACGTGCCGGCGAAGGCGCAGCAGAAGCTGCTCGGCGAGAACGCGCGACGGCTCTACGGCATCGAGCCGGTGACGACGGTCGAGGAGCGGATCGAGAAGTACGAGCCGGCGATCCTACCCTGGTAGACGCCGCGGCGACGCGCTAGGGCGCCTCCTGCCCTGCGTCTCGAATGATCGACCTGCCGAGGAGACGCCGGCGATCGCTGGCCACCGTCCCGATGACGCCGATACGCTCTCCCGACCTCATGAACGCGTACTCGCTTTGTGGGACGTCGCGGAGGTCGACGTTCACGGTCGGGCGCGGGCCCGGCACAACCACCAGGTACTGCCCCACGATTTGATAGTAGCCGGGGACGACCTGCCCATCCAGGGCGAGGGTCAGGGTCTGGCCAGAAAGCCACATCACCGTTCCGTCCACCCGTATATCATCCTGAGCCATCACGGGTGCGGGCGGAGAGATCACGACGAGAGCCACGACGAGTGGCAATACGCCAGCCAGCCCACAGCGAAAACGCGCGGCGGCATCCATCGGCATCGGATGCTAGCACACGGCGTTACAGCGCGCGCACGGCGCGAAGGACGTCGTCCGGGTCGGGCCTGACCTGAAAATTGCGCGTGACCGAAAACCAGCGCACGACGCCGTCGCGATCCAGCACGACCGTCGCCGGGCGCGGAACGTCCTGGCCGTTCGGTCCGGCGCCCGCGTGCACGAGGCCATAGCGCCGGGTCACCGCGAGGTCACGGTCAGCGAGGAAGCGATAGCCGAGATGCAGCCCCTCGGCGATCTTCTGACTCCTCTCGTTGGGATCGGGCGAGACGGCGACGATCTCGACGCCGGCCTTCTCGGCCTGGGACAGGTGAGCTCCAAGGCCTTGGAGCTCCGCCATGCAGAACGGTCACCAGTAGCCGCGGTAGAAGACGATCACGACGGGCTTCTTGCCGCGGTACTCCGAGAGTGATACGTCCCTTCCGGCCGCATCGGACAGCGTGAAATCAGGCGGCCGCTCGCCGACTCGCAGCACCGTCGGGGTGTCGGGGACGCGCGCGGCGACGAAGTTGAACCACGCGCCGCCGGCGAGCAGGAGGCTCGTCAGCCCGAGCGCCAGCCAGGCCGGCCATCGCCGAGCGCGTGCGCGCGCCACGGCCAGCGCCGCCAGCGCCGTCGCCAGGGCGAACGCGACCACGTAGCCCTCGGGATGATTTCGGACGATGGCGACGCGGAGCAGGAGCGCATAGGCCGCGATCGCGGCGATGGCAACGACGACGCCGAGCGCAGCGAGCTTCGACGAGACGGTCATGTGAGAATTCTACCCGACGCGACGAGCCGAGCGTCCCACGGAGGAGACACCCCGATGGCCCATCCGAAGAAGATCGTTCAGCCCGACGATTTGCCGGTACGCAAGACTCACTCCCAGGTCGTGACGGTGGCTGGCGGCACGCTCGTGTTCGTCGCCGGGATGACGTCGCGCAGCGAAAAGGACGCCTCACCGGTCCATCCCGGAGACATGCGCGCCCAGGTCCGCCAGGTGTGCCAGAACATCGGCCGGGCCCTTCGGTCGGTCGGCGCGGACTTCTCGGACGTGGTCAAGACGACGACGTTCACGACGGACGTGGAGGAATACCACCGCGTCGCCGATGAGCGCTTCAAGTACTTCACGAGTGATCTACCCACGAGCGCGTTGATCGGTGTGAAGCGCCTCTCCGCGCCCGAGCTGATGGTCGAGATCGAGGCGATGGCGGTGATCCCGGCCAAGCGCCGAAAGACCCGGCGGTGACGGGTACAATCCCCGCAGGAGGAGCGGACCCATGAGCGACCTGCGCACGCATCCGAAGCTGGAGCTGTCTCACACGGAGATGAGCGAGCCGGACGCGCTGCGCTTTCTCGAGGGCCACCGCATCCGGCTGGGGGACCGCACGATGGACCCCAAGGCCCAGATCGTGGGCGAGTTCGTGAAGTCGATCCGCGTGCCCGGGTATTTCCCTCCGCTGCCCGAGCTGCGCCAGCAGCTCCGCACGATGGTCGGGCTGATGGACGAGCCGGCGCCGGCGCTGGCGCGCATCGAGAACATCACGATGCCAGGACCGGCCGGCGAGATTCCCGCGCGCGTCTATGCGTCGAGCGTCGGCGGTGCGCCGCTGCCGGCGGTGGCGTACTTCCACGGCGGTGGCTGGGTGCAGGGCGACCTCGAGACGCATCACGGGCTGTGCGCGCGGCTCGCCAGGCACGCGGGCGTGCTCGTCGTCGCGATCGACTATCGACTGGCTCCCGAACACAAGTTCCCCGCCGCGGTCGAGGACTGCGTCGCCGCCTATCGCTGGCTCCGGAGTCGCGGGCGCGACGTCGGCATCGATACCGCCCGCGTGGCCGTGGCCGGCGACTCGGCCGGCGGCAACCTCTCGGCCGTCGTCTCTCAGCTCGCCGCCTCCACCGGCGCGCCCGTCCCCTCGTGCCAGGTGCTGATCTATCCCGCCGTCGACTTCTCGCTCGAGACGGAATCGCACCGCGAGCTGGTGGACGGCCACGTGATCCCGCGCGAGCGCATCGTCTGGTACATGGAGCAATATCTCCGGAACGAGGCGGACAAGTCCGACCTGCGCGCCTCGCCCCTGCGCGCGCCGAAGCTCGCCGGCCAGCCGCCGGCCATGATCGTCACGGCCGGCTTCGACCCGCTGCGCGACGAAGGCCGAGCGTACGGCGATCGGCTGAGCGAGGCCGGCGTGGAGGTCGTCTACCGCGAGTACCCGGGGCAGATCCACGCGTTCGTGTCGCTGACCCGGGCCATCCCGCAGGGCATGGCGGCCACGCTGGAGATCGCGGAGTACCTGCGCAAGCGTCTGGCCTGAGCCATGCGGATCGGGGTGAACCTTCTCAACTTCGGCCCGGGCGTCAGCCCGGACTCGCTCGCGCGCTGGGCGCAGCTCGCGGAGACCCTCGGCTACCACTTCGTCATGATTTCGGACCACGTCGCGATGACGCCGGACGTCGTCGCGCGCTATCCCGCGCCCTACTACGATCCGTTCGTCACGCTCGGATGGCTGGCGCGCGTCACCCAGCGCGTGGAGCTCGGGACGACCGTCGTGATCCTGCCCTATCGCCATCCGCTGCACACGGCGCGGCTCACCGCCAACGTCGATCAGCTCTCGGGCGGCCGGTTCATCTTCGGCGTCGGTGTCGGCTGGGCGAAGCAGGAATTCGAGACGCTCGGCGTGCCGTTCGAGCGGCGGGGAGCGATGTCGAACGACTACCTGGCCGCGATCAAGACCGCGTGGACGAGTGATCCGGCCTCCTACAGCGGCCCGTTCGTCTCCTTCCGCGACGTGCACACGGGTCCGCGCCCGCTGCGGTCGCCTCATCCGCCGATCTGGGTCGGCGGGGCCAGCGACGCCGCGCTGCGACGCGCGGTACGTCTCGGCGATGCGTGGCATCCGATCCGGGTGCGTCTCCCGTGGCTGCGCGACACGGGGCTGCCGAGACTCCGCGAGATCGCCGACAAGGAAGGCCGGCCGCTGCCGGCGCTGTGCCCGAGGATCCGGTTGCGCATCACCGAGGCGAAGCTCGCCGACGATCAGCGCATCGCCGGCGAGGGCAGCCTCGACCAGATTCGCTCCGACCTCGAGGCGCTCGCGAAACTCGGAGCGAGCCACGTGCTGCTCGACACGTACACGGACGACGCGGAAGCCACGCGCCACCACGAGGCCGCGTGGCGCATGCTGGTCACGCTGGCGGAGCGGGTGGTGGACCTGCCGAAGGAGAGCTTGCGCTAGGTCAGGTCGAGCCAGGCGAACCACACCGGATGATTGGCCTTGTACCAGGCCAGCACCCTCTGGATGGTCGCCTGCTTCTGACGTGACAGCACCATCTCGTTGATCCGCTCGAAGCGCACGCGGATGTGGTCGCCGTCGTGCTCGAGGGCCTGCGGGATCATCGTCTGGAGCTCGTTACGGATGCGTCCCGAGTCGGAGATCTTGACCGGCCGCGTGGTGTGATCGACGCCCGAGAGGAATCGCACGAGCAGCGGGCTGAAGACCTGGCGCGTCGTCTCGAGCGACTCCATGAGCCGTAGCGTGAAGGTGACCCGGCTCGACGCCTTGCGCGTGGCCAGTCGCGTGGTGACGCGATAGACATGGTCGGCCACCTGGGTGACCCCGGGGGCGCCCGTGTACGGGTCGTCGCACATGTAGCCGACGCTCGCCAGCACCGACCAGTCCTTTTCGGGCAGGAAGTCGTCGGCCTGGAGCACCGGCTTGCCCAGCGGCATGTTGGAAGCGGCGGCCTCCCGGATGGCCTCCGCGTACGTCCTGACCTTTCCGGCCTCGACGTCCTTGCCGCCGTGGAGCGTCCTGAGCCGCTCGGCGAAGTCGGGCGCCGACGGATCGAGCTGCATCAGGCGGCTCTCGACGTCGACCGGCAGCTCGAACGTCGGCGAGAACAACGACATGGTGCTGCGAACGTCGAGCACGTCGGACAGGCTCGCCGCCTGCATCGCCTCGGCGGTCGCCGCGTAGCCGTCACAGAGGAAGACGTGCAGAGCCTGCGCCTCGTCGCGCCAGCTCCCGACGAGAAACGTCGGGGCGTACGTCCCCGAGTCGGTGAACACGGCAAGGCCTGACGGCGCCTTCCAGCCGTCCTCCACCAGGTGAACGCCGGCCTTCTCCCATTCCTCCCACAGCCGCCCGAGTCGGTGCACTCGGCTCTTGCCGCGAAGGGTCCACACGTGAATGTGCGCGCGGCGGATCCCCGGATACGCCGCCTCGATCGCCTCGACCACCTGCTTGCGAGGCGTGCGGTAGTCGAGCAACACCGACGCGCTCTCGGCGGCCTCGGCCACGCGCGCGGGCACGGTGAGGCAGCCCATGTACGACTCGTACGGCCGGGCCAGCCGGAGCGGCGAATCGAAGAGGTGAAAGACCGCCATCGGCCCGGTGGACTTCCCGTCGGCGAAGCGCGAGGTGTTCTCCAGCGTGTCGACGGCCGCGCCCCACAGCGTGATGCCGCGGCTCAGCAGCCACTCGTAGAACTGCGCGAACGTGTGCCCGGGCTCGTTGAGCAACCGGCTCACGCGGCGATCAACGGTCCGAGCCAGCTCCGGCCGCGCGTACACGCGGCCGAAGCCGAGCATCGGGTTGGCGCCCATCTCCGGCGTCTCGCCGACCTTGGGCATGAGGCCTTCGCCGAGACACACCATCAGCGCGTGGTTCTCCGGCAGCGTCCGGGTGAGGTGCCAGAGCCCCTCGCTCATCACGTAGGCGCTCACGGCGTCCGCCGCCTTCTTGACCTGGTTGACGGCCGCCTTGTCCTGTCCCTTCCCCGCCCCGAAGTCGCCGAAGAGCCGCGTTCCGAGCGCCGTCGCCGCCGACGTCATGGCGAGGCACCGGGCGATGCCGCGAGGAGCGAATGAGTGAGCGGAGACCGGTTCGGCCTGGGCGCGCTCGACCTCGACGTTCTCGAGCCAGAGGTGGAAGCGGAGCAGGACCGGGCGTGTGTCGAATGCCCACTGGGCCACGAGGTCCCGGTTGGTGGTCGTCATCGCACAGACAATGCCACGGAAATGGCGCGACCACCAAACGGGGCGATGTAGAGGGCGGCTGCTATACTCCCCGCGGCATGGGCCTCGGCGAGGCCGATACGCGGGCCAAGCTCATCGACCCCGCGCTCCACGCGCGGGGCTGGACCGAAGATCTGATCCGGCGTGAGGAAACTGCCGGTGCCATCGAGGTGGTGGACGGCCGGCCCCGGCGTCGCGCCCGAGGCCGCATCGATTACGTGCTGCGCGTGCGGGTGAATACCGCGAGCCAACCCGTCGCAGTGGCACTAATCGAGGCCAAGGCCGAGGACTTGCCACCAACGCATGGTCTCGAGCAGGCGAAGGCCTACGCCGCCTGCAAGCGTCTCAATGTGCCGCTGGCCTACGCGTCCAACGGTCACCTCTTCGTCGAGTGCGACCGTGTGTCTGGCTTCACAGGCAACGCGCGGTCGCTTTCCGAGTTCCCGACGCCGGGCGACCTTCGCGTTCGGTATGAGAAGACGATGGGCTTCGGCCTGGAATCTCCCCTGGCCCGGCCCCTGCTCATGCGCTATCCCGGTGGAGAGGGGACGCGCCGCTACTACCAGGACGCGGCGATCCGTGCCGTGCTCGAGAAGCTGGCTCGCGGAGAGAAGCGGGCGCTCCTGTCGCTGGCCACCGGCGCGGGCAAGACCTACATCGCCGTGCAACTCCTCCGGAAGATCGCGGCCGCCGGACAGCTTCGCCGGGCGCTCTTCGTCTGCGATCGGGACGAGCTGAGGAACCAGGCGCTCACCGCCTTCCAGAACGAGTTCGGCGACGACGCGGCGGCTGTGTCGAGCGGCAATCCACAGAAGAACGCGCGCATCCTGATCGCGACCTACCAGACGCTCGATGTGGACACCGAGGAGGCCGCGGCAACGTTCCTGGTCGCGAACTATCCCGAGAACTACTTCAGCCACATCGTCATCGACGAGTGTCACCGCTCCGCGTGGGGCAAGTGGTCCCAGGTGCTCACACGCAATCCTGACGCTGTCCAGGTGGGCCTCACGGCCACGCCCCGGCAGCTCGAAGTCAGCGAACGGAGCCGCGAGGCCGAGGCCGACCGCGAGGTCAACGCCGACAATCTGCGGCACTTCGGCGAGCCTGTCTACGAGTACGACATGGGCCAGGGCATCGAGGATGGCTACCTCGCCGCGTGCGAGATCGTGCAGCGGGACATCTTCCTCGACGACAAGCCGGGGAACGAGCGTGAGACCGGTGTCGAGCAAGCAGACCTGAAGGACAAGACGCTGAGGGACGCGAACACCGGCGAGCCGGTGGGCTGGGTTGTGACGCGAGCTCGCTACGACGCAGCCGCCTTCGAGGACCGATTGCTCCTCCCCGAGCGCGTCGCGGCGATGGCCCGGGACTTGTTCGACCATCTCCTGGCCACCGGGGGACCCGAGCAAAAGACCATCGTGTTCTGCGCCCGCGATCGCCACGCCGACGACGTCGCGACGGTGTTGAACAACCTCTACGCGGCCTGCTGCGCCGCCGAGGGGCGCCGACGCCTCGAGCCCTACGCGTTCAAGTGCACCGCGGCCTCCGGCGGGCAGGAGTACCTTGCCGATCTGCGGGGTGCCTCGCGGCACCACTTCATTGCGACGACCGTCGATCTCCTGACGACCGGCGTGGACGTGCCGTGCGTCAGGAACGTGGTCTTCTTCAAGTACGTCCGCTCGCCGATCGCCTTCCATCAGATGGTCGGCCGGGGCACCCGGCTGGACGCGACGAGCGGCAAGCTGATGTTTCGCGTCTACGACTACACGGACGCTACTCGGCTCTTCGGCCAGGGATTCGTCACCCGGCCCACGACGGTGCGGGTGTCGAGACCCGGCGAGACGCCGCCACCGCCTTCCGAGCGAACGCTCCAGGTCGAAGGCTTCGACGTGCGCGTGACCGACGCCGGCCAGTACATCGTCACCTCGGTGGACGGGCAGGCGCGGCTCGTCACCGTCGACGAGTACCGCGCGCGACTGGCCCGACGGTTAGTCGAGGAGGTGCCGAGCCTCGAGCAATTCCGCGCCCGCTGGATTGTGCCGCCCGAGCGCCGGGAGATGCTGGGCCGACTGCCAGACGCCGGCCGGTCGGCGCTACTCGTGCGGGCACTCGCCGAGATGACAGACTTCGATCTTTATGACGTGCTGGCCGAGCTTGGTTATGGTCTCGCCCCGCGCACTCGCCCCGACCGGGCAGAGGCATTCGGGTACAAGCACGCAGACTGGCTCTCGGCTCTTCCGCCAGCGACGGCGGCCACCCTGCAGGCTCTCACCGCCCAGTTCGCCCGCACGGGGACCGATGGGCTGGAGAGCCCGGAGGTGTTCAGCCTCCCCGAAGTCGTGCGCGCCGGCGGCCTTGCTGCGCTCAGGAGCCTCGGCAGGCCGGCCGAGATTCTGCGCGAAGCGAAGGCGAGGCTCTTTGCCGCGTGAGTCCGATCTACTCGCCGACGGGTCGCGGAGTCGCCGCGAGCGGATGGAGGACGTCGATCGCCCAGCCGACATCCAGGCGCTCTCCGAGCCAGCCGGCGCACGCCGTTCGGGCGTTGAGGCGCAGACCCTGAGCGTCATGACGCCGCTGGAGAGCGCCGACCGGATCGGCGGGCACCTCGGCCGCTGGTGGGACCTCGGGCAAGGGTCGGCCATCCGGCCGACGGAACCGAAGCGCGCCGTCGAGCCCGCGATGGACTCTGTAGCCCTCCTCGTGGACCGCGCGGTGATGCCGGCGACAGAGCAGCGCGAGATTGGAAAGCGTCGTCGGTCCCCCTTCCGCCCAGTGGCGAAGATGGTGCCCTTGCGTGAAGCGGACGCCGCAGCCGGGAAAGCGACAACCTCGATCGCGATGATTGAGCGCCCGCCGCAGGGCGGGAGGAATCGTCCGGGTCCGGGCCCCGACTTCGATCGGCCGCCCGCCTTCGTCATGCCGCATCACCACCCGGCTGGCATCGCACGCCAGACGGCGAGACGTTTCCGCGGAAACGCGCACCGGGATCGAGCTCGTGGTGAAGTGCCGTCTCGGCGAGCAGGGCCAGCGCATCTGCTTGCTGCTGGGCCATCGTCGGCGTTTCCGAGGAAACTCCCTCGCTGGCGTCCGCGAACGTCTGCCACGATCTCTGATACAGAGTCTCCCGTGCCGCCTCCAGCGCCTTCATGACCACGGCGCCGACCTCCGGCGCGAGGCGGCCGCGGATGACGACCATACCGTCCTCGTCCTGATGCACGTGCAGTGCTCGGACCGCGTGGCGCCGGGCGGCCTCGCGCGCCTCTGCATGCCGGTCCACCTGCCGCCAGCCGCGCACGATCCGCTCCACGTGCGCGGCCGTGCCCTGGCGCCCCACGGCCAGCAATCGTGCTTCAGTCTCCGGCGTGGCCACACGGGTCAGCGCTCGGACCTTCGCGTACGACAGTTCGCCTCGGGCGAGCGCCTCGGCCATGAGCGGCAGCGCGCCGAGTGCGTGCGCGACCCTGACCCGCTCTCGCGCGGCACCCAGGTCGAGCCCTACCCGCCAGGAGAGCCACTCTGCGCACGAGCGGAAGCCCGTGTTCCAACCCGCCCGCGCGTCGAACTCGCGGATCAGGTCGAGAAGCCGCGCGGTCGCGGCGTCGAGGTGCGCCGACAGCTCGGCGATCTCGTCGCCCAACCGGTCGAGCTCTGCAACACGATCGTGCGTGGCAACGACGCTGAGCGAATCTATCTTCATGGCGAGTCCCCCGCTTCGATTGAGGCGACTCTACACCCCGATTTTCGTGGCCTCTCGGACCGTGCAGGACGAACACGTCGGCGACGGGAAATGATTTTTGGTCAGCTCGCTCGCCGCTGTGAAGCATCAGGCTCGTGCGGGCCGCACGTCGGACGTTTGCAGAGTGAAGTCGATGCAGGACGATCCGCTACGACGGAGGCGGTCAAGTGAAAAACTCACCCGCGGCTCCCATCTACCAGCTCAAGGTCACGCTGGCCGAGGTTGGGCCGCCGGTCTGGCGGCGCATCAGGGTCCGTGGCGATCTGTCTCTCGAACGCCTGCACGCGGTCGTTCAGCGAGCCATGGGCTGGCACGACTCGCATCTCCACGAGTGGACTGTGGAGGGCCGGCGCTACGGCCAACCCGAGACGGACGAGCCAGAGTACGAGGTGGACGACGAGCGGAAGGTGACGCTTCGCGAGGCGGCGCCGGCGGCGCGCTCGCGTTTCGAGTATCTGTATGACTTGGGAGACAGTTGGACCCACGAGGTGGTCGTCGAGAAGATCGAACCGCCCGATCCCCAGTTTCGTTCCGCCGAGTGTCTCGGCGGCGAGCGCGCCTGTCCACCGGAGGACTGCGGCGGTCCTCCCGGTTACGAGGAGTTCCTGGCGGCAATCCGCGATCCCCGGCATCCGGAGCACAAGGATCAGTTGGCGTGGGCGGGCGGGAAGTTCGACCCGGAGGCGTTCGATTTAACGGCGGTCAACCGCCGGCTAAGGACGCTGAAGTGACTGAGGCGGTCGCAGCGCTCCGGACGCTCAGGAGGGGCGGTCCGCCGTAACTGCAGGAGGAGGCGGCGATGGAACGACATTACGATCTCGTCGTTATCGGGACCGGCATCGCGTCCGGGGTGGCGTCTCGGTGCCGTGAGGCGGGCTGGACCGTCGCAGTGGTCGACTCGCGTCCGTTCGGTGGGACGTGCGCCCTCCGCGGTTGCGTGCCGAAGAAGATCCTGGTCAGCGCGGCAGAAGCCGTTCACGCCGCCCGCGACATGGACGGTATCGGCGTGCCCGCCGGCGCGCTCGCGATCGATTGGCCGCAGTTGATGAAGTTCAAGCGTTCGCTCGTCGATCCAACGCCCGAGCGCACCGAGCAGAGCTGGGCGAAGATCGGCGTCGACCGATTCCACGGCCGTGCGCGCTTCGTGGCGCCGACCACGCTGGCCGTCGGCGATGATCGGCTCGTGGGCCGGCGCGTCCTCATCGCCGCCGGCGCGATGCCCGTGCCCCTGAAGTTCCCCGGCGCCGAGCGGCTCACGACGAGCGAGCAATTCTTGAACCTCGACTCACTGCCGCGACGGGTGGCGTTCGTCGGCGGTGGCTACATCGCGTTCGAGTTCGCTCACGTCGCCGCGCGCGCCGGCGCGCGCGTCACGATCATCCATCGCGGCAGCCGTCCACTGGAAGCCTTCGACCCGGACCTGGTCGACCTGCTCGTGAAGCGCACGCGAGAAGTCGGGATCGGTGTCGAGCTGGACGCCGAGGTCGGCGGCATCACGGTGGACGCCAAGGGGCTCGTGGTGCGCGCCACCCAGCGCGGCACGGAACGACGGTTCGAAGTCGACATGGCCGTCCATAGCGCCGGACGAGTGCCGGAGATCGACGACCTCGATCTCGCCGCCGCCGGCGTCGAGCGCGAGAAGCGTGGCGTCCGCGTGAACGAGTTTCTCCAGAGCGTCTCGAACCCGGCGGTCTACGCGGGGGGCGACGCCGCGGCGAGTGGCCCGCCGCTGACGCCGAAAGCCAGTCACGACGCCGAGGTGCTGACCACCAATCTCCTCGAGGGCAATCGCCGCACGCCGAACTATGACGGCATCGCCTCGGCGGTCTTCACGCTTCCGCCGCTGGCGGCGACGGGCCTGACCGAGGACGCCGCGCGCGCCAGGAATCTGAAGTTCCGCACGAACTGGCAGGACACGTCCGGATGGTTCAACACGCGACGGGTCGGGGAGACGACGTCGGGGTCCAAGGTGCTGATCGCGGAAGACACGGGGCGGATCCTCGGCGCGCACCTGCTCGGGCCGCACGCCGACGAGGTGATCAACGTGTTCGCTGTCGCCGTCCGACTCGGCATCCCGGCGGCTCAGCTGAAGGACGTGATCTTCGCGTATCCGACGAACGGCTCGGACGTCAAGTACATGCTCTGAGCACTCAGAACGCCACGCGCCAGGCCCCGGCCACCGCGGCCCCGGCGGCAACCACGAGCAGCCACTGGACCGGTGCGGTCGGCAGCCCGCGAATCGTGAACGCGGCGACCAACCCGAGCGCACCGCCGACGAGAAGACCGAACAGGTGAGCGAGGAGATCTGACGTCGGCCCGGTGCCGAGCAACGCCAGGAGCGCCAGTGCGGCGGCGGCAACGATCCACCACTTGCGCGGCGTCGAGCCCACCCGGCCTGGCGTGACGATCCGCAACCCGGCAAGGATGCCGACGGCTCCGAAGATGGCCGTCGACGCGCCGACGGAGACGTGACCGGGACCGTGGACGGTCGCCGTGAGGGCGTTGCCCCCTGCGCCGGCGAGCAGGAGCAGCCACAGCCCGACGCCCGGCCCAAGCTGCTGGCACACGGCCGTCACGAGCAGTGCGCTCGCCAGCGCATTGCCGAGCAGATGCGGCGCGTCGGCGTGCAGCGTCAGCGCGGTCACGGCACGCCACCACTCGCCGGCCATCATGCGTGTCGCGTCGGCGCTGCCGTGCTGGAACCACTCACTGTGGTCCGCGCGTGAGCCGGTGATCGCAAAGAATCCGATGAGGACGAGGGCGACGTACACGCCGACCATCGTCGGAGGAGACGACGGAGGCGCCGCGTCGCGACGGCGGGCTTCCTCTCCAGCGTTCTCGCGATCGTAGGCGTCGAGGGTCTCGAGGGCGGCGGTAATATCGGACGCCGGAACGATCAGGGCCCAGCCATCCAGGCGCCGGCGAACCCGGTGCGGGATGTTGGTCGCTGCGAGCACAACGGCCCACTCATCGGCGCGCTCGCGGTCCGGCGCGACGCGTACCGCCGTGCCGGGTCGCAAGATGTCCACGCCTAGATGGCGCCGGCGACGAGGTTGACCGTCAACGCCAGCAACGCCACATTGAACACGAACGAGACGACGCCGTGCGCGGCGACGGTACGGCGGATCCGCTTGCTCGTGACGCCGACGTCGGACACCTGCGACGTCATGCCGATGACGAAAGAAAAATAGACGAAGTCCCAGTAGTCGGGCTCCCGATCATCACCGGGAAAGGCGAGGCCAGCGCTGGCCGTGTCGTCATAGAACTCGTGGGCGTAGTGCAGCGCAAACATCGTATGGATGAAGACCCACGACAGCAAGATCGTGAAGGCCGGGAGAGCCATGTCGGTCAGCGGCCGGCCGCGGTCGGCGGCCGCGGAGCTTCCCAGCTGCGCGAAGATGGCGGCGACGCTGGCCAGCGCCGCGGCCACCGTCAGCACAAGGATCGTGACCTGCCCCTCGTCCTGCTCGGCGGCCCGGAGGCGGATGCGATGAACGTCGGAGCGCCTCATCATGTGGAAGACGAGCCCCAGATAGAGCGCCGCGCCGGTGTCCCAGCCGGCCAGCAGACGCGTCGCCGGTCTCCAGTTCGTGAAGAAGGCGACCAGGACGGACACGACGAGGCCGACGGCTGCGCAGATGAAGAGCCGCGGCCGCGCTCGCACGATGCGCAAGACCGCGGGCGCCTTCATGGCCCGCACGATACCTCGAAATACCGCCCTGGTCGCCTGGCGCCCGGACGTGTAGGATGAGCGGCTGATGCCGGACCCGGTCCCGCTCTGGAGCCCTGGACGAACGCAAAGGAGACACACGCAATGAAGGTCGCCAACGCCGTCGCGCAGATCTTGAAGAAGGAAGGCGTCGAGTTCCTGATCGGGTACCCGGTCAACCAGATCATCGAGGCGGCGGCCGAGGCCGACATCCGCACGATCATCGTGCGCCAGGAGCGGACGGGCCTGCACATGGCCGACGCGGTGAGCCGCGTCACCTCCGCCGACAAGATCGGCGTGTTCGCGATGCAGCACGGGCCGGGCGCCGAGAACGCCTTCGGCGGCGTGGCGCAGGCGTACGGGGATTCCGTGCCGATCGTCGTGCTCCCCGGCGGCTATCCGCGACGGCTCACCAACATTCAGCCGAACTTCAACTCGTTCCTGAACTATCACCGGGTGACGAAGTGGTCGGAGCAAGTCATCGTGGCCGACGCCGCGCCGGAGGCGATGCGGCGCGCATTCACCCAGGTGAAGAACGGACGGCCGCGGCCGGTGCTCGTCGAGTTTCCGGTGGACGTGCTGCGCGAAGAGATCGGCGACTTCGATTACACCCCCGCGCCGCGCACGCGGGTGGGCCCAGATCCGCGCGACGTGAGCCGCGTGGCCGAGGCGCTCGTGGCCGCCCAGCGGCCGGTGATCTACGCCGGCCAGGGCGTGCACTACGGGAAGGCGTGGAAGGAGCTTCGCGAGCTGGCCGAGCTGCTCGAGGCGCCGGTGACGACGAGCCTGCAGGGCAAGAGCGCGTTCCCCGAGAACCATCCGCTGTCGCTCGGCTCGGGCGGCCGGTCGATCAGCAAGCAGCTCCATCACTTCCTGACCAACGCCGATCTCATCTTCGGCATCGGCTGCAGCTTCGCGATCACGAACTACGGCGTCAGCATGCCGAAGGGCAAGAAGATCATCCACGCCACGCTCGACCCGACCGACTTCAACAAGGACGTGGCCGCCGAGCAGGTGCTGGCCGGCGATGCCGCGCTGACGCTGGGCGCCCTGCTGGCCGAGGTGAAGGACCGCCTGAAGGGCAAGCCGCGCGGCCGCCTGGCCGCGGTGACGAAGGAGATCGCGACGCTCAAGGCCGAGTGGCTCGCTCAGTGGATGCCCCGCCTCACGGCGAAGACCACGCCGCTCTCGCCCTATCGCGTGCTCTGGGATCTCATGCACACGGTCGACGTCGCCAACACCATCATCACGCACGACGCGGGGAGCCCGCGGGATCAGATCTCCCCGTTCTGGGAGTCCGTCACCCCGCTCAGCTACATCGGCTGGGGCAAGACGACGCAGCTCGGCTACGGCCTCGGCCTCGCGATGGGCGCCAAGCTCGCCAACCCGAACAAGCTCTGCGTCAACTTCTGGGGCGACGCCGCCATCGGCTTCACCGGCATGGACTTCGAGACGGCCGCGCGCGAGCGCATCCCGATCCTGTCCGTCCTCTCCAACAACTTCTCGATGGCGATCGAGCTCAAGATCATGAAGGTCGCCACGCAGAAGTACCGGAGCACCGACATCAGCGGCCACTACGCCGACTTCGCCAAGGCGCTCGGATGCTATGGCGAGCGGATCACCGAGCCGGACGAGATCGTTCCGGCGATCAAGCGTGGGATCGCCAAGACCCGCGAGGGCGTGCCCACGCTGCTCGAGTTCATCACGGAGAAGGCCGAGGACTTTTCTATGTTTTCCTGAGCCCAGGGAGGGGGATGGGCCCGCGCACTTGCCGCGCTGGCACGGCGAGAACAATAGTTGTCACGAGCCCGGTCTCGCCTGGGTGCCGCTGAGTTCGCACAAGTCCCTCTCAATTTTTGAGTTTTCGCCTTCCGCCCGGAGAGGCACGCATTTTGCCCCTCGCTGTGCCTCCGAGCGGAGGAATGCATATGCATCAGCGTGCCCTTGTCTCTTCTTTGCTCGTGGCAACCCTCGCTTCCGGCTGCGCCACCTCACCGGCCATGCAGGCGTATCAGGCACCCCACCGGGCGCACCCGGACGTGGAGCAGCGAGCGCGCAAGATCCGGACGATCGCCGTCCTTCCACCCGATATTCGAATCTCCTCGCTCTCGGCGGGCGGCGTCGAAGAGCTTCGGGACGACTGGAGCACCACCGGCCGGGACAACGTCGTCAGGGCACTGCAGACGCACTTCAAGGACCAGCCGGTCGTGATCAAGGTCGTCGCCGTCGATCCGGAGGTCCGGGACACGCTGGCCGAGATCCGGCCCCTGTTCCGGGCGGTGAGCGTCAGCGTGCTGCAGCACACCTACTCGCCGAACCCGTTCTTGAGCAAGCTGGAACGGTTCGAGTACTCGGTCGGCTCCGTCCAGAGGATCGCCCAGAAGGCCAATGCCGACGCGGTGCTGCTGTCCTACGGGTTCGATGAGATCTCCACCGGCGGCCGAAAGGCGCTGCACGCCGTCGGTACCGTCCTGCCCTTCGTCCCCAGAGTGAGCGCGGGGGTCACCGGGCTGTGCGCAGCGCTCGTGGACCCGGCCGGCACGATCCTCTGGTACAACATCGAAACGCGGGCCGGCGGCTACGATCTGCGAGAGCCTCAGGGGGCTTCGAACTTCGTCAAGGTCACCCTCGTGAATTTCCCGCGGGTCGAGAAATGAAGCGCCCCTTCGTCACGGGTCTTCTCGGCCTCGTCCTCGTCGCCTGCGCGACGAGCTCGCTCCCGCCGATCCGGGACGCGAACGTGCGCCTGGAAGAGGACGAGCAGCGGATGTGGGCGCGAGTGGAGCAGGAGCAGAAGAAGTTCGACGCGAGTGGCGCGCTCTACCGGGACGCCGAGTTGGACGCGTATCTGACCGGCGTTGCCCGCAAGCTTCAGCCGCCCGCGGTGCTGCAGGTCATCCCCTTTCGGGTCGCGGTCGTGAAGAATCCCTGGCTCAACGCGTTCGCCATGCCGAACGGCGCGCTGTACATCCACTCGGGTCTCCTCGCGCGCCTGGACAACGAGGCTCAGCTGGCGGCGGTGCTCGGGCACGAGATGGTGCACGTCACGCACCGGCACGGCATCCGGGACTTCCGGAGCGCCCAGAACAAGACGGCTTTCCTCGCGACGATGAACGTGACCTTTGGTGGGGTTCCGGTCCTGGGGGGCATCGCCGACCTGGTCGGCGCGTTCGGCACCACCGCGGCCATCACCGGATACGCCCGAGACCAGGAGCGGGAAGCCGATTCCGAGGGTCTCGACCTCATGGTCCGCGCCGGCTATGACCCCGCGGAGACGCTCAAGGCATTCGAGGAAATGAAGAAGGAGCTCGATGAGCAGAAGATCAAGGAGCCCTTCTTCTATTCGAGCCATCCGCGCCTGCAGGAGCGCATCGAGAGCTTCGAGTCCTCGATGAGGACCACGTACCGCGACCGGCAGGGCGGCGCCAGGAACGCCGACGTCTTCCTGAAGAAGACTCAGAGGGCCGTGGTCGAGAACGCCCAGCTCGATCTGAAGGCCGGACGCTTCAGGACGGCCCAGTGGGGCGCCGAAAAGGCCATCGCGATACGCCCGAACGACCCGAAGGCGTACTACATTCTCGGCGAAGTGCTCCGGCAAAAAGCGGGAGATGGAGACATGCAGAAAGCGGGGCAGCACTATCAGAAAGCCATCGCCCTGGACCCGGCCTATCCGGATCCGTACAAGGGCGTCGGCCTCATCCAGCTGAAGCGCGGGGAGGCGTGCCAGGCGAAGAAGTCGCTGCAGTCGTACCTCGCGCTGGCTCCGACGGCCTCTGATCGCGCGTACATCGACGGGTACATCCGGCAATGCCCGCGGTGACCCGCGCGACGATCACGCTGCTCCTGGCCACGCTCTTCGTGGCCACCGGGTGCGTCACGGCGCCGTGGGTGCCGACCGATGGCGCCTACACCTCACCCGTCGATCGCTACGCCATCGATCTGCCCCAGGGTTGGATGCGGTGGACCCAGGGCGAGGACGGTCGCCTCGTCGTGACGCGAGACGGCGTCCTGCTCCAGGTCATCATGATCGAGCGTTTTCGGGTCGGCGAGCCACTCAAGCACACCAAGAAGCAGCTGGCCAGGGGCATGATGCCGCAGGAGGCCGCCGAAGTCGTGCTCGACAACTTCAGCTCGAACAAGGACATCTCCGGCCTGGAGGTCAAGGACAACCGGCCCACCACGATCAGCGGGAAGCCCGGCTTCTGGACGGTGTTCACGTACAAGACGAAGGATGAGCTCAAGCTCAAGGTCGTCTACTGCGGAGTCCTCGACGGCGAGTGGTTCTACGGCATTCGCTACTCCGCGGCCCAACGCCATTACTTCGACAAGGATCTGAAGACCTTCGAGACGGTGCTGCGAAGCTTCAAGTTGAAGACGAACGCCTGAAGGGCCGTCTTGCTTCGAAGACGTTGACGTGGGCGTAGACCGCGGCTAGCTTCGTCCCATGAAGCAAGCCGAACGCCCTGTCCTGCATCGCTGGACCCGCCACGAGTACGAGCGACTGATCGATCACGGCTTCCTCGACGAGGACGACCCGATCGAGCTGCTCGACGGGCTGTTGCTCGTGAAGGAGCCACAGCATAGTCCCCACAGGACAGCGGTGCTGCTGGTCGCCAAGGCCCTGGAGCGGGCGTTCGGAGACGGCTGGTTCGTTCAGACCCAAAGCCCGATCATTCTGGACGACCGGTCGGAGCCCGAGCCGGACGTCGCCGTCATCCGTGGCTCGCCGCGCGATTACGTCGATATACATCCGACGCACCCCGCGCTCATCGTTGAGATCGCGCAGTCGGGGTTGCGGCTCGCCCGAGGACGGAAGGCTGTGGCGTACGCCCGCGCGCGGATTGCCGACTACTGGATCGTCAACCTCATCGGTCGAGTGCTCGAAGTTCA
>QHTB01000201.1 GCA_003220615.1 Candidatus Rokuibacteriota bacterium
CCGCCCGAGCAGAAGGTCACCGAGTACGTCGGCACCGGGCCGTTCAAGCTCGCCGAGTGGAAGCCCGACCAGTACATCCGGATGGTGCGCTTCGACGACTACAAGTCACGCAACGAGCCGCCCAACGGTTATGGCGGCGGCAAGACCGCCTACGTCGACGAGATCCGCTGGGTACCGGTGCCGGAAGTGGCGACGCGCGTGGCCCAGGTGGAGACGGGCGAGCTGGAGTTCGCCGACGACCTGAATCTCGACGCCTACGACCGGCTCAAGAAGAACTCGAACGTCAAGACGATCGTCTCCAAGCCCTACTACTGGCTCGTCGCGGTCTTCAACAAGAAGGAAGGCCTGATGACGAACCAGAAGCTGCGCCAGGCCTGGCAGGCCGCCATCGACATCGAGCCGATCATGAAGAACGTGGCGGGCGGCCACTCGGAGTTCTACCGGATGGACAACAGCCTGGCTCCGGTGGAGATCACCACCTGGCACACGAAGCTCTCCGGGCTGCCCTGGAACGAGCACAATCGCGAGAAGGCGAAGAAGCTCCTGCAGGAAGCGGGCTACAAGAAGGAGCCCATCCGCTTCATGACCACGCAGGAGTACAAGTGGATGTACGACTTCGCGCTGCTCAGCAAGCAGCAGCTCGAGGACGCCGGCTTCACCATCGACCTCCAGGTCGTCGACTGGGCCACGCTGGTGAAGCGCCGCAACAACCCGAAGGAGTACGACGTCTTCACCACCGGCATGGGCTCGTTCTACGACCCGACCCACCACATCTATCTCACGCCAGGCTGGCCGGGCTGGACGACCGACGAAGACATCGCGAAGATCCAGCAAGAGCTGGCGCGCGAGACCGATCCCAAGAAGCGCATGGCCCTGTGGGAGAAGCAGACGCGGCAGTTCTACGAGAAGGTCCCGGTGATCCGCTACGGCGACCTCTTCGGCCTGCGCGCGGCGCGGACCACCGTGAAGGGGTTCAACGAGAAGACGGAGCGTATCCGCTTCTACAACGTGTGGCTCGAGAAGTGAACGACTGAGCGCCTACCTCGTCCGCCGCGTCCTGGCGCTGTTCCCGGTGATGGCGGTGGTCGTCACCGTCGTCTTCCTGCTCATCCACCTGATCCCCGGCGATCCCGTCGGCGTCATGCTCGGCCCCGACGCGACGCCGGCGCAGATCGAGGCGACCCGTCGCTCGCTCGGCCTCGACCGCCCGATCCACGAGCAGCTCTTCAAGTTCTACGCGCGCGTCCTGCAGGCCGATCTCGGCCAGTCCTACTTCCTCGACCGCCCGGTGGTGACGGCGCTGGCTGAGCGCGCCGAGCCGACGCTGGTCCTCACGTTCGCCTCGCTCCTGGTGGCGGTGGTCATCGGCGTCCCGTCCGGCATCGTGGCGGCGTCCCGGCCGGGGTCGCTGGCCGACCGCGCGCTCATGCTGGGCGCGCTGCTCGGCGTGTGCGTGCCGGGCTTCTGGCTGAGCCTCAACTTCATCTATCTGTTCGCCGTGCGTCTGGGCTGGCTCCCAGCGGCGGGCTATGCGTCGGTCTTCGTCGATCCCGTGGCCGCCGCGCGCTTCATGGTGCTGCCGGCGCTGTCGCTCGGCTTCAACCAGTCGGCGCTCATCGCGCGCATCAGCCGCTCGTTCATGCTCGAGGTGCTGTCCCAGGACTACATCCGCACCGCGCGCGCCAAGGGACTCTCGCAGCCCATCGTGCTCTGGATCCACGGCTTCCGTAACGCGCTGGTGCCGGTCGTCACCGTGATCGGCGTCACCATGGCCGTGCTGATCGGCGGCGCGGTCGTGACCGAGATCGTCTTCAACATCCCCGGGCTCGGCCGGCTCATCATCTCGGCCATCCTGCGCCGCGACTATCCGGTCGTGCAGGGCGTGGTGCTGGTGACCGCGGCCGCGTACGTGCTCATCAACCTGATGGTGGACGTGGTCAACGCGTTCATCGATCCGCGCATCCGCTATGAGTGAGGCGGCCGTGGCGACGGAAGCGCGCATCACGGCCCGCGCGGACGTGCAGCGTCCGGGGTGGCTCCAGCGTCTCGTGGCCCACCGCACGGTCGTCGTGGGCGCCGCGATCCTGCTCGTCATCCTGGCCGTGGCGCTGCTCGCCGACGTGATCGCGACCCACGTGCCCACGCGGCTCGCTCCGGCGAGCCGGCTGCAGCCGCCGAGCGCCGCCCACTATCTCGGCACCGACGAGTTCGGACGCGACGTCTTCAGCCTGGTGGTGCACGGCGCGCGGGTCTCGTTGCTCGTCGGGGTCACGACGATGCTCCTGACCTCCCTCGGCGGTGTCGCCATCGGGCTGGTGGCGGGCTACGACCGGCGGCTCGACGTGATCGTGATGCGAGTCATGGATGGGCTCATGGCCTTCCCCGCCATCCTGCTCGCCATCGCGCTGATGGCCGTGCGCGGCCCCGGCGTGGCCAACGTCATCTTCGCGCTCTCCGTCGTATACACTCCGCGCACGGCCATGCTGATCCGGTCCATCGTGCTGAGCCTGCGCGAGCAGGATTACGTCCAGGCGGCGCGTGCGCTGGGCCGCGCCGATGCCGCCATCGCCGTCCGTCACATCCTGCCGAACTGCCTGGCCCCGGTGCTCGTGCAGGCGAGCTTCGTCTTCGCCTACGCGATCCTGGCCGAGGCCATCCTCGGCTTCCTCGGCGTCGGCGTGCCGCCGTACGTGCCGTCCTGGGGCAACGTGATCGCCAGCGGCAAGAACGTGATCCGCGAGGCTTTCTGGGTGAGCCTCTTCCCCGGCCTGGCCCTCACCGTCGCCGGGCTGAGCCTGAACCTGCTCGGCGACGGGCTCCGCGACACTCTCGATCCGCGCCTGCGCGGACGCTCGTGACAGGGAGGCTCCGATGAACGCGACCGATCTCTGCTTCACGCCCGCCACCGAGCTCGTCACGATGATCCGCGCCAAGCAGCTCTCACCGGTCGAGCTGACTCGCGCCGCCCTCGAACGCATCGAGCGCGTGAACCCGACGCTCAACGCGTTCTGCACGCTCACGGCCGACACCGCGCTGGCGCGCGCGCGAGACGCGGAAGCCGCGGTCATGCGTGGTGGCCCCCTCGGCCCGCTGCACGGCGTCCCGTATTCGATCAAGGATCTCGCGTTCACCCGAGGCGTGCGCACGATGTCCGGCTCTCACATCTTCGCGACGCGCGTTCCCGACGTGGACGCGCCGTTCGTGCGTCGTCTCGCGGCCGCCGGCGGCGTGATGCTGGGCAAGACCACGAGCCCCGAGTTCGGCTGGAAGGCCCTCGGCGACAGCCCGCTCACCGGCATCACGCGCAACCCCTGGAACACGGCGATGACGACGGGCGGCTCCAGTGCGGGCGCCGCCGCCGCGGCGGCCGCCGGCCTGGGACCGCTGGCCCACGGCTCCGACGGCGCCGGGTCGATCCGCATCCCGTCGTCGTTCTGCGGCGTGTACGGGCTGAAGCCATCGTACGGACGCGTCCCGATGTGGCCCATCTCCAACAACGACTACGCCTCGCACAATGGCCCGATGACGCGCACCGTCGCCGATGCCGCGTTGATGCTCTCGGTGATGGCGGGGCCCGACCACTGGGACAAGAGCGCGCTCGATGCGCCGCCCGCCGATTACGTCGGCCGCCTGCGCGACGGCGTGCGAGGCCTTCGCGTCGCGTTCAGTCCGAACCTCGACACCCAGCGCGTCGATCCCGAGGTCGCGACGATCGTCGCTCAGGCGGCGCGGGCGTTCCAGGAGCTCGGCGCCGTCGTGGAGGACGTGAAGTGCGGGTTTGCCGACTCGCATCGGATCATCCGCTTGCTGTGGAATGCGCACGAGGCCGGCAATTACGCCCGGTACCTGCCCGAGTTTCGCTCTCGCATGGACCCGGGGCTGGTCGCGTCGATCGAGGACGGTTTGCGCTACAGCGTCACCGAGTACGTCGAGGCGCGCGGCGAGAAGCTCGCGTACTGCGACAGCGTGCGGCCCCTGTTCGAGACGTACGATCTGCTGCTCACGCCCTCGGTCTCCGTGACGGCGTTCGAGGTCGGCCGCCTCAACCCGGCGCACTGGCCGCAGCACGAGTGGGACTGGTTCCCATGGGCCGGCTTCAGCTATCCGTTCAACTTCACCGGCCACCCCGCGGCCAGCATCCCCGCCGGCTTCACCGCCGCCGGGATGCCGGTGGGACTGCAGATCGTCGGCCGTCGCAATGCCGACCTCACGGTGCTGCAAGCCTCCGCGGCGTTCGAGCAGGCGCGTCCGTGGGCCCAGCGCCGTCCGCTCCACTAGAGGCGCGGCCCGTGCGACGCCGCTGCTCGAGCCGGGCGCGGATCAGGTCGATGTGGACCTTGAGGTCGTAGAGCTGCTTCATGTACTCGAGCGGCAGCCGCGAGCGTCGCGTGATCTGCCCCTCGAGCACGTGCAGGCGCTCGATCTCGCGGTCGGGGTCGTCGGGCGACAACGTCTCGAGGCGCAGCTCGAGATCGCGCAGCGTCCGATACCAGCGCCCGATGCGCCGACGCACGTGGCGGTCGAGCAGGGTAGCGCCGACGACCGTGATCGGCACGAGCACCGTCACGACGGGCAGCAGGATGATGACGAGCCGATCCACGATTCCTGCCACCCAGAATGGCAGGATCCGCTCCAGCCAGGGTGGCCCGTCGCGCAGATACCGCCGGGCGTCCTCGCTCAGCGGCAACTGGAGGTTGGTGCCCGCCGGGAATGCGCCCTCACGCTCGAACAGCCCGCCGGCATAGTGAACCTTGTGGGCCACCCCGAGCAGCACGCGAACGAGATCCGGATGAATGTCGTTACGCGCGACGAGTGCGGCCGTGGTGGCCAGGAGCGCCTTGTCCTCGCCCGGCACGTCACGCGCCAGGTCGACCATGCCCTCGCCCAGCGTGACGCTGGTGAGGTAGCCGTAGTGGCTGGTGTAGGCGCGGTGGCGCCGCTCGCTCATCAGCTCGACCGTCGGATGCCGAAGGAGCCGGTCGACGATCGGCGCGCGCGGCGAGATGACGAAGAGCGCGGCGTCGATCCGTCCGTCGCGCAGCCGCGCCTCGGCGTCGTCGTTGGTCAGGGCGAGCACGTCCGTGTTCTGGGGCGTCACTCGGCTGGCGGCGAGGAGCTGGAGCGCCAGCGCCCGGGTGCCGCTGCCCTCCTCTCCGGCGGCGACACGCCGGCCACGCAGCTCTCCGAGCGACGTCACGCGCAGCGAACGACGGTGAAAGATCCAGAGCGGCTCGTAGAAGACGCTGGCCAGGGAGACGAGCTGCTCGGCATCCGAGTCGGCGGCCGTGCCGCCCTGCACGAAACCCACCGTGACCTCGCCACGCCGAAGCCGGCGTACCGTGTCGACCGAGCCTGGTCCGGGCTCGATCACCAGCGTGAATCCCTGGCGCGCCAGCAACCGCCGGTACTCGAGCGCGAACTGGTGGTAGGCGCCGCCCTCCCGCCCCGTGGAGATGGAAAACGTGCGGGGCGGCAGGGGCCCGGCGAAGCGGTTGACGGCGGCCACGCCCACGGTCAAGGCGACCAGAACGGGCAGCGCGATCAACACCGCCAGGAATGCGCGACGCAGCACCTTGTGCATCGGACGATATGGTCTCGGAGCAGACGCCGGGGTCTATGGGACGTTGGTCTCACCCGCGGGAACGAGATCACTGGTATATTCGCCGCGCCAACACATCCCCACAGGAGGGACCCGTGAAGATCCTCTTCTTCGACGACTTCAAGCTGGGAGTGCTGAAGGGTGACGCGGTCGTCGACGTGTCGGACACGGTACGGGACATCCCGCACACGGGCCCGCACAATCTCATCAGCGGGCTGATCGAGCGCTTCGCCGACTACAAGCGGCGTCTCGAGGAGGCGGTGAGCCGCGGCAAGAGCGTGCCGCTCGGCCAGGTGAAGATCCGGCCTCCCCTGCCCAAGCCCACCAACATCGAGTGCATGGCCGTGAACTACATGGAAGACGGAACGCGGAGCGAGCCGGCGCCCATCAACGCGTTCCACAAGTCTCCGAGCGCGATCATCGGCCCCGAGGACACGATGGTGCTCCCCGACGTCCCCGCCACGATCTTCGAGGGCGAGGCCGAGGTGGCCCTGGTCATCGGCAAGCGCGCGTCGAACGTGCGTGCCGCGGACGCCATGAGCTACGTCTTCGGGTACACGAACTTCATCGACGGGTCGGCCCGCGGCCTGCTACCGGCGGGCAACACGTTCTATCAGATGAAGTCGCGCGACACGTTCGCCCCGATCGGCCCGTGGATCGTGACGGCCGACGAGATCGTCGACCCGCACAAGCTCCAGGTGAGGCTCTGGGTCAACGGCGAGCTGAAGCAGAACTTCAACACCAGCGACATGGCCCACAAGATCCCGCGCTGCATCGAGTGGGTCACGTCGATCCACACGCTGGAGCCCGGCGACATCCTGGCCACCGGCACCAACCATCGTGGCCTGAGCGGCTTCCAGAACGGCGACCGGATCGAGCTGGAGACGGACGGCCTGGGCCGGCTGCGCTTCAACGTGCGTGACGACCTCAAGCGCACCTGGTCGCGCGAGACCCGGCTCGACCGCCAGCAGAAGGGACAGGAAGGGACGACGCCCCAGGTCTCGGGCAAGCACACGCCGCCACCGCGTTAGCGCTGATGACGACCCGGGCCTTCACGCTCGCCGCGCTCGTCGCCGTCGCGACGCTCGGCGCGTGCGAAACGGCGAAGGCCCCGCTGGTCGCCTCCGGGCCCGTCACCTTCACCAGGCACATCGCGCCGCTGCTCCAGCGGCACTGCCAGGAGTGTCATCGGCCGGAGAGCGTGGCGCCCTTTCCCCTCCTGACCTACGACGACGCCGCATCACGCCGCGCCAAGATCCGCAAGGCTGTCGCGGCGAGGAAGATGCCGCCGTGGAAGGCGGTGCCAGGCTACGGTGAGTTCGCTGACGTTCGCCGGCTGTCGGACGAGGAGATCGCGCTGGTGACCCGGTGGGTGCACGACGGTGCGCCCGAGGGCGATCCGCGTGATCTGCCGCCGCCGCGGAAATTCCGCACCGGGTGGGCCCTCGGTCGGCCCGGGGCCGTGCTGGCGATGACGAAGCCGTTCACCATTCCGGCGCGAACGCGCGACATCTACCGATGCTTCGCCGTACCGATCACGATTCCCGGCGAGTGGCGGTTCATTCGCGCCTCCGAAGTGCTCCCCGGCAACCGGAAAGTGGTTCATCACGTCCAGACCTTTCTCGACGTCACCGGGCGCTCGGTCGAGCTCGATCGCGGCGACGGCTACCCGTGCTTCGGAGGACCGGGCTTCGAGACCCAGGGTGGTCTGGGCGGCTGGACGCCGGGATTTCAGCCGCTCGAGATCCCGTCGGGTGTGGCGTGGGGAATCCCTCCGGGGGCGCGTCTGGTCATGCAGGTCCACTACAACAACCCAGGCGACGCGGTCGAGACCGATCTGACCCGCGTGGGACTGCACTTCACGTCGGGGCCGTTCGACCGCCGCCTCAATCGCGTGCGCGCGTCGGCCTGGAACTTCTCGATCCCGGCGGGAGCGCCCCGCTCGTCGGTCGTGGCGACGGCGGTCGTGCAGGACGAGCTGCTCGCGCTGTCGGTCCACGGTCACATGCACCTCCTCGGGCGCGAGATGCGGGTGACCGCGCGCTTTCCGGATGGGACGAGGCAGCCGCTTCTTCACATCGACGACTGGGATTTCGAGTGGCAGCTCCTCTACTCGTTCAAGCGCCCGATGGCGCTGCCGTCGGGGACCGTCATCGAGGCCGAGTGCGTCTACGACAACTCCGCCGACAACCCGAACAACCCGAGCTCCCCGCCCCGTGTCGTCAGGTCGGGCTTCGAGACGACCGACGAGATGTGCCAGGCGAACGTGCTCGGCACGATGAGGCTCACCCGGAGATGAACGTCGCGACCTGGCGCGGAGGTGCCCAATTCACGATCGACGAGGTCCCCGAGCCAGTCGCAGGGCCGGGCCAGGTCGTCGTCGCTGTGCACGCGGCCGGCATCTGCGGCACGGATATCCACGCGACCCAGGGACTGTTCCCTTGGTCGCCGCCGCTCGTGCTCGGGCACGAGTACACGGGCGTGGTGAGCGCGGTCGGCCGCGGCGTGCCGAAAAGCCTCGTCGGCCGCGCGGTCGCGTGCGAGCCGTCCTACGGCTGCGGTGAATGCGCTGAGTGCGACGCGGGCCGCATCAGCCAGTGCCGCCGGGCAACCCGCGTCGGCGGCTTCGCCGAGCGCGTCGCGCTGCCCGCCCGCTGCGTGCATCCGCTGCCGCGCGGCCTCGATTCTGTCGCCGCCGCGCTGACCGAGCCGGCGGCGTGCTGTCTCGCCGGACTCGAGAAGTTCCCGATGGAGCGCGGTGCCACCGTGCTCGTCATCGGAGGCGGCATCATGGGACTACTCACGATGGTGCTCGCTCGCCGGCGCGGCGCCCGCCGCCTGATCCTGTCGGATCCTCTCGAGGAGCGGCGCGCCATCGCGAAGAAGCTCGGGGCCCAGGTGGTGATCGATCCCACGAAGGAGAACCTGCGCGAGCGCGTGATGGCGCTCACGCGCGAGCGCGGCGCCGACGTCGTCTGCGAGGCGGTGGGGAAGCCCGAGCTGGTCGCCGACGCCATGACGCTCGTCAAGCCCACCGGCGTCGTGCAGCTCGTCGGTGTCAGCCCCAAGGGCAGCGAGCTCCCGCTCAGCCTCTG
This sequence comes from Candidatus Rokuibacteriota bacterium, assembly GCA_003220615.1. Classification (GTDB taxonomy): domain Bacteria; phylum Methylomirabilota; class Methylomirabilia; order Rokubacteriales; family CSP1-6; genus 40CM-68-15. The sequence goes on from QHTB01000201.1 coordinate 8,695, forward strand.
GGACGTGCACTTCCGCGAGATCAGGATCGCCGGCGCATTCGGCCGGGGCACCGCGTTCCGCCGCGCGCTCGCGTTGATGCCCAAACTCGGCGTCGGCCGGCTCATCACAGCGCGCTTCCCGCTCGCGCGCGTCGCGGAGGCATTCGCCCACGCTTCCGCCGGACGCGGCGCAAAGACGGTGATCATGCCCGGACTATGAAAATGGGGGCCCCGACATGGCCCCCATACCCCCAACCCTCGGGCCTCCCCGACAAAGCCGTGGCGGCCCTCGTCAACCCGATAGCCCGCGTGTTCCTAATGCCCGAGGTATTCGCGGACGGAGCGAATCGCGATGGCGCCGTCGGCGACGGCCGCGGCCACGCCGCGCGGGGAGTTGTGGCGGACGTCACCCGCCGCGAAGACACCAGGCAGGCTCGTCTCAAGCACGTAGGGTTCGCGATCCTCGTCCCACCTCGGTAGACCGCCGGCGCCGCGGACGACGTGTCGCCCGGTCAGGATGTGCCCCTGCTCGTCCCGCTGGACGACCTTTTCCAGCCACGACGTGTGCGGCCCGGCGCCGATGAACACGAACAACGCTGATCCCGGCAGCGATTCCCCCGTCCCACGCAGCGTGTCGTTGACCTCGACGGCCTCGAGGCGACGCCGACCGTGGACGCGGAGCAGCTCGGTGTTCAGGCGCACCTGGATGTTGCTCGCCCGCTCGATCTGCCTGGCGAGATAGTCCGACATGGTCGGCGACGCGCCCCGCATCAGGAGCGTGACGCTGGCCGCGTAGCGCGCCAGGTGCACCGCGCCCTGCCCCGCCGAGTTCCCGGCGCCGATGACGAAGACGTGTCGGCCCGCGAACGCCGGAGCCTCGGCGGTCGCCGCGCCATAGAACACGCCCTTGCCGAGGAGGCCGTCGAGGCCGTCGATCTCGAGACGGTTGTAGGACACACCCGTGGCGATGACGACCGTTCGCGTGCTGACGTCGATGGTCTCGGCCAGGGTGACGATCCGCTCCGGCCCGCGCGCGGCGAGGCCGGTGATCTCACGGATCAACAGGAACTCGACGCCGAGCGAAATCGCCTGCTCGTGGGCTCGCGCGGCCAGCTCGGCGCCGCTGATGCCTCTGGGGAATCCGAGGTAATTGCGGATCATCGAGCTGGTTCCCGCCTGGCCGCCGACCACCTGACGCTCGACGACGAGCGTCCTCAGCCCATCCGCCGCCGCGTAGACCGCCGTGGCGAGACCCGACGGCCCTGCTCCGACGACGACGACATCGTAGAGGCCGCCTTCGGGCTCCGTCTTGACGCCGAGCATCCGCGCGATCTCGAGGTTCGTCGGGTCCGTCAAGCAGCGGTCACCGAAGATCACGGCCGGCAATCCGCCCGCGTGCCCGACGTCTCGCAGCAGACGCTGGCCCTCGTCGGAGTCGTGAGAGTAGAACCTGTACGGGAACGAGCTGCGCTCGAGGAGATCCCGCATCTCGTGACTGCGGGGCGCCCAGCGCTCGCCGACGATGTGCAGAAGCGCCACGCGTGGCCGAACGCTCCGGGCCCAGCTCCCGAGGATCTCGCTGACGACGGGATAGAGCCGCTCTTCCGGATCGCCCCACGGCTTCAGCAAGTACGTATCGAGCTGGCCCAGCACGAACGCACGCCGCACGTGCTGGTAGGCCGGGCCGTCGCCGTAGCTGACCAGCACGCAGCGCGAGGCTCGCGGGCAGAGATCGTGCACGCGAGCGAGGAGATCGAGGCCGGTCATCTCGGGCGCCCACAGGTGCGCCACGACCAGCGCGACGTCCTCCCCGCGCTCGCACGCCTGCTCGAGACGTGCCAGCGCCGACGTCGGCGAGCGCTCGGTCAGAACGCGATAGTCGGCGCCGAACCGTCGCTCGAGCGCCGAGGCCAGCGACGCCAGCGTCTCCGGATCGTCGTCGACCAGGAGCAGGATCGGATCAGGCATGACCGTCCCGACTGGCCGCGGGGGCGAGGGCCATCATCGGGTACCCACGATCTCGCCACGCGTAGAAGCCGCCGGCGAGGGGACGCACGTGCTCGATGCCGCGACGCTTGAGGAGGAGCGCCACCCGGGCGCTGGACGCTTCACTGGGTCAGGTGCAATAGAGCACGATCTCGCGCTCGCGCGGGATCTCGTGATGGCGCGCCTCCAGCTCTTCGGTCGTCATGTGGAGCGCGCCCGGGATGATCGACGGCTCCGTCTCGAAATCGATCGAGTCGCGCAGGTCCACCAGCATCAGGTCTTCGTGCCCGTCCAGCTTGGTCTTAAGCTCTTCGGGCGTGATTCGCGCGATCCGGATCTTCCGGAGGAATCGCTGGCGCATGATGAACTTCCACGCGACGTAACCGAGGATCGCCGCAACGGCCAGCGCGCCCACCCCGTGCCCGAAGCGCTCGGCGTAGCTCGCCACCGCCTCGAGCTGGTAGGCGGCGAGCCAGCCGACGCCGACGAAGAGGCCCGCCCAGATCAGGCCACCGAGGCCCGTGAACGCGAGGAACTGGAGCACGGGCATCCTCACGATCCCCGCCAGCGGCGGCGCCGCCGTGCTGAACCCGGGCACGAACTTGGCGATCAGCAGCGAGCGCGCACCTCGGGCGCTGAAGAGCCGCTGGGTGCGTCGCACGCACGAGTCGGGCTCGAGCGAGATGCGGCACAGCCAGCCGAGGACCCGGCCCCCGCGCACCCGGCCGATCCAGTACCAGATGGTGTCGCTCACCAGCGAGGCGACCGCGGCGAGGACGAGCACGAGCGCCACGCTCAGCCGCCCGTTGCCGGCGACCGCGCCGGCGGCGAGCAGGACCGGCACCGCGGGAAGCGGCAGCCCGATCTGCTCGGCGAACACCCAGCCGAACACGACCACGTAGCCGTACTGAACCAGAACGTCGACGACAGCGTCCATGGCGATTCGCGTAGCTTATCTCACGTGTGAAGTCCCCGGACGTCTTGACTCTGTGCGCGGACTGAAGCAGCCTCGCCTAGTCCCTCAGGGAGGAGCCATGAGCACTCAGACGATGGAGCCCCGGCTGGAGCTGGAGCAGAACCTCCACATGTACCGCCAGATGGCCAAGATTCGCGCCTTCGACGAGCAGGTCAACGAGCTCTACAAGAGCGCCAAGATGCCCGGCCTGGCCCACCTTTATATAGGGGAAGAGGCCGTAGCCGTCGGGGTCTGCGAGGCCCTGCGCCGGGACGACTTCATCACCAGCACCCACCGCGGCCACGGCCACTGCCTGGCCAAGGGCGCCTCGGTCAACCGGATGTTCGCGGAGCTGCTGGGCAAGGAGCCGGGCTACTGCCGGGGCAAGGGCGGCTCCATGCACATCGCGGATCCCGAGACCGGCAACCTCGGCGCCAACGCCATCGTGGGTGGCTCGACCGGTATCGCGACCGGGGCCGCGCTCTCGGCGAAGATGCGCGGCAGCGGCCAGGTCGCCGCGTGCTTTTTCGGCGACGGCGCGCTGGGGCAAGGGTTGCTCTACGAGTCGATGAACATGGCCTCCCTCTGGAAGCTCCCCGTCATCTACGTGTGCGAGAACAACCTGTACGGCGAGTACACGCCCTGCGGTGACACCATCGCCGGCGAGATCCTGGCCCGGGCCAGGGCCTTCGGCATCCACGCCGAGACGGTCGACGGTCAGGACGTCCAGGTCGTCAACGCAACGATGCGGAAGCTGGTGGAGCGGGCGCGTCGCGGCGAAGGGCCGGCGTTCCTCGAGTGCAAGACCTACCGCTACCATGGCCACCACGTGGGCGACGTCAACCGCGAGTACCGCACGCGCGAGGAAGAGAAGGAGTGGATGAGCAAGTACGATCCGCTCCAGACGCTGGCCCAGCGCCTCACCGCCCAGCGGCTCGTCGACGCGAGCGTCTTCGAGCGCATCGAGACCGACGTGAAGGCGGAGATCGACACCGGCGTGCAGTTTGCGCTGGCCGCGCCCTACCCCGAGGCGAATCAGGTCGATCAGGACGTCTACGCGTGAGACCGCACCGCGAAATTCGGGCCGCGTGAGGCGAACGCTTATAATGATCGAAGAGACTCGAGAGAGGAGGTGAGCCAATGGCGAAGGGCAAGAGCATGCAGAAGGAGAAGAAGAAGCCGAAGCAGAAGAAGAAGAAGTGACGTCGAATGGCCCGGCCGCTCCTGCTCAGTTGTGAGTCGGTGAGCAAGACCTACGGAACTCGGTCGCTCTTCGACGATCTGTCGCTCGGGTTGTTCGAAGGCGACCAGGCCGGTCTCGTCGGACCCAACGGCTCCGGCAAATCCACTCTCCTCAAGATCCTCGCCGGCGTGACGACCCCCGACGGCGGCGCACGCTCGCTCCGCGGTGGCGTCCGCCTCGGCTACGTGCCGCAGGATCCGGTGTTTGCCGACGATCTCACCGTTGCCGAGGTCTTGACGGCGGCGCTGCCCGACGTGGACGAGGACGACCGGCCCGGCCGCATCGCCCAGGCGCTCGGCCGCGCGGGTTTCGCCGATGGCCACGCCAGCGTCGATGCGCTGTCGGGCGGCTGGAAGAAGCGCCTGGCCATCGCCCGTGAGCTGGCGGCCGCACCCGACGTCCTCCTGATGGACGAGCCGACCAACCACCTCGACGTGGAGGGCATCCTCTGGCTCGAGAGCGTCCTCAGCGAGCGGGCGCGCGCCTGTCTCATCGTCAGCCATGACCGCTACTTCCTCGAGCACGTGGCCACGCGCATGCTCGAGCTGAATCGCGCCTACCCGGCTGGCGTGTTCGAGACCGACGGAAGCTACAGCGAGTTCCTGGCGCGCCGCGACGCGTTCCTGCGCGGGCAGGCCGCCTACCAGGAATCGCTGGCCAACACCGTGAGGCGCGAGATCGAATGGCTCCGCCGCGGCGCCAAGGCGCGGTCCACGAAGGCGAAGGGCCGCATCAAGGAGGCGGGACGGCTCATCGAAGAGCTCGAGGACAGCCGGGCGCGCGGGGTGACAGCCACGGCGGGCATCGACTTCACCGCCTCGCAGCGCCGGACGCGCCGGCTGCTGGTCGCGCGCGGCCTGACGAAATCACTCGGCGGACGACAGCTCGTGAGCCACCTCGACCTCGTCATCTCCCCGGGCACGCGCGTGGGGCTGATCGGCCCGAACGGAAGCGGCAAGACGACGCTCCTCAATCTGCTCGCCGGTGAGCTCTCCCCCGACGCCGGCGAGATCGAGCGCGCTGACGGCCTGCGGGTCGTGCGCTTCGAGCAGGAGCGCGGCGGCCTCGACCCCGACCAGAGCCTGCGCCGCGCGCTCGCTCCCGAGGGCGATTCCGTCGCGTGGCGGGGCCGGAGCGTCCACGTCGCGTCGTGGGCCAAGCGCTTTCTGTTCCGGCCCGAGCAGCTCGAGGTGCCGGTCGGCCGGCTGTCGGGCGGCGAGCAGGCCCGCATCCTCATCGCGCGCCTGATGCGCGAGCCCGCCGATCTCCTCATCCTCGACGAGCCCACCAATGACCTCGACATTCCGACGCTCGAGGTCCTCGAGGACAGCCTCGCCGAATTCGACGGCGCGCTCGTCCTCGTCACCCACGACCGTTTCATGCTCGAGCGCGTGTCCACGGTGATCCTCGCCCTCGACGGCCTCGGCGGTGCGACGACGTTCGCCGACTATTCGCAGTGGGAAGCGGCCCGCAGCACCGCCGCGCCGACGCCGCGCAAGACCACCGAGAAGCCGCCCGAGCGCGAGCGGGCGCGGCCCAGGCGCCTCGGCTATCGCGAGCAGCGTGAGTGGGACGGCATGGAACAGGCGATCCTGGATGCCGAAGGCGCCGTCGAGGCCCGCCAGCGCGAGGCGGAAGACCCGGCCATCGTCTCCGATCCGACGGCGTTGCAGCAGCGCTATGCGGCGCTCGACGCCGCGCGGGCGGAAGTGGACCGACTCTACGCGCGCTGGGCGGAGCTGGAGGACAAGAGCGGATCCAGTCGATAGGCCCGCCGCGCCGTCCCGCTGAACAGCGCCAGCTTTTCGTCGGCCGATGAGCGCGCGGCAATGCGCTTGAAGGCGTTCCAGAGCGCGGCGTAGCCGATACCCATCTTGTCCACCGGGAAGTTGCTCTCGAACATGCAGCGGGCCGCACCGAAGCGTTCGATGCACGTCTCGACATACGGCCGCCAGTAATCCGCCAGCTCGGCCGAGGAGGGCGGCGCGGGCCGCGCACCGTAATCGTAGGCGGCCAGGCGCATCATCATGCCGCCGAGCTTCATGACCACGTTCGGGCACCGGGCGAGCTCGATGATCCCGGCCTTCCACGCGGCGAACACCGCGTCCCGCTTGCCCGCATACGGACCGTAGCCGAGCGGACCACCCACGTGGCCCACGATGATGTTCGCCCTCGGAAACGCGCGAGCGAGGTCGACGGCATCGGCGAGCTGGGGATGGAAGACCCACGCGTCGAGGGACAGGTCGAGCGCCATCAGCCGGGCCAGGCCGGCCCGGAAGTCCGGTCGCTGCATCAGATGCGGGCCCGTGGCCACGGCGCTATTGCCGATCACGTCGCTCGCATCCCACGCCGCCGAGTGACGCACGCCGCGAAATCTCCCGCCGCCGGCGCGGATCTGCGTCTCCAGCACGGGCTCGACTCGATCGCCGAGCGTGAGATCGGCGAAACCCACGATGCCCGCGGCGACACGCGTCGGGCCGTAGAGGCCGCTGTCGCTCATCGCGGCGATCCCAGCGACGAACTCGGTCTCACCGATCGGCCGGAGCTCCACCGGCCCGCGAGCGCGGTACATCGCGTGGCATTCCACGAACACGGTGGCGATCACGTTGTGGCCGGTGCGCAGGTCGGCGAGCAGCTCGTCCAACAGGTAGCGGTGGTCCGGCCGCACCCACAGATGATGATGGGTGTCGATGATCGGCAGCTCGGGCTCGAGGATCGGCTCGGGCGGCTGCTTGGCCAGCCACGCGTCGTTCGGTGGATTGATCCGGCCGAACCGGGTCGGGTCCGAGTACTGGCTCACGTCAGTGCGAGTGGTGGCCCGTGCCCGGGCCGTGCGAATGACCGGAGTGCGAGAACCCGCTGGACGGCGGTGAGGGCGTGGTGGACGGCGGGCGATTGAAGTTCATCGAGGGCACCGTGAACACGCGCACCGCCGCAGCACCATCGGCCGGACACGACGCCTCGGCGGCCGCATCGCGAGCCGGCCGCGACACGTCGAACTCGAGCCCGCACACCGTGCAGCGGAACGGATAACGCACGCGCTCACCCGCGCTCGGCGGCGCCCGTGACGTGCGCCTGCCAGTAGTGATGCGTCTTGGCGACCACGGTGATGATGCTCTTCACCTCGTCCTTCAACTGGTAGTCGGGCCCCGCCGGCAGCACGAGCCGCTCCTCGTCGACGCGCGCGTCGACGTTCTCGAGGATGATCGCCGCGCACATCCACGCGGCCATCGTCGGCGACTCGCAGGTCACGGCGAGCCACCCCGGCTCGATCGACTCCGCGTAGAGCCCCGTCGTCTCCCAGATCCCTCGCTGCATCTCGGCGAGCATCTCGCGGCCGGAATCGGCCGGATTGGTCGGGGCCCTGAGCGGGCTCTCCGGCCCGCGCTGAGGCGGCCCGCCGTAGAGCGCGAGCTCGCAGAACGTGGTCCACATGCTGCCCCAGTCGGGACGGCCGTCACGGCGCCAGAGGAAGGGCGCCGACGACATCGGCTGGGATGCGTCCGCGCGCGGCGTCGGCGCGTACTCGCGACGGCGAACGTCGGCGTCACGGCCAAGCGAGTCTCGAAGCGCGTCGAGACGATCGACGGGCGCGGTGGCGACGGTCACGGGCAGGCCTGCCTCGTCGGCGAGCCTCGCGGCGAGCGTGGCAGAGGCCTGATGCACGGCCGCGGGGACCGTGGCGTCGATCACGAGGACGAGACGACCCGCCATGCCCTCGCCGTCGAACGGCTCACCGTGTGTCGCGGTCATCGCCGCGGGATCATAGCACCTCCTTGACTCCGGGCCCCGGCTGCCTCAGCCTCGACGGGAATCGCCGGGTGGCGTGTGGAGGCGCTTGTTCATGATGATCGAGTCCATCGAGATCTACCGGGTGCGGGTGCCGCTGGCGTTCGTGTGGAAGACCTCCTACGGCGATCAGCACGACACCGACACCGTGCTGGTGCGGATGGAGAGCCAGGGGCACCACGCCTGGGGAGAGAGCTGCCCGCCCTACATTCCCAACTATTCCGCCGAGCACACGCTGGCGACTTTCCACACGGTGCGTGAGCACATGGCCGGCCGCATCATCGGCCAGGACATCCGCACGGCGCAGGACCTGCTCGGCCGTCTCGACTTCGTGAAGGGCAACCAGTTCGCGCGGGCCGCGCTCGAGATCGCCTGGTGGGTGCTGGAGGCCAAGCGCCAGGGCGTGCCGCTGCACGTGGCCCTCGGTGGCACGGGCGATCGCGTCGCCGTCGGCGCCGACTTCGGTGTCCAGGACTCGCTCGACATCTTGATGAAGAAGATCGACGAAGCGATCGCCCAGGGCTTCCCGCGGATCAAGCTCAAGTTCCGGCCCGGCTGGGACCTCGACATGGTCGCCGCGGTCAGGTCCACGTTTCCGAGCTTCACGTTCCACATCGATTGCAACGCCGCGTACACGCTCGCCGACCTCGATCTCTTCCGCACGCTCGACCGCTATCGCCTCGCCATGATCGAGCAACCGCTGGCCGACGACGGCTTGAGCCTGGTCAATCACGCCGAGCTTCAGTCGCGGATCGAGACGCCGGTCTGCCTGGACGAGAGCGCGCTGAGCCTGGCCCACGTGAAGGCTGCGATCCAGATGAAGGCCTGCCGCGTGATCAACATCAAGGTGGCTCGCGTGGGCGGGCTGACGGCCTCGCGCGACATCCAGGCCTACTGTGCCCAGCACTCCGTGCCCTGCTGGGTGGGCGGGATGCTCGAGACCGCCATCGGCGGAGCGATCTGCGCCGAGCTGGCGACGCTACCGAACTTCACCTACGCCGGCGACATCTTCCCGTCGTCCTACTTCTACCGGGACGACCTGGGCAAGCCCGAGATCGTCCTGAGCGGCCGTGGCGAGATCGCGACGTCACGTGTGCCCGGCATCGCGCAAGAGCCCGATCCCGATCTGCTCAAGCGGTGGACGGTGGATCACGCCTCGTTTCGCGCGTGACGCAGGGTTCTCAAACGCAAGGAGGACAACGTGGCCAAGAGTGTCGTCACCCCCGAGCGGTTCGCCAGGGGCAGGACCTTCGACGAGTACGTGAAGTACGCCGGCAGCGCCGAGAACCTCGCCCGCGAGGCGTGGGGCGGGTATTTCTCCGACGGCGGGTCGAAGGCCGTCGCCCGCAAGGACAACAGCGGGATCTTCCGCGAGCGCTACGCTCGGGCGCGCCTGACGGATCAGCAGACCGCCGCCATCAAGTGGCTCGCCGCGCAGCCCAACGGGCCGGCCAAGATTCTCGTGATCTCCGAGGACTGGTCCTCCGACTGCCGGCGCGACGTGCCGATGCTGGCCCGGCTGGCCGAGGCCGGCGGGCTGGAGCTGCGGATCTTCAACCGTGACGGCAAGAAGATCCTCGGCACGCGGCGCCCCGATCCCACCGCCTATCCCGACGGCAATCACGACCTCATGCTGGAGTTCCTGAACAAGAAGAACGGCGCCGAGTGGGCATCGCTGCTCGTCGCGGTCTTCTACACGAAGGACTTCCAGGAGTTGCACCGCTACATCGAGTACCCCGCCATCTACCGCAAGGACCTCATCCGCGGACACCAGCAGTCGGCCCGGCCCGGCGAGACAGAAGAACAGGCGAGAGACCGCGATCGGCGCGAGTTCCTCGCCATGCAGCAATCGCCGTTCTTCGACGTGTGGGCCTCCGCCGGGATCGACGAGATCCTCAGCGCGCTCTACGAGAAGCTGACCGTGACGCGCTAGACACGTGGCGGGCCGCCTTGACTCCGCGTGCAGACTGAAGCAGCCTCTCCTGGTTCTTCGGAGCGAGGGCTGTCGATGCCTGACGTGGCGTGAAAGGAACTCCATGAGAACCGTGTCCCTGGCTTTCGCCCTGTGCGTGCTGACAACGACGGTGGCTGGCGCCCAGGCGCCCTCCGCCACCCCTCCTCCGCCTCCGAGCGTCAGGACGGGCGACGTGGCGCCGGACTTCACCGCCAACTATCTGACGGCCGCCGACGCCAACGGCCGTCGTGACCGGAAGACCGTCAAGCTGAGCGAGTTCCGGGGACAGAAGAACGTCGTCCTCGCCTTCTTCCCGGCGGCGTTCTCGCCCGGCTGCACGACCGAGATGACGAAGTACCGGGAAAACACCGGCGAGTTCAACTCGAACAACACGGTGATCCTCGGCATGAGCGTCGACAGCGTCTGGGCCAACGTCGCGTTCGCCGAGAAGCTGGGAGCACCGTTCAACATTTTGAGCGACGCCAGGCGAGACATCAGCAAGGCCTACGGCGTCTTCGACGAGCAGTCGGTCATCGCGCGCAGGACGACGTTCGTCATCGATCGCCAGGGCGTCGTGCAGAAGGTCTTCATGGCCCAGGAGGCGCTCGACCCGGCTCACGCGCTGGTCACGTGCGCGCTCCTGAAAGAGGTCAAGTGAGCCTCAGCCCCGACGAGTTCCGTGAGCACCTGGCGGTGGCGTCGGCCACCGCCGGGCTGACGCTTCCCGAGCTGGTCCTGCCCGCGTCGCACCACGTCGTGCTGCGCGGGATGCGCTTTCACTATCTCGACTGGGGCACGCGCGGCCGGCCGCCGATGCTGTTCCTGCACGGTGGCGGGCTCAACGCCCACACCTGGGACCTCGTCTGCGCCTCGCTCCGAACCGAGCGCCACTGCCTGGCCCTCGATCAGCGGGGCCACGGCGACAGCGAGTGGTCGCCGGAGATGGATTACGGCATCGAGAGTCACGCCGCCGACATCGACGCCTTCGTCGATCGCCTCGGGCTCGATCGCTTCGTCCTCGTCGGCATGTCGCTCGGCGGCGTCAATGCCCTGGCCTGGGCCAGTGCGCACAGCCAGCGCCTGGCCGGGCTCGTGATCGTCGACGTCGGCCCGGAGGTTCGTCAGGCCGGCGTGAGGAAGATCGCCGCGTTCACGTCGGAGGCCACGCCGCTCGATTCGGTGGAAGACTTCGTGGCCAGGGCGCTCAGCTTCAATCCGCGCCGCGACGCCACGCTCCTGCGCCGGAGCCTGCTCCACAACCTCCGCCGCATGCCCGACGGCAAGTGGATGTGGAAGTACGACCAGCGGCACCGCGGCCGCTTCGACCAGGCGGCCTACGAGCGCCGCCGCCAGCTCCTGTGGTCAGCGGTGGCCAAGGTCGCGTGTCCGACGCTGGTGGTGCGCGGAGCCGAAAGCGACGTGTTCCACGACGAGGACGCCGAGCGCCTGGCCAACGCTCTCCCCGACGGCCGCTGGGTCAAAGTGGAGCACGCCGGCCACACCGTGCAGGGCGACAATCCGGCTGGTCTGCTCGTGGTGCTGCGCAAATTTCTCGACGAGGTGTCCGCCGCATGAAAGCCGTCTACATCGCCGAAACAGGAGGCCCGGACAGGCTCATCTTCGGCGACCGCCCAGATCCGGACGCCGGGCCGGGCGACGTCGTCGTCCGCGTCCGCGCGACGGCGCTCAACCACGCCGACCTCAGCATCCGCGCCGGACGCTCGGCCACCGGCACGCTCCCGCGCATCCTGGGGCTCGACATCGCCGGTGAGGTGGCGCGGCTCGGACCCGGCGTCACCGGATGGAAGGAAGGCGACCGGGTCGTCGTCGAGAATCGCGTCAAGTGTGGCGCCTGCACGCCCTGCGCGCTCGGGCGCGACGAGTTCTGCGAGAGACAGAAGCGGCTCGGCGGCGAGCTGGACGGCGGGCACGCTCAGTATTGCAAGGTCCCCGCGGTCAACCTTCAGCGCATCCCCGACTGGATGGAGTTCGACGAGGCGTCGACGCTGCCGCTGGCCGGTCACACCGCCTGGCACTGCCTGATCGAGCGCGTCCAGCTCCAGCCCTGGGAGGACATCCTGATCCAGGCGGTCGGCAGCGGCGTCGGGAGCTTCGGATTGCTGATGGCCAAGTCCATCGGCGCGCGCGCCATCGTCACGGCGGGAAGCGATTGGAAGCTCGCGAAGGCCGAGGAGCTTGGCGCCGACGAGGTGATCAACTACACCGCCACGCCGAAGTTCAGCCAGCGCGTGAAGGAGCTGACCGACGGCCGCGGCGTGGACGTCGTCTTCGATTGCGTCGGCGCGACGGTCTGGGACGAGAGTCTCGCGAGCCTCAAGCCCGGCGGCCGGCTCGTCATCACCGGCACGACCTCGGGGAGCCAGATCCCGTTCAATCTCGGCCTGCTCCAGTCGCGTCCGCTGACCCTCATGGGCAGCGGCGCCCGGAGTCGGCGGAGCTTCGCCGCGATGATGCACATGGTGCATTACGGCGGCCTGCGCGGCGTGGTCGGGCGGACGTTCGATCTCGCCGACGCGGCCAAGGCTCACGAGGTGATGGCCGGACGCGATTTCTTCGGCAAGCTGGTCCTGCGCGTGCCGTAGGAGGGATGGTCATGGGTGAGCGAGAGCTGACGTACGGCGAGGCGGTGAAGGAAGCGATCGCGGAGGAGATGCGGCGCGACCCGCGCGTGTTCCTGATCGGCGAGGACGTCGCCGAGGCCGGCCATCCCTTCAAGACGCTGACGGGGCTGGTGCAGGAGTTCGGGACGGACCGGATCATCGACACGCCGATCTCGGAGCCCGGGTATGCCGGCATCGGCGTCGGCGCCGCCATGACCGGCATGCGTCCGATCGTCGACGTGATGTTCGGCGACTTCATCACGCTGACCATGGATCAGATGGTCAACCAGGCCGCCAAGGCACACTACATGTCGGGTGGCAAGATCAAGGTACCGATCGTCTTTCGCACCACGCTCGGCGCGACGCGACGCTCGGCCGCCCAGCATTCGCAGTCGCTCCACGCGTGGGTGAGCCACATTCCCGGCCTCAAGGTCGCGCTGCCGTCGGGCCCGTACGAGGCCAAGGGCCTGATGAAGACCGCGATCCGCGACGACAGCCCGGTGGTCATCTTCGAGGACAAGATGATGTACCGCGTGAAGGGCCCGGTGCCCGCCGAGGACTACACGATCCCGTTCGGCGTCGGCCTGCTCCAGTCGCGTCCGCTGACCCTCATGGGCAGCGGCGCCCGGAGTCGGCGGAGCTTCGCCGCGATGATGCACATGGTGCATTACGGCGGCCTGCGCGGCGTGGTCGGGCGGACGTTCGATCTCGCCGACGCGGCCAAGGCTCACGAGGTGATGGCCGGACGCGATTTCTTCGGCAAGCTGGTCCTGCGCGTGCCGTAGGAGGGATGGTCATGGGTGAGCGAGAGCTGACGTACGGCGAGGCGGTGAAGGAAGCGATCGCGGAGGAGATGCGGCGCGACCCGCGCGTGTTCCTGATCGGCGAGGACGTCGCCGAGGCCGGCCATCCCTTCAAGACGCTGACGGGGCTGGTGCAGGAGTTCGGGACGGACCGGATCATCGACACGCCGATCTCGGAGCCCGGGTATGCCGGCATCGGCGTCGGCGCCGCCATGACCGGCATGCGTCCGATCGTCGACGTGATGTTCGGCGACTTCATCACGCTGACCATGGATCAGATGGTCAACCAGGCCGCCAAGGCGCACTACATGTCGGGCGGCAAGATCAAGGTGCCGATCGTCTTCCGCACCACGCTCGGCGCCACGCGACGCTCGGCCGCCCAGCATTCGCAGTCGCTCCACGCGTGGGTGAGCCACATTCCCGGCCTCAAGGTCGCGCTGCCGTCGGGCCCGTACGAGGCCAAGGGCCTGATGAAGACCGCGATCCGCGACGACAGCCCGGTGGTCATCTTCGAGGACAAGATGATGTACCGCGTGAAGGGCCCGGTGCCCGCCGAGGACTACACGATCCCGTTCGGCGTGGCCGAGGTCAAGCGCGCCGGCACCGACGTGACGATCGTCGCGACGAGCAGCATGGTGACCGTCGCGCTCGGCGCCGCCAAGATGCTCGAGGAGATCGGGATCAGTGCCGAGGTGATCGACCCGCGCACGACGTATCCCCTGGACAAGCAGGCGCTGATCGATTCGGCCAAGAAGACCTCGCGCGCGATCGTGGTGGACGAAGGCTACGAGCGCTACGGCACCACGGCCGAGATCGCGTCGGTGATCGCCGAGGGCGCCTTCTATCACCTCGACGCGCCGGTCAAGCGCATCGGGGCCATGGACGTCCCGGTGCCGTTCTCGCCCGTGCTCGAGGACCTCACGGTGCCGTCCGAGAAAACCGTGTTCGAGACCGCCAGGGCGCTCTGCGGAAAGGCGTAAGTTGCTGACGGAGGCACAGTTCGAGCGGGCGCGGCGCCTGGCGCTCGGGCTGGCCGGCATCGAGCTGTTCGATCGTCATCGTGAGCTGCTCCAGCGCCGAAGCGACCGGCTCATCGGGCAGGACTCGCTCGACGCGTTGCTCGACGCGGCGGAGGACGGCGATACCGACGCCCGCCGCCGCTTGATCGAGCTCCTCACCACGAACTTCACCGGGTTCTTCCGCCACCCCTGGCACTTCCACCTGGCCGCCGAGCACGCGCTGTGGGCCGTGCATCGACGCGGCTCGGCGCGGCTCTGGTCGGCGGCGGCGGCGACGGGTGAGGAACCCTATTCGCTCGCGATGGCCGTGATCGACGTGTTCCGACGTGACGATCCGGCTGTGACGATCCTGGCGACGGACATCGACGAGGCGGCGCTGGCCGTCGCCCGCGAGGCCGAGTACGCCGGCGCTGCGCTCGCGGCGCTCGAGCCGGCCCAGCAGGCGCGGTTCGTCGGCGAGCCCACCGGCGGCGGAAGCCGGCGTCTCGTGCCGGCGGCGCGACGGCTGGTGGAATTCCGTCGGGTGAACCTGGCCGATCTCGTGTGGCCGCTCGATGGGATCTTCGACGTGGTGTTCTGTCGCAACGTGCTGATGTACCTCGAGGCCGGCCACCGCTACGCCGTGCTCGAACGCATCGCCTCGATGCTCGAGCCGGGCGGCCTGTTGCTGCTCGATCCGAGCGAGCACCTCGGCGGGGCGGCGGAGCTCTTCGTGGACCGCGGCAACGGCGCCTACACGCGTCGCTCTGCGGCTGGCAGGGCATCCGCGTCGCGCCAGGGCTCTGCCCGATGACGATCGCCAAGCGCCTCCTCCTCCTGCTGAGCATTCCCCTCGCCACCCTGGTGGGCCTCGGCGTGTTCACGAAGATGGAGCTCGACCGGATCGACGAGCGCGGACGGTTCGTGGCCGAGACCCAGATCAGCAGCCTGGCGGTCGCGGCGACCATCATGCAGACCTTCTCCGATCTGCGGGCCGACGCTCGCAGTTATCTGCTGGTCGACGACGCGAAGAGCCGGAGCGAGCTCCAGACGGCCGTCGAACGGCGGAAGACGGAGGTGGCCCGCCTCCTGCGCCAGTATGCGGACACGCTCGTTTCCGACGAACGCGATCGCGCACTGACGGCAGAATTACGAGAGCGGACCCGTGAGTGGATCGCGGGCGCCGAGCAGGCGATGGCCCTGGCCGCGGCCGGCGACCAACGGGCGGCGGTGGCGCACCTGACCCGTGGCCTGGCGCCGCTCGGCGAGCAGGTGAACTCATTGCTGGCCGACTGGACGCACCACAATCAGGCCATCGCCAAGGAGGCGGGAGACGCCACCATCGTCACCATCCAGAGAGCGAGCCGCGCTCTACTGCTGGCGGTGCTGCTCGCGCTCGCCCTGTCGGCCACCCTCGGACTCGTGACCTATCGACGCATCGTCAGGCCGCTGCACGGGTTGCAGACGTCGGTCGAGGCGATCGCGAAGGGCGACTTCGCCCAGGCCGTGCCCTTCACGCACGAGGTCGACGAGACGGGATCCCTCGCGCGGTCGGTGGAGGTCCTCAAGCGCGGCGCCGCCTCCATGGAGGAGCAGCGCTGGATCAAGACCAACGCCGCGCGGATCTCGGCCGAGCTGCAGAGCGCGACGACGTTCGCCGATCTGGGCCAGCACGTGCTCTCGGGCCTGGTGCCGGCGCTCGGCGGTGGCGTCGCAGCGGTTTACAGGGTCGACGCCGCCGAGCAGCGCGTGAAGCTGATCGCCAGCTACGGCCTGGGTGAGCGCCAGGCGGCCCGGCCGTCGTTCGCGCTCGGCGACGGCCTCATCGGCCAGTGCGCGCGGGATCGCCAGGCCATTGCCCTGACCGATCTGCCCCCGGACTACCTCGGCATCTCGTCGGGGCTCGGGTCGGCGGCGCCCTCGTCCGTCGTCGCCTGGCCCCTCGTCTCGCAAGGGGAGGCGCTCGGCGTCGTGGAGTTCGCATCGTTCCGTCCCCTGGCGGCGAAGGAGACGGCGCTGGTCGAGGAGCTGCTGCCGATCGTCGCGCTGAGCATGGAGATCCTCGCGCGGAACGTTCGGACCCGCGAGCTGCTCGAGCAGACCCAGGAGCAGGCGCGCAAGCTCGAGGAGCAGACGGACGAGCTGACGCAATCGCAGCAGGAGCTGCTCTCGCAGAAGGAGGAGCTGGTCGCGCAGCAGCAGGAGCTGGCCGTCGCCAAGCAGAAGGCCGAGGAGGCGACGGAGATGAAGTCGATGTTCCTGGCGAACATGAGCCACGAGATCCGCACGCCGATGAACGCCATCATCGGGCTCTCATATCTCGCGCTGAAGACTCCGCTCAACGCCAAGCAACGCGACTACGTCAGCAAGGTCCACAACGCCGGGACGTCGCTCCTCGGCGTCATCAACGACATCCTCGACTTCTCGAAGATCGAGGCGGGCAAGCTCGACCTCGAGACCACGGACTTCCAGATCGACGAGGTCGTCAGCTCGGTCATCACGCTCACCGCCCAGAAGGCCCACGACAAGGGGCTGGAGTTCCTGGCCGACGTCTCGCGCACGATCCCCGAGCACCTGCGCGGTGATCCGCTCCGTCTCGGACAGATCCTCACCAACCTGGTCAACAACGCGGTGAAGTTCACCGAACGTGGCGAGGTCCGGCTCACGATCGGTCTGCTCGAGCGCGCGGGCGACAAGGTCGAGCTGAAGTTCTCCGTGAGCGACACCGGGATCGGCATGACCCGAGAGCAGGCGTCACGCCTCTTCCAGCCCTTCACCCAGGCCGACATGTCCACCACGCGCAAGCACGGCGGCACCGGGCTCGGGCTCACGATCTCGCGGCGGCTCGTCGAGCTGATGGGCGGGCGCATCTGGCTGGAGAGCGAGCCCGGCGCGGGCAGCACGTTCTCCTTCACCGCCTGGTTCGAGCTGAGCGCGGCCCGGTCCGCCCGCCGGATCGTCCCCGAGCGCCTCTCGCGGCTCCGCGTGCTCGTGGTCGACGACAATGCCGCCGCCCGCGAGATCCTGCAAGAGCCACTGCGGGCCATCGTGAGCCGCGTCGACGTGGTCGCCTCCGGCGCCGAAGCCATCACGGCCGTCGGGCAGGCCGACGCGACGGCGCCGTACGACCTCGTCTTCATGGACTGGCGCATGCCCGGCCTGGACGGGTTCCAGACGATCCGCCGGATCAAGAGCGACGAGACGCTGACCCACCAGCCCGCGATCGTGCTCGTCACCGCGTTCGGCCGCGAGGAAGTCCGCGAAGAGGCCGAGCGGCTCCATCTCGACGGCTTCCTCGTCAAGCCCGTCACCAAGTCGATGATCGTGGACACGCTCGTGAACCTCTTCGGTGATCCAACTCACGGGGGCGCTGTCGCCAGCGTGCCCGCGAACGAGCAGGCGGGCCGGCTCCGGCGCGCGCGAATCCTCCTCGTCGAGGACAACGAGATCAACCAGCAGATCGCGGTCGAGCTGCTCGAAGGCGCCGGTGCGACCGTGCGGGTCGCCGGCAACGGCCGTGAGGGGGTGCAGATTCTCTCGGACGGCCCGCAGCCGCCCCCGTTCGATCTCGTGTTGATGGATCTCCAGATGCCCGAGATGGACGGCTTCCAGGCCACCACCCACCTCAGGGCCGACCGCCGCTTCGCGAGCTTGCCGATCATCGCCATGACCGCCCATGCCACGCTGGAGGAGCGGCAACGGTGTCTGGCCTCCGGCATGAACGACCACGTGGCCAAGCCGATCGATCCCGCCGTGCTGTTCGACACGCTCGGCCATCACTACCGCCCGCCCGTCGAGCCCGACGCGGTCGCGAGTCGGCCCAGTGACGCTCGGGCCGGACTCGAGCTCGGCGACGATGTGAAAGTGCCGTCGATCGAAGGGCTCGACACGGCGGATGGGCTGATGCGCGTCGCGGGCAACCGCCGTCTCTATCTGAAGCTGCTGCGCCAGTTCGTCGAGCAGCAGGGCCAGGCGCCCGCGCGCATCGGCGAGGCGCTGACCGCGGGCGACGCCACGGTGGCCGAGCGGCTGGCTCACACGGTCAAGGGCGTGGCGGGCAATCTCGGCGCCGGCCCCGTCCAGGCCGCGGCGGCGGCCCTCGAGCAAGCGATCGCGGGCCGTGGCGATGCCGGTCGGATCGAGGCCCTGCGACGACGTCTCGATGATGAGCTGAACGCACTGGTGGGCCGGTTGCGGCCCGCGCTGGGTGAGAACCCCGCGCTCGCCCGCCCGCCGTCGCCGGCACACTCGCCTGCATCGCTGCCGGATCCGCAGGCTCTCAAAGCCCTTGTCGCGCAGATGCGCCAGCAGCTCGGCGAGCTCGACCCTGCCGCGGCCGACGTCCTGGACGGTCATCGCGAGGCCTTTCGCTTCCTCCTGCGCGACGACGACTTCGCTGAATTCGAGCAGCACGTCCACGGGTATGCCTTCGCCGAGGCCCAGGCGTTGCTCGAGCGCGCGGCGACCGTCCACGGCCTCTGACGAGCGCGCCGATGAATGAACGCATCCTGGTCGTGGACGACACGCCGGCCAACATCCAGACCGTCGCGGCCATCCTGAAGGGCAAGGGGTATCAGCTCAGCGTGGCCACCAACGGCAAGCAGGCACTGGACGCGCTGACGAAGATCCGTCCGGACCTCATCCTGCTCGACGTGATGATGCCCGAGCTGGACGGCTTCGAGACCTGCCAGCGCATCAAGAGCTCCGAGGCCTGGCGCGACATCCCCATCATCTTCCTCACGGCCAAGACCGACACCGCCGACATCGTGAAGGGCTTCGAGATGGGCGCGGTCGACTACGTGGGCAAGCCGTTCAACGCCCACGAGCTGCTGGCCCGCGTGAGCACGCACCTGACCGTCGATCAGCTCCGCCGAAGCCTCGCGCTGAAGAACGTGGAGCTGGCCCGCGCCCACGAGCTCGTGCGGCGCGCCTTCGGACGGTACGTGTCCGAGGAGGTCGCCGAGAGTCTGTTGCGGGATCCCGAGGGCCTGGAGCTCGGTGGCGAGGAGCGGGACGCGACGATCTTGATGTCCGACCTGCGCGGGTTCACCGCGATGGCCGAGCGCCTGGCCCCTCGCGACGTCATCGAGGTCCTCAATCTCTATCTGGAGACGATGGTGGACGTCATCGGCCGCTACGAGGGCACCATCGACGAGATCATCGGTGACGCGATCCTGGTCATCTTTGGCGCCCCCGTCGCCTGCTCCGACCACGCGGCCAAGGCGGTGGCGTGCGGGCTGGCCATGCAGCTCGCGATGGCCGACGTCAACGGGCGACTGGCCGCGAAGAACGGCATTCAGCTCGAGATGGGCATCGGGATCCACACCGGCCGCGTGATCGTGGGCAACATCGGATCGCTCCGTCGCACGAAATACGCCGCGGTCGGGTCCAACGTGAACCTGGCCGGGCGCGTCGAATCGTTCACGACCGGGGGCCAGGTCCTCATCACCGAGGCCGCGCGTGCGGGGATCGCGGCGTCGCTCCGGATCGATGGGCAGTTCCAGGTCGAGCCAAAGGGCGCCGCGCGGAGCCTGCAGCTCTTCGAGGTCGGCGGCATCGGCGAACCCTTCACGCTGTCGCTCCCGCAGAGGTCGGCGCCCCTTCGCCCACTCGCTCAGCCGCTGGCCGTCCAGTTCACGGTGCTCGAGGAGAAGTTCGTCGGGCGCACGGTGTACGACGG
Source organism: Candidatus Rokuibacteriota bacterium (assembly GCA_003220615.1). GTDB lineage: Bacteria > Methylomirabilota > Methylomirabilia > Rokubacteriales > CSP1-6 > 40CM-68-15. The sequence goes on from QHTB01000201.1 coordinate 28,703, forward strand.
CCATCTCATCGAGGTGTCGGACGCCGAGGCCCGTCTCCGATCACCGCTCGCGCTGGCAATCCTGAGCAACCTCAAGATCACGGTCGCGACGAGCGCGCTCGGCAATCCGGCCGGTGAGATCTACGGCAAGGTCCTCGACGCGACCCGGATTCGCTTCACGTCCGCCACGCCCGAGCTCAGGGCCTGGATGAGCGGTAGAATCCCCTAGCCCGATGCCAACGAACGTCATCATGCCGGCGCTCGAGATGGCGCAGGAGACCGGCAAGGTCCTGCGCTGGATCAAGTCGCCCGGCGACCGCGTCATCAAGGGCGAGTCCATCGTCGAGATCGAAACCGACAAGGTGACGGTCGAAATCGAGGCGCCGGCGTCGGGCATTCTGCGCGACGTCAGCGCCCAGGCTGGCGACGTCGTGCCGGTGGGCAAGACGATCGCGCTGATCTTCGCGGCAGGCGAAGCGGGCGCGGCCAGCTCGCCTCCCGCCGCCGCACCAGCCGCCGCGGCGAGCGCCGTCGTGACGGCCCCAGCGGAGACCAGCGCCGCGGCGGGTGCCGTGAAGGCGTCGCCGCTGGCCCGCAAGCTCGCCGAGCAGCACGGTGTCGATCTCACGCGAATGAAGACGGCCAGCGGACGAATCGAGAAGGCCGACGTGCTCGCCTACGTCGAGAGCCGCGCCTCGCTCCGCCTCCCCGCCGCGTCGCCCAAGGCGCGGCGCCTGGCGGCCGAGCGCGGGGTCGACCTCAAGATCGTTCGCGGCTCGGGCCCGGGCGGCGCCATCCTCGCCGCTGACGTCGGCGTTGCGAAGACTGCGCCGGCGCCGGAAGCGCGGCGGGCCGAAGCCGCCGGTGTCAGCAACGTCTGGCGCATCATGGCCGAGCGCATGACGGCGAGCTGGACCAGCGCGCCCCACTTCTATCTGGTGCGCGAGGTCAACGTGAGCCGGCTGATCACCTGGCGCGAGCGCGTCGGCAAGCAGACCGGCGCCCGGATCACCTACACCGATCTCCTCGTGAAGCTCGTCGCCGCAGCGCTGGTCCAGCATCCCCGCGCCAACGCGTCGTGGAAGGACGGCAGCATCGTTCGGAACGCCGACATCAACATCGGCGTCGCGGTCGCCATCGAGGACGGCCTCGTGGTCCCCGTGGTCCACCGCGCCGACACGCTGAGCCTCGCCGACATCGCGGGCCGCCGCGAAGACCTCGTCGCCCGCGCCCAGGCGGGCAAGCTGCGGCCCGCCGACATCCAGGGTGGCGGCTTCACGATCAGCAATCTCGGGATGTACGGCGTCGATGCCTTCGACGCCATCGTCAATCCGCCTCAGGCCGCGATCCTCGCCGTCGGCCGCATCGCCGACCGCGTCGTCGCGTTGAACGGTCAGCCCACCGTGCAGCCGACGATGGTGCTGACGCTCTCGTGCGACCACCGCGTTCTGGACGGGGCGCGGGGCGCGCAATTCCTCAGTGCGCTCGCCGACCTGATCGAGGAGCCGCTGGCGCTGCTGGTGTAACGAGCCACCCGCTCGTCAGCGGACGAGCTTTTCGGCTCGAATTCCGATCAGCCGGACTTTCCTCTGCCGTGGATTCTCACGCTCGTCGAGAAACGGCTGCAGCAACTGCACGGCCCCAGCGTAGAGAGCTTCCTCGCTCCCCAGGTGCTCGCGCGGGGTGTGGGACCGGTTGAACGTCATGAAGTTGGCGAAGCGCACGGTCACGGTGACCGTGCGGAACGCTCGAAATCCGTGACGGTCGACGCGCGCGAAGACGCTCCGGGCCAGCTCCCGCGCACGCTCGAGGATGAAGTCGGCATCGAGCGTGTCGATCTCGAACGTCTCTTGCTCGCCGACCGACTTCGGCTCCCCCTCGTTGGAGACCGGGCTCTCGGAGAGCCCGCGCGCCCTGGCGTGCAGTCCTTCGCCCCAGCGGCCGAACCACTCGATGAGGCGGTCCCGCTCGACTCCACGCAGCTCGCGGATCGTGCGAATGCCCTGCTGGTGGAGGAACTTCTCTGACTTCGGACCGATGCCGGGGATGACCCGGATGGCCAGGCCGTCGAGAAATTCTTGAACAGCCTCCGGTCGGACGACCGTCAGGCCATCGGGCTTCTCGCGGTCGGAGGCGATCTTCGCGATCAGCTTGTTGGGCCCGAGGCCGACCGAGCACGTGAGACCTTCCGCCGCGCCAATCTCGGCCTTGAGCGCTCGCGCATGCTCGACGGCCGCGTCGAAGCTCCCCAGTGACGAGAGGTCGAGGTAGGCCTCGTCGATGCTCGCCTCCTCGAACAGGTCGGCACGCCCGGCGAGGAACGTCATGAGCCGCTGCGACACCTCCCGATAGAGCGCGCGGTTGTCGCGAACGAAGATCGTCTCGGGATCGCCGCGACGCCGCGCGGCCTCGGCCAGGCGCCAGGCGCGCGAGATCGGCGTCGCCGAGCGAATGCCGTACCGCCGGGCCTCATAGCTGGCGGCGGTCACGACGCCACGACCGTGTCCGGCTTTGGGGTCGGCGCCGACCACGACCGGCTTGCCGCGAAGGTCGGGGTTGGAGCGCGCCTCGACCGCGGCGTAGAACGCGTCCATGTCGACGTGCGCGATGATCCTCACCCGATACCCTTTCGACCGTCGAACGTAGCACGTTGTCTTGACAAGACTCTCGCTCCAGCGGTATAGGTCGCGCCAATTCCCCTGGAAAGCGGCGAGCTCTCGCCGCGAGGTGATCCGATGAAAAAGGAAGTCATCGTGACGTCGAAGGCGCCCCAGCCGATCACGCACAATCCCCAGGCGATCAAGGTCGGTCCGTACGTCTTCGTCTCGGGCCTCTACGCGACCGATTTCAAGACGGGCATCCCCGTCCGGGGCAACCCGAACTTCCCGTTCGCGGGCCCGACCGACATCGAGCTGCAGACCGAGTACATCTTGAAAAATTTGTCGGAGATCCTCCAGGCCGCGGGCAGCCGACTGGACAACGTCGTCAAGACCGAGGTCTTCCTCGAGCATCCGAAATATCTGGCGGGCCTCGATCGTGTGTGGCGTGAGTTCTTCCCGAAGGATCCGCCGGCGCGGACGACGATCGAGGTCGGTCCGCACCCGCTCATTCCCGGGGCGCTGGTCGAGGTGTACGCGATCGGCATCGTGCCCGACGGCACCGTGCGCAAGCAGGTGATCCAGCCGGCCGGAGTGCCGACGCCGAGCGAGCACTGCTCACAGGCGGTGAGGGCCGGGAACTTCCTGTTCCACTCCGGTCTGCCGGCGACCGACTTCAAGACCGGCATCCCGGTGGGCAAGGACCCCCAGTTCCCCAACTATCGCGACAACGCCGAAGACCAGATCAACTACGTGCTCGGCAACATGGAGCAGTGCGCGAAGGCCGCCGGCACGAGCCTCGCGAACGCCGTCAAGTCGCAGCACTACCACGTCGATCGCAACGACTTCCACGCCATCGACCGGATCTGGAAGCAGTACATGCCCGTGCCGCCGCCCCGCAGCTCGATGCAGATCAAGGGGTTCATGGTGCCGGGGGCGCTGACGACCGCGAATCTGATCACGCTCGTCCCCGACGCCCAGCATCAGAAAGAGGAGATCAAGCTCGACAAGCAATTCCACCCGAGCATGCGGGGCGTGAATTTCTCGCCGGCCATCCGCGCGGGCGAGTGGCTGTTCCTGGCCGGCCAGGTCGCGACCGACTTCAAGACGCCGGTCTACGGCGTCCACCCGCGGATGCCCTACTACGGCTCGGACATCGAGGTCCAGACCGAATACGTCCTCGGTAAGCTCAAAGAGCTCCTGGAGCACTGTGGCTCCTCGCTCGAGCACGTCGTCGACGCTCACATCTACCTGCTCGACACCCAGGACTATCGCGGCTTCGAACGCGTCTATCGTCGGATGGTGCCGGAGCCACCGGTCATGACCGTCATTCCGTCCACCGGCATCATGTTCGACGGCCCGGTCATCGAGATCGACTTCATCGCGACGCGAGGCCGCTGACCGCCTGGGAGCTCGAACGCGAAGGAGGAACGGACATGAGTCAACGGACCTGGCTCGCGATCTCGATGGCGATGGTGATCCTGCTCGGCAGCACGGCGCTCGCCCAGGAGACGATCAAGATCGGCGTCTTCGGGCCGATGACGGGCGGCGCGGCCGGGTACGGCCAGAGCGAGCGCGAGGCCATCGATCTCGTGGTCGAGGAAGTCAACGGGAGCGGCGGTCTTCTCGGCAAGAAGATCCAGCTCTTCTACGGTGACGATGCCGGCAAGCCCGAGCAGGCGGTGAGCATCGTGAACCGCTTCATCACCGCGGACGAGGTCGTGATGGTCCTGGGTGGGATCAGCAGCCCGACCAGCATGGCCGTGTCCCAGGTCACGGGCCAGGAAAAGGTCCCCCAGATCATCGTCGCCGCCACCGCGGCCCGCATCACGAAGCAGAACAATCCGTGGATCTTCCGGTCGGCGGTGCCCGACACCAAGCTGGCCGGCGATCTCGCCGACTTCCTGAATCAGAAGTTCCCGAAGGTGAAGCGGATCGGCGCCATCTACGTCAACGACGACTTCGGGAAGGGGGGCCTCACCGCGTTCAGCGAGCGCGCCCGAACGCACGGCATCCAGGTCGTGGTGGACGAGAAGTACATCCGGGGCGACGTCGACTTCACCGCCCAGCTCACGAAGATCAAGACCGCGAACGTCGACGCGATCCTCGACTGGTCGCGCTATCACGAGGGCGCGCTGATCGCCAAGCAGGCCAAGCAAATGGGCATCACGCTGCCGATCTTCGGCGGTGACGGCGCCGCCCACCCGAAGTACATCGAGCTCGGGCGCGACGCGGTAGAGGGCGTGTACTACGCGACGCACTTCAGCCCGGCCACCAGCAGTCAGTTGCCGGTCGCGCGCAAGCTGGTGGAAAAGATCCGCGCCCGGTACGGCAAGGACGCGGACTACATCCACGCCGAAGCGTACGATGCGGCGCTCGTCGCCGTCGACGCCATCCGGCGGGCGGGCAGCCTCAATCGCGACAAGATCCGCGCGGCGATCGCGGCCACCGACATGGACGGCACGCGCGGCCGCATCCGTTTCGATCCCCAGGGCGATCCCACGTTCGAGACCCACATCGTGAAGATCGCCGGCGGCAAGGAGACGAACGGCCGCTAGGCGTACTCCTCTGTGCGGCTCGTGCTGGTCGTCGGCTCAGTCCCGCAGGACGAGCTGCGCGACTGGTACGCCGGCGTTGAACCGCTTCACGAGCTCGTCGGGGTCGTACTCGACACCGATCGGGTTCCGATCGAACGCCGGCGAGTGCATCCATGCCTGCCCTTCTTCGGCGGTCGCGAAATTGTCGATCTGAAGCTCGACCCGATTGCCGTCCGGGTCCCGGTAGTACATCGAGGTCGTGGGGCCGTGGTTGACGCAGAAGAACGGACGGACCCCGCGGTCTCTGAGACGCACGTAATTTTCGAGGAAGTCACTCATGGACGGAAAGGTGAACGCGACGTGATGGAGGCCGGGGGGCTCCGTCGCCTTGACGTGAAGCTCGGTCTCGATATCTCGGGGCGCGAGTGGCCCGAAATCCAGGAACGCGACCCGGTGATGCTCGTCGTCGTAGGTCACGAACGACAGGTGCGGATTCTCGTAGATCACGTGGCCGCCGAGCACCGAGCAGTACCAGTCGCGCATCTCCTTCATCCGGTTGGTCTGGAACACGACGTGAGCGAGCTTGCTGGGGGGCATCGTCCGATCCTCCTGTCTCTGAGGTGGCGACCGTCACCCGGTCGGTGTCCGCTACGCTCTCCGCACCCAGCCGTAACGCGTGTGACTCGGGACCCCGCCCATCGCCAGGTACTCCGTGCGCGTCCTCGAGATGTTGTCCGCGGCAAACCCGGGAAACTCCATCAAGGTCTTGAGTGAGGCAGGGATGAGTGACTCGAAGGTCTTCGGCACCGGGCGGTAGGCGCCGCGAGACACCGCGTCCTTCACGCCAGACAGGCCGTACAGGCGCGCGGAGTTGAGGCCGAGAATCTTGCGCTTGGCGGCCTCGGTGAGCTCGGGATAGCCCCAGCGCTTCCGCATGTCGTCGGGAATCTGAAAGCGCCAGAGCGCCTCGATCTGCCACTGCGGCGAGCCATACCAGATCGAGTCCGACCCGAATGCGATTCGGTCCGGTCCGAGGTACTTGAGGAGCTGACCGAGGATATGGGCGCACACCGTGGGGAAGCTGATCACCGTCGAGGCAAACGTGGTTCCGATCTCGCCATAGACGTTGGGGGACGGGGCCGCCAGTTGCGCGAACGCCGTCGTCCAGGCGATGTCCGGGACGCCGTTGCGCAGCTGACCCGAGCGGATTGCGCGCGCTGACTCGGCGTAAAAGAACCGCGGTTGGATGCACGAGTGGTAGATGATGAAGTTCAGGTGCGGCCAGTCCTTCGCCGCCTTCGGGACGTCGGAGGGATGCCCGAGCTTCGGGTCGGGCGTGGGGTCCGGCGTCAGTCCCTTGTGCACGCAGATGTTGAAGAAGCCGGGGCGCGTCTTCAGCATCTCCCTGTTCTTCGTGATGAGCTCGTAGGTCGGGTATGCGACCGCCTCGTCGTCGAGCTGCCAGCGCTGCATCTCGCTCAGTGGGTCGGAGTCGAGCTTCGCGGCCCGGTTGATGTTGTAGCCCTTCCAGGAATCGGGCCTATAGTTCTCGATCTGGAACTGCATGTAGTCGCGGTTGCCGACGCCCGGGAACAGGAGCCCGTGGCCGAGCAGCCGGGGCGAGCCGGCGATACGGTTCACGAAGTCGCGCACGGCCACGGTCTGCTCGGCGGTGAGGATGGCTCCTGCGAGTGAGTCCGAGATGGTCTTTGGCGGACGGGGCGTCGCCTCCCCAGGGAGCTGGATCGTGCCGGGGGTGACATTGCTGAGAATCGCCACCGTCACCTGGCTGTCGAGGAACATGTTCTTGATGTAATTCCCGAGGTGGAACGCGTCGGGCCCGACCGGCGCGCCGACCAGCGCGCGGTCCCACGGGCTCCAAGCGCGACCAAGCTCATCGAGGAGCCCGTCGGGGTTGAAGGGATTCGAGGTGAAACCCGGCGTCGTGGGGCCCTGCGCGACGGCTCGCAGCGCAGCCGGCCCCGGCATGCTACTGCGCACGGCGTGTGTCTGATCGTCGAAGACGAACAGGTTCGAGGGGGCCCCGGTTGCCGCCCAAGCGGCCGATTCGAACATCTCGACAGGCTTCACGTCGAAGAACCGGCCGAATACTTCGTTCATGGCCAGAAGGGCCGCCGCCATGCCCCCCGTCCCTGCCAGGAACTGACGGCGGCTCATGCCGAGCTTCTTGGCCGCGCCGTCGGCGAGCTCGAGCGTCCGGGCCTCCACGCGCTTCTGCCCTTCCGTCTGCGGCGGAGGCATGTATTCACCGTTCGAGACGATCTGGGTCGGAATCGGCATCCCGTACGCATCGGTCTCGTCGGCAGCCGCGCACTGCGCCAGCTGCTCATCACTCAACCAGGCATCTTCCTCACGTGATCCAGGCACTCGCTGGGAGGACTTGTGATGTGGCCCCATTGTCTTCCCCCTTCAGGTGAGTCGCCGGGCCCTCCGTCAGAACAGCGGGCTGTTCGACTCGAGGCCGAGCATCGTCCGGCCGACCGCCTCGTAGTTCACGAACTGCAGCTGGTTGTGGCGGGTGACGACTTCGGCGTCGCGCGCGTAGCGCTCGAGCGGGCTGCTGTTGAAGATCGACGTCGTCCCGGCGGTGGCGCACACCATGTGGGTGGCCTGGGCCGCGCTCTGCGCCGCGTGGGTCATGGCCATGCGCAGATCGGAGCGCTGCCGCTCGGTGACGAAGTCGCCGGCCAGCACGGTCTCCCACATCTGCTGGACGGTGTCGAACAAGAACGCGCGTCCGGACCGCAGCCGGGCCTCGGCCTCGCCGATCCTCGCCTGGACCATCGGCCGCTCGCGCAGCAGGTCGGACGACATGCGCGGGACCTTGACCTGCGCCAGCTCGACGAACTCGTCGATGGCGGCGCGCGCCACGCCCAGCCCCACGCAGCAGAAGCCGCAGCCCGCCAGATCGAAGCCGTGCATGCGGTTCATCGGTCCGGTCACGCGCGCCCGCCGATCGAGCGCCGAGAACGTGTGCTCCTCCGGCACGAACAGGTCCTCGACCTCGATGTCGTGGCTGCCCGTGCCCCGCATGCCGCTGACGTTCCAGGTGTCGATGATCTTGACCTGCGACTTCGGATGGAAGTAGGCGATCCGCACGTCCTGGTCGCCGTTGGGCCGCAGGCGGGGCCCGTCACCGTCGAAGACCTTGCAGGCGCCGTGGAGCAGGAACGAATGCATGCACCCGCTGGCGAAGAACCAGTGGCCGGTGACGCGATAGCCGCCCGGCACCGCGACGGCACGGCCGCGCGGGTTCGCCGATCCGGCCGAGACGCCGATCGGGTCGCTGTGGAACAGCGTGCGGCGGACCTCCGGCGTGAACTGGGCGCTCTGGCGAAAACTATTGATCCCCATCGCCAGGCACCAACCGGTCGAGCCGTCGGCCCGCGCGATCTCTTCGATCACGCCGAGTGTCGTCAGGATGTCGGCGCCAAGACCACCCTCGGCCTGGGACAGTGCGACCTTGAACAGTCCGGCGTTGGCGATCTCGAGGACGAGATCGCGCGGTAGCTGGCGGCCGGCCTCGATCTCGTCGGCGCGCTCCCGGATGCGCGGCGCGAGGGCACGGGCAACCTCCAGCGGAGCCGGCGCTGCTCGTGCGGTGTCGGTGGTCATGGCCTTGGCCGAGCCATCCTGCGCCAGCCGCAGGCGTGCCGTCAAGGCGAACGCTTCTTCAGCCGGACCTCCTCCAGGGGCGCCGACCAGGGATAGGGGTTGATCAGCATCAGCCCGGCCTCCTCCACGCGCGGCCCGATGCCGCTCGGCCAGACGTATTCGAAGATGGGCGCGAATCTCACGCGTTCATGAAGCAACTGCTGGATCTGGTACAGCATCGCTTCGCGCTTCTTCCGGTCGGTCTCGAGGCCCTGCTGCTTGTAGAGCGCGTCGATGTCGGGATAGCCGCCGTAGGCATACGTTCCCTCGGTCGGCACGATCTCCGAGATCCGCGTGGCGGCGTTGCCGTAGAGGCCGGTCCCACAGACGCACACGCCCTTCAATTTTTTCGTCGCCCACGCGGAGAAGAACGCCGCGCGCTCCATCGGCCGCGTGCGCAGCCGGATGCCCACGGCGCCGAGATAGCCCATGACGGCTTCGCCCCGGGAAAAATACGGCGGGGTCTGATGCAGCTCCCCGGCATCGAATCCGTTCGGGTAACCGGCCTCGGCCAGCAGCCGCTTCGCTCGTACCGGATCGTAGGGAATCGGCTCGATGGGCAGCGCGAACTCGAAGGCCCGCGGAACGATGCTGCCGGTCGGCTTCGAGGCCCCGAGCGTCTCCGCCTCGCTCAGCGCGTAACGATCGATGGCATAGCTGGCGGCCAGGCGTACCCGCTTGTCGGCCCACGGCGACTTCGGGTCCCACTGATCGAAGAAGTCCATGAACGCGATGCCGATTCCCCCGGAGAAGGCGAGCTTCAGCGCGGGATCTCGCTGCAGCTCCAGGGCCTGCGGGGGATCGAGCAGATAGGCGACGTCGACTTCTCCCCGCTTGAGCATGGCCGCTCGCGTGGTGGCCTCGGTGACGCTCTTGAACACCAGGCGCTTCACCGACGGCACCTTGCGCCAGTAGCCCTCGTACGCCTCCATGACCAGCTCGACGCCGGGCGTGTGGCTCACGAACCGGTAGGGCCCGAGACCGATCGGTTGCCGCTTGAAGCCCTCGTCGCCGACCCTTTCGACGTACTTCTTGGGCACGATCCAGCCGGCGCCGGTGGCCAGGGTGCCGTAAAACGCCATGAAGTCGGGAAACGGCTCGTGCAGCTGGAACCGCACGCGATGGGGATCGACGACGACGACCTCGCGGACCTTCTCCTTGAAGACCTTGGCGCCCTTGTAGCGGTGGAAACTGAACTTCACGTCGTCGGCGGTGAACGGGTCACCGTTGTGGAACTTCACGCCTTCGCGCAGCTTGAACTCGTAGACGCGCTGATCCGCGCTCACCGTCCACGACTCCGCCAGGCTCGGTGTCATGAGGTTGCCGGGCATGGGCTTCACGAGCGCGTCGTGGATGGCGTAGAGCACCCAGAAGGGCGTGATCTGACCGAGGACGTCTCCCGGATCGAACCATTGCGGCGCCAGCGTCACGTAGAGCGCCCAGCGCATCTCGCCTTCCGGCTTCGGAGGCGACGGCGACCTGGGTTGGGCGGTGACGTCTCCGACAGGACCGTACGCGAGCAGCAGGACGGCTGCGGCCACCAGGAAGCGGTTCATGCTCGTGCCTCCGTGCGGGGCGACGCGGTCAGGCCGATGCGCGGACGTTACGTCGTCTCTGGTGATCCCGTCAACGCCCGCCGCATCAGGCGGAACCCGGCATCACGCGTAGCCGGGCGGCGGCACGAAGGCCTGGAACTCGCGCTCGAGCAGCTTCGAGAAGGCGAGGCACGTGAGATCGCCGTACTGCGGCCCGACGATCTGCACGCCGACCGGGAGCCGCGTCGGCGTGAACCCGCAGGGCGCGGCGGTCGACGGCAGATACGACGCGCCGGTGTAGCCGGCCCAGAACAGGTGATCGGTGACGGGCACGCGCTTGCCGTTGACGGTCAGCATGCGCTCGTGGCGCTCGCCCTGGTGATCGTGCGGCAACGCGGCGATGCCGGCGACGGGACAGAGCAAGAGATCGTGGGTGGTGAAGAACTCGGCCCACGCCCGGCGCATGCGGTGGCGGGCCTCGTTGGCCGCGAGCCAGTCGCGATGCGACAGCACGGCGGCGCGCGTCGCCTGCGAGTAGTAGCTCTCGTCGTCGGGCGAGAGGCCGCGCGCGATGGCCAGGTTCTTGTCGAAGTCGGCGTCGCTCTGGCGATCGGACGTGCCCGAGCGCAGGAGCTTCACGTACACGCGCCACGCTTCAGCGGTGTCGATGGCGGGCCGCGCCTTCTCGTCGACCTTCACCTTCTGCCCGCGCAGGAAGTCGCCGAGCGCGACGAGACGATCCTGCACGTCGCGGTCGACGGGAAAGCCCGGCGCGTCGAGCATGAGCGCCACCTCGAAGTCGCGCAGACGCTTCTGCTTCGGCGGCGTGAGCCGAAGCTGCCATCCCACCGCCTCGATGGCGTCGGGACCGGCCATGGCCGAGAGCGCCAGGGCGAGGTCGTCGGTGCTGCGCGCCAGCGGCCCCACCACGTCGATGTCCACCGGTGCTCCCTGCCACGGCAAGGCCTGGCCGCCGCGCGGCACGATGCCCCACGTG
>QHTB01000202.1 GCA_003220615.1 Candidatus Rokuibacteriota bacterium
CACGCCGTCGCCATTCCGGGGCCCGGCGGCACCGTCGCGATGTCGCACGACTTCGCGACGAGCGTCGTCGCCGAGGGCAAGCTCAAGGTGAAATTCAACCGCGGCGAGAAGGCGGCGCCCGGGATCATGATCAATGCGGCCGGTCATCCGTCGACGGACCCGCGCGAGTTCTACGCCGACCCGCCCGGCGCGCTGCTGACGGCGGGAGAGCACAAGGGCTACGGGCTGTCGCTGGCCATCGAGATCCTGGGCGGCATTCTTTCCGGGACTGGCGCAGCGCGCCCGACGCCCGGGCCGGTGCAGAACGGGACGCTGATCATCTGTCTCGATCCCGCGCGCTTCCTGGCGGCTGGTGACTTCCACGCCCAGGTGGCTCAGCTCTTCGGCTTCGTGCGCTCGGCTCCGCTGGCCCCGGGTAGCAAGGAGATCCTCGTTCCCGGCGAGCCCGAAGCGCGGCTCGAGCGCGAGCGCCGCGCCGTCGGCGTGCCGCTCGACGACGAGACCTGGCGCCAGCTCCGCGAGTGCGCGAGCGAGGCGGGCGTGGCCTGATGCTCGACGTCGTCACGATGAAGGAGATCGATGCGATCTTCGCCGTCACCGACGCCCTCGGCATCCATCGCGAGAAGCTCGTGATCCCGCTGGGGCCGGCCGCGCCCGGGCGCGTGCGCAAGCTGCCCAGCGGCAAGCTCGAGATCACCGTCGAGGCGGTCCGGCCGCTCGACGCCTGGCTCCGGGAGCTGCCCGCGTTGATCGCCGCCGTCGACAAGACGTGACCGCCGGCCTCCGGCGGGAGCTCGGCCTCCTCCCGCTGGCCGCCGTCGTGTTCTTCAACGTCAGCGGCGGTCCCTACGGTATCGAGGACGTGGTGCCGTCGTTCGGGCCCGGCCTCGCGCTGCTGCTCCTCGTGGTCACGCCGCTCCTGTGGAGTCTTCCTGTCTCGCTGGCGATGGCCGAGCTCGCCTCGGCGATGCCCGACGAAGGCGGCTACGTGACGTGGACCGCGCGGGCGTTCGGCCCGTTCTGGGCCTTCCAGGTCGGCTGGTGGTCGTGGCTCGACTCGTTCGTCGACGTCGCCGTCTATCCGGCGCTCTTCGTCGAGTACGCGCGCTTCTGGGTGCCCTCGATGACGGTGGGTGAGCGCTGGCTGCTCGCGGCGGCGTTCATCGTGGTGCTGACGACGCTCAATGTCCTGGGAGTGCGTCCGGTCGGTCGAGCCGCGGTCGTCCTCGCGGCTGCGGCGCTCTTGCCGGTCCTCGGTCTCGTCGTCGCCGGACTGGCCACCGCCCGGGTGGCGCCGTGGACACCGTTCCTCGCCGAGGGACGCACGCTCGGTACGGGGCTCGGCGTCGGGCTTGCCGTGGTCATGTGGAATTACTCGGGCTGGGACACACCTGCCACGGTGCTGGGCGAGACGCGCGCGCCCGAGCGGGCGTTCAGGGGCGCCCTGTTCATGGCGCTGCCCGTGATCACGGCGGCCTACGTGCTGCCCGTGGGCGCCGCGCTCGCCACCGGCCGCGTCGACCTCGGGGCGTTCGCGACGGGCGGCTTGCCCGACATCGCCCGCGTCGTCGGCGGCGCCGGTCTCGCCTGGGCGATCGCCCTCGGCGCCGTCGTCAGCACGGCCGGCCTGTTTCTCTCCCTGACCCTCACGAACTCGCGGCTGCCCTACGTCCTGGGGCGCCAGGGCGCGCTCCCCGCCGCCTTCGCGTCCGTGCATCCGCGCTTCGGCACACCGTGGGTGGCCGTGCTCGTCTCTGCCGCCTTCTACGCGGCGTGCGCCACCTTCACGTTCCGTGAGCTCATCGTCCTCAACATGTGGCTCTACTCGCTGAGCCTGCTCGTCGAGCTCGCCGCGTTCGTGTGGCTGCGGGCCGCCGAGCCCCAGATGCACCGGCCGTGGCGCGTTCCCGGCGGCATGCCGGGCGCGATCGCGGCGGCGGTGCTGCCGTCGTGTTTCGCCCTCGCGGCCATGGCGACGGCCGGATGGACGAATACCCTCGCGGGTGTGATCGCGGCGCTGACGGGCCCCGTGGTGTACGCCGCGTCAGCGCGGTTCCGAGCAGCGGCGTTGCCGGCAGGGCCGAGTCCTTCGACACGATGAGCATCGTGAACTCCGTGGCGTACGCGCAGGGGCGCAAGCTGGCCGACGTGCCGATCACCGAGATCGAAGATGTCATGGTCAAGCACCCCGACAGCTTCGTCTGGATCGGACTGCACGAGCCCGACGCTCCGTCGCTCCGCCAGATCCAGCAGGAGTTCGGGTTGCACGACCTGGCCATCGAGGACGCGCTGGTCGCCCACCAGCGGCCGAAGCTCGAGCACTACGGCGCCGGCATCTTCGTCGTGTTGCGCACCGCCAGATGTCTGGACGGCGCCATCGACTTCGGCGAGACCGACATCTTCGTCGGCCCGCGCTATGTCGTCTCGGTGCGGCATGGCGCCTCGTCGCTGTCCTACGCCGACGTGCGGGCGCGTTGCGAGTCGACGCCGGGGCTGCTCGCCAAGGGGCCGGCCTTCGTCCTCTACGCCCTGATGGACTTCATCGTGGACCAGTACTTCCCGATCGTAGACACCCTGGAGGACGAGCTCGAGTCGCTGGAGGAAGAGGTCTTCGCTCAGAAGTTCGACCGTGAGACGACCACGCGAATCTACCGGCTCAAGCGCGGGCTCGTCGACATCAAGCGCGCGATCTCCCCACTGATCGATGTCTGCAACCGGCTCACGCGCTGGGACAACGACCTGATCCCCGACGACGTACGCGCGTACTTCCGAGACGTGTACGACCACGTGATCCGGATCAACGACCTGGTCGACACGCTGCGCGAGCTGCTGACCACGGCGCTGGAGGCCAACCTGTCGCTGATCGCCGTCTCCCAGAACGAGGACATGAAGCGGCTGGCCGGGTGGGCGGCCATCATCGCGGTGCCAACCATGATCGCCGGCATTTACGGCATGAACTTCCGCTTCATGCCCGAGCTCGAGTGGCGCTGGGCATATCCGGTCGTGATGGGCGTGATGCTGGGGCTGTGTGGGTTCCTGTACTACAAGTTCAAGCAGTCCGGCTGGCTGTAGTCGGCGCGCCGATCACCGGCGCCACACGTCAGTATTGTTGTAACGAAGCGGCGAGGCCGGCTCGCTCCGTGGGTGGGCTGGTCGAGGTGCGAGGCGGCGGCGGTCGTCTTACCGATTTATTCAGTCGAATTCTCGACGCGCCTTCGCTCTCGCCCGTCAGGTTCGCGGCCTCAAGTTCTCGTCGATGATCCGGGCGAGACAGTCCAGCTGAGGTAACGAGTACACGTAGGTCTTCCAGCCGATCGCCACGTGGTCGGCTCCTTCGCCCCGGTGTGGCTCGGGGTAGATCGTGACGCCGACGTTGGGGCCGTCGCTCGTGCATCCCCCGGCGCACGCCGAGCGCAGGGTGACGCGGTCCTGGACACCGCGCGCTGCCGCGAGCGCCGCCAGGTGATGGGCCACGGCCTGGGCATCGAGCCGCCGCGCCCGGCCACCGCGCTCGAGCGGCAGGACCACGACTCCCGGCTCGTTCGGACAGACGGTGATCACGAGGCAGCGCCGCCGGCTCATCGGGAATTCTTGCGTGTCGCCGGGGAATTTTTACCGGCGAGATGCTCGGCGAGCCGGGCAGCCGCGGCGACTGGCGGGCGAGCCGGCGCCACCCAGCGCGCCCGCAGCCCGACGCGGGCCAGGGCGCGACCGACGCCAGCCCGGTACCAGTCGTCGCCGAGGACGCTGCCCGCCCACGACACCAGCACCGGGGACGAGAGGTGGAGCCGTCGTGCGATGTCCACGATGTGCGCGGCCAGCGCCGCCTGGCCGACGCTCACGATGCGCCTGGCGTCCCGATTGCCGCGACGCGCGCGTCGGATGACGCCGGGTGCCAGCGCCGCAATCCGACCGACGGGGTTCCGCGAGCGGAGGAGCGCGAGCGCGGGAAGGATGTCCTCGCCCCGGGAGATCGCCCGCAGCCATTCGCGGCCGAGCCAGAACCCCGAGCCCTCGTCGCCCAGAAGCGGTCCGAGCCCACCGGCGCGCGTCCAGCGGCCACGGTCGTCGCGACCAACGGCGATCGACCCGGTTCCAGCGAGGATCAGTACGCCAGCCTGCCCATCGAGCGCGCCGAGGAGAGCCGCCTGAGCGTCCGGCACGACCAGGACCCGGCCCGCGAGGCCATCCAGGCGCTGCGCCAGGCTTCGGCGCTCGCCCTCGGTCCAGATGCCCTTGGCGGCAACGACGAGGGCCGCCACGGTGCGTGCTGACCACTGCTGACGCTTCCAGAGCTTACGTAAAAGATTTCCAAGACCGTCTTCGTCGGTCGTGGCCCCCTGGTATCGTCCGCACGGGCGCCCATCGGTGAGGGCGAGGACGCGGATCTGGGTTCCGCCCAGGTCCACTCCGACGACCAAACGCCCTTCGTTGTGTCGAATCATAGACATGGCGTGACTTCCTGTCCCGTATTGTGCGGCACGAGCCGCTTCGGCACGGTCTCGAAATCAGCCGCTTAGCCCCCGATTCACCGCTGGCACAGTAGATGCGTGAAAAAGCGGGCCAGAGGTCTGCACCCACACATGACCAAAGTGCTCGCAGCGTGGTTCCTCGTTGCGTCCGCGGCCGCCTCGCCGGCGGTCATGCCTCGGGACGTGGTCCAGGGGGCCGTCGCGCGCGTCATCGCCACGCTCGAAGAAGCCAAGTTCAACCAGCCGGGTGAGGCGTTGACGGCGGTGGGCCCGAACGCCGAGCGCGTCCGCGGCGAGATCCGTCGCATCGCCACCGATCTCTTCGACTTCGACGAGGTCGCGCGGCGCGCGCTGTCCCGGCACTGGGCGGGCCGCACCCGGGCCGAGCAGACGGAGTTCACGTCGCTCTTCACCGACCTCCTCGAGCGCTCGTACGTGGGCAAGATCGAGACCTACTCTGGGGAGAAGATCGTCTACACGGGCGAGGTCGTGGACGGCAACTATGCGACCGTGCGCTCCCGCATCATCACCCGCCGGCGGACCGACACCGCCCTCGACTACCGGATGCACGAGATCGACGGGCGCTGGAAGGTCTACGACGTCCTCATCGACGGGGTCAGCTTCGTCTCGACCTACCGCAGCGAGTTCAACCGCGTGATCCAGTCTTCGTCCTACGAGGAGCTGATCGAGCGGCTCCGCAAGAAGCGCATCGACGTCCTCGCCGTCAGCGGTAAGAGCTAAGCTTCTCGACGTCCCCCGGGTATGATGGGGCGTGGCCGCCACGTCCGTGAGCGCGCTCACCTGGCCGGATTACGCCGTCCTGGCCGGGTCGCTCGGCCTGCTGCTCTACATCGGCTTTCGCCTCACCGGCGAGCAGCACGACACCGTCGACTTCTTCCTCGCCCGCCGCCGCGTGCCCGCGTGGGCCGCCTGCCTGTCGTTCCTGGCCACCGAGATCAGCGCCGTGACGATCATCTCCGTCCCCGCCACCGCCTACAGCGAGAACTGGGAGTACGTCCAGTTCTTCATCGGCTCGAGCCTGGCCAAGTGGGCCGTCGCCTTCATCTTCATCCCGGCCTTCTATCGCTACGAGGTCACGACGATCTACCAGTTCCTGCTCCATCGCTTCGGCCAGAAGAGCCAGGTGACGGCGTCGATCTTCTTCTTCATCACCCGCCTGGCCGGCTCCGGGGCGCGCCTGACGATGACGGCGCTCGCGGTCGGGTACCTGATGGGCTGGTCGCTGGTGCCGACCATCGTGATCTTCAGCGTCGTGTCGATCCTCTACATCGCGACGGGCGGCGTGAAGGCCGTCGTGTGGACCAACGTCTTCCAGGCGGTCATGTTCCTCGTCGCGGGCGCCGTCACCCTCGGCTTCCTCGTCTCGCGCATCGACGGTGGCGCCGGCGCCGTGCTCCATACGGCGTACGAGGCGGGCCGGCTGAACGTGATCAACTGGGGTCCGGCGCCGGGCGCGCCGGAATTCTGGAGCCGGATCTTCACCAATCCCAACATCGTCTGGGTGGCCGTCCTCAACGGCCTGATCGGCTCCATGGCGGCCTTCGGCACCGACCACGACCTCATGCAGCGCCTGCTCACGGTGGAGACGCGGCGGGAGAGCCAGTGGACGCTGTCCCTCACGCCGATCGGCACGCTGGTGACCCTGATCATCTACCTCGGGCTGGGCGCCGGGCTCTTCGCGTACTACACGCAGCATCCGGCTCCGGCCCTCGGGCGCGCGGACGAGATCCTTCCCCACTTCGTCAGGTCGGCGATGCCGGAAGTGCTGCGAGGGTTCATGCTGGCGGCGATCGTGCTCTCGTCGATCGATTCGCCGCTGGGCTCGCTGGCCGCCTCGTTCGTCACCGACATCTACCGGCCGCTCATCGTGCGCGGCCGCAGCGAGGCTCACTACCTCCGCGTGTCGCGGGTCGCCGTCCTGCTCTTCGGCATCGTCCTCGCCGTGCTGGCCTGGGGCTTCGCCTTCGTGCCCGGCCAGATGCTGTGGACGGTGTTCAAGATCGCGGGCGTGACGTCGGGTTCGTTGCTCGGTGTGTTCCTGCTCGGGCTGCTCTCGCACAAGCGCGTGGCCGACGGGGCCAACGTCATGGCGATGATAGCGATGGCGCTCGTGAACCTCGTCCTGCTGCTGCTGATCGAGACCAAGCGCCTGGCACTGGGCTGGTCCTGGCTGGTGATCGTCGGCACCGCAGGAACGATCGTTCTCGCGCTGCTGTTCTCGCTGCCGGCTGGTTCCCGGAGCGCGGAACCCCTCAGGACCGCCAGCCGGTGATCGCGATCGTGCCTCCCGAGGCTTGCGCCCCGACGTCGCCCGAGAGAAAGTAGCCGTCGCGGAACCTCGCCGCGGTCGCGGCGGGATCGTCGAGAAACTCCGTGGCCGCGAACGGGCTGGCCACGGCGATCGCGCCGCCGGCGACGACCTTCACGCGCACACCCCTCAGCGGACGACCGATTGAGCCAGGCGCGGTCCCGGGTTCGCCGTTCACGCTGATCGCACCGGTCACCGCCGATCCGTAGACCTGGCGCAGGCTCAGCCCGAACCGACGGTGAAAGGCCGACGCCTCGGCACCGGCCACGGGTGCGCGCGACGAGACGACGACTCTCAGAGATCGCAGATCGTTCTTCCCGCGGCCCGGCAAGTCCGCGAGCGTCGCGAACAGTGGCGACACGCCTTCGAGGACCGTGATGTCCTCGCGCTCGAGCAGCGCCAGGACCTCGCGCGGCGGCAGTGTCTGCCCCGCGTAGAACGTCACGCCTGCGCAGAGCGCCGCGAACAGCGTGGAGTGGAGCCCGCTGCAGCCGAGGATGCGATCGCCCGCTTCGATGTCGAGGGCATCGCGCAGCGCCTTCCACTCGGCGAGGACGCGCGCGTGCGAGCGGACGACGTGACCCCGGTGGCCGGGCGAGTGCGCGACGAGCTGGAGCAGGGGCGGCGAGTCGTCGCTCGAGAGCGCGCGGGCCGGCGTCGCGCGCCGCTCGATGACATCGGCTTCACCCGCGTGCAGCAGGACGAGCGCGGGAGGCTGAGACAGATCACTCGTGGCCGCGATGGCCGACGCCACCCCGTCGGCGTCGGTCACCAGCGCGGCCGGGTCGAGCTCGGCGAGCTGAGCGGTCAGCTCGGGCACCGGACTGGCCGTGTCGAGTGGCGCCACCACGCCCACGACCCGCGTCACTGCGACCGCTGCGGCGGCGAGGGCGGCTTCGACCGGGAGCAAGAGAGCGACGCGCTGGCCGGGGCTCACGTGCGGAGCCATGGTCAGCGAGAGCTGAGCCGACCAGCGGTGCAGATCGGCGAAGGTCAGCCGCGTCGCGCCCGAGACGACGGCGGGCACGTCGGGCGCCCGCCGGCACTGATCGTCGAAGACGTCGCCGAGGGTCTTCATGCGGTTCCCGTGAGGCGTTCGCAAGAGCCATGCCCCGACGCGCGTCGCTCTCGCGGCGCGGAGTTGGCGCGCGCCGTCCCATCCGGACGGTAACGCGTTACCTGGAAATTCTTTCGCGACCTGGCCGGCCGAGGGTCAACCCGGCAGCCCCGGAACCCGCGGAGTCGCAACGCTGATCGCGCGAGCGAACGAGCGGCGACGGTAATCGCGGCGGGGCACGCCGGGGGACCACGAGGGGGGCGTAGCCCCCATCGCTTGAACTATCCGTGAGCCCGGGTGCCCGTGCCCTGTCAATGACACAGGCGGGCGATGACGGCGTCGAGCTGGCACCGGCGCCAGCCGTAGGCGGTGATGCCGAGCGTCTGCGGCGACAGCAGCGCGGCGTCGTACGGATCGCGCAGCAGGACGACGGCCAGAGCGCGAGCCCTGGCACGGACGGCGTCGAGCAGCGCGCGATTCGACGCATACAGGTGGGCGTCGTAGAGGAAGAGCACGGTGGCATCGGCGGCGGCGGCGCGGTCGGCGGCGTGAGCGATCTGGTCAGGCGTCGGCTCGATCGCGACGACCACGGTCTCGGGATGGATGCCGGCGCGAGCGAATGTGTCGCCGACGTACTGAGTCTCCTGGGCCACCTCGGGCTCGATGGTGATCCGGGGCGCCAGCTCCGAGAATCGGGGAAAGATCACGGTGACGCGCTCGTTCAGGGCGCGACGGAATCCGGGCTGTCCCGGCGACACGACCGTCACCGCTCGGGTCGCGATCGCCATCGCCAGTGGAGGGCCCTCGGGCTCGGGCGCCGGCGTGCCGCCCTCTGATCGCGGTCCGCGGGATTCGCGGAGCTTTCGCACGCGCTGAGCCGCCGCCTCGAGGCCGCGCCAGGGCAGACGGCCCGTGCGGTACGCGTCGACCAGCGCGCTGGCGGCGGCGCGCTGGGCCGGCTCGGTGTGGCAGACGAGGAGCAGGTCGTGACCGGCATCGGCGGTGCGTACCGCCGCCTCACCGATGGGGCACGTCTCGCTCACCGCGCCCATCTCCAGATCATCCGAGACGATGACGCCGCGGAAGCCAACCTGGCCGCGCAGGTAATTCTCCACGATCAGGCGCGAGAACGTCGCTGGCACGCCGGAGGGGTCCAGGTTCGGGTAGACGGGATGTGAGGTCATCACGCACTCGACACCGGCCGCGATCGCGTCGAGAAACGGAGGCAGATGGGTGCCGTGCATCTCGTCCCAGGTGGACTCGATGCGGGGCAGGCGCAGGTGCGCGTCGAGCGGCGAGTGGCCCTTGCCGGGGAAGTGTTTCGGGCAGGCGGCGACGCCACCGCGCGCCATGCCGCGGATCCGGGCCACGCCATAGCGGCTCACGATCTTGGGATCCTTCCCGTACGAGCGGATGCCGATGTTGGGGCTGTAGCGCTCGGTCAGTACGTCCAGCACGGGGCCGAGACTCAGATCGACGCCCAGCCGCCGCAGCTCACGCGCTTCGATCAGGCCCTCGCGATGCGCGAACGTCTCTTCGCCGGCGGTGCCGACGGCGAGGTTGTCGGGGAAGATCGTCACGCCGCGTCCCAGCATCACGATGCGGCCACCCTCGTGATCCGTCGCGACCAGGAGCCGCCGCCCGAGCGCCGACTCGAGCCCTCCGAGCAACGCCGCGAGCTGCGCGGGAGACTCGAAATTGCGCCGATAGAGGATGAGGCCGGCGGCGCGCGTGTCGCGAAAGAGTCGCACGTCCTCATCACGGAGCGTCGCGCCCGGAAGTCCGATCATCAGTCGTTCGCCGACGAGGTCTTCGAAGTCGCTCACATCGCGATTTTACGCGGACCGGGGCCGCCAGCCCGTCGAGTAAAGCGCGCAACACTCTGTCGCGGACGTGACACGGAGACGTGCACGGATGCCAGCCCTGTTCCATAACTCCGCGCGAATGCGTGCGAGTCCGTGCTCCTGAGTCTGGCACACACGCTGCAATCCATCCCACGGCAAGCGGTTGGTCTGTTTGCCAACTTGAGCCATGAACACGAAAGGAGGCCCACGGATGAATCCCTGGAAGCTGACCGCGATCGGGATGGCCCTCATCATGACGACGGCTCTTGTGACCGGCCTCGTCGTTGCGAACTGGACGGGCTCGTCGAAGGAGAAGGTCGAAGACCGAGCGTTCGATGACAGGAAGGCGGCCCAGTCGCCGGCCGCGTCTCCGGCCACGGCGCGCCAGGCCGCACGCCAGCAGGTGGCCTCGGCGCCGCGGGTGGTGAGCTCGGCGCCGACTCAGCCGTCGCTGCAGGCCTCCGTCGAAGCCTGCAATCAGTACGCGGCCCAGCAGAGCGGAAGCCGCGACAAGAAGGTCGACACCGTCAAGGATGCGGGCCTCGGCGCGCTGCTCGGTGCCGCGGTGGGCGCCGGCGGCGGAGCGATCGCCGATGGTGGCAAGGGCGCCGGCAAGGGCGCGGCCATCGGCGGCCTGGTTGGCGCCGGCGCCGGGACGCTCTACGGCCTGAACGAGAACAAGAGGCACGACGAGCGCTACCGCGATGCCTACGGGGCCTGCATGCGCTCGCGCGGCTACACCAGCTAGCTCCAGCGCAACCATCACACGGCCCGCCTCACCTCCGCGGTGGGGCGGGCCGTCCGCTTTTTGGGGCGGCCGGCGGCGGTATCATGAAATCGATCGACCACGATGGTCAGGAGGTACGAGCATGAGGCGAATGATCAGTGCGCTGGCCGTGGGCGCCGTCGTCGCCTGGACGCTGCCCGCCAGCGCTGCCGACGAGTCCAAGGTGAAGGCGGCGGCGGGCCAGGTCGAGTCGGGCGCGAAGAAGATCGGGCAGGGCAAGCTTGGCGACGGCGTGGAGGAGACGGCCAAGGGTGTCGGCAAGACGGTCGCCGAGAGCGCAAAGTTCACCGGCGAGAAGTTCAAGGACGCCGGCAAGGCGGCCGAGCCTCAGGCCAAGGGATTCTGGGGCAATCTGAAGGAAGGCAACGTCAAGGAGAGCGCCAACTCCCTCGGGGGCACCGTAAAGAACTTCTTCACGGGACTGTTCTCGAACTAGCCTCTCAGCGGTAGGCCAGCCAGCGCGCCCGCCGCGCGAGCCAGCGGGCCCGCGCCGGCTGCCACCGTCGCTCCAGCGTCGCCAGCGGCTCTCCGCGCTCGATCGCGCGGCGCACCGTGTCCGTCCCGCACAGGATGTCGAACGGCAGCTTCCGGTGCTCGAACTCGTACGGCGGCCGCCGCCAGCGGAATGCGCGTCGCCCCAATCGGCGCGCGCTCGCCACCACGGCCAATCCGGTGATGAACGGCTTGAACGACGCGGCGTGCGTCACGTGGATCTGGACGCCGCCGCAGAGTCGTCCCGCCCACTTGTGGAACGTCGGGACGAAGCGCGCCGGGCGAAAGTGGACGCCGGGCAGCCGGCGGCGATTGAGATCGTCGGCGAAGGCGTGGGCATCGAGGTAGGGCGCGCCCACCCACTCGAACGGCCGCGTCGTGCCCCGGCCTTCCGAGAGATTCGTGCCCTCGTACAGGCACCCGCCCGGATAGACGCGCGCCGTGTCGGGCGTCGGCATGTTCGGCGACGGCGCGACCCACGGCACGCCCGTGTCCTCCCACAGCATCGATCGCCGCCAGCCGCGCATGGCGATCACGGTGAGGTCGCAGCCGAGACGGTGCTCGGCGTTGAGGTAGGCGGCCAGCTCGCCGATCGTCATCCCGTGGCGGGTGGGCAGGGGATAGAGCCCGACGAATGACGCGAACGCCGGATCGGGGACGTTGCCTTCCACCGTGCCGCCGAGAGGATTGGGCCGGTCCAGCACGATGACGGGCACGCCGGCGCGGGCGCACACCGGCATCGCGAGCGCCATCGTCCACACGAACGTGTAATAGCGCGAGCCGACGTCCTGCAGATCCACGACGAGCGCATCGAGGCCGCGCAGCATCGAGAGCGTCGGCGCCCGGCGCTCGCCGTAGAGGCTCACGACCGGCAGACCAGTGACCGGATCGCGCGTCCCGGCGATCGGCGCGTGGTCCTGCGCCGCTCCCCACAGGCCGTGCTCGGGAGCAAAGAGACGGACCAGGCGCGCCCGCGGGAGATCGGCCAGCAGCGTGGCGGCGTGCTCGTGACGCGAGTCGACCGACGCCTGGTGGGCGACCAGGCCGAAGCGGCGGCCGCGGAGCAGCGAGCCGCGCCGACGGACCAGCACGTCCAGCCCGGTCTCGACGCTCACGTTTCCGATGGTAGCCGACATCGGCGGCGAAACCGGCTAGGATGCGTGCGGCATGGCGCGCACGCCCCGCTTCGATCGCCTCGCCACCGAGCGTCGCAATCGCGCCAGCGCGGCGCTCGATCGCATGGATCCCGTCGCCATCGCGAGCCTCATGAATCGCGAGGACGCGCGCGCCGTCCGCGCCGTGGGCCGCGTGCGGCACGCCATCGCGCGCGCGGTCGACGCCATCGTCGCCGCCCTCGCGGCCGGTGGACGGCTGTTCTTCGTCGGGGCGGGGACCAGTGGCCGGCTGGGCGTCCTCGAAGCTGCGGAGTGTCCGCCGACCTTCGGCACGCCGCCGTCGCTGGTTCAGGCGATCATGGCCGGCGGCGGCTCGTCGGTGTTCCGCTCGCGCGAGGGCGCCGAGGACGACGCTCGCGCGGGCGCCCGCGCGGTCCAGCGGCGCGTGCGACGCGGTGACGTGGTCGTCGGCGTGTCGGCGAGTGGCGTCACGCCGTTCGTGCGTGGAGCCCTCGCCGCCGGCCGCCGCCTGGGCGCGGCGACGATGGTCGTCGTGTGCAATCCGGCGAGCGCGCGCGGTGTCGGCGCCAGGGTGGTGATTGCGCCCACGCCCGGACCGGAGGTGCTGGCCGGCTCCACGCGGCTCAAGGCCGGCACCGCGACGAAGCTCGTCCTGAACACGCTGACCACGGCGAGCATGAGTCGGCTCGGGCGCGTGCACGGCAACCGGATGATCGATGTCCAGCCACGGTCGCGGAAGCTGCGCGAGCGCGCGCTGCGTCTGGTCGCCGAGCTTGCCCGCGTGTCGCGCCCGCGGGCGCGGCGCGCGTTGACCGCATCCGGTGGCCGCGTGCGCGTCGCGATCGTCATCGTGCGCACGGGGTGCTCGCCGAGCGCCGCCGCCCGCGCGGTGCGCGAGTCCGGCGGCTCGCTCGACGCCGCGCTCACTCGAGCAGCGTCACCTCGTCGCCCACCGCGACGGGCCCGGGAGCGATCACCCAGCAGTCGAGAGCCATCCGGCCGCCGAAGTCGCTGACGATCCGCCGCAGCACGCCGAGGTCCTGCTCCTGGGTGTCGGGATCGTAGGTCGTCATCACGCACCGTCCTCGCAGCTTGCGCACGCCGACGATCGCGCCACCGATCGCGAGACGCCGGCCGGGCCACGCCCGCTCGGCCAAGCCCTCGGCGCCGCCGACCAGGATGTTCGGCCTCAGGCGTCGTCGATCGACACCGAGTGAGTCGATGGCGCCGTCGGTCAGGATGCTGAGGGGAAGGACGTCGAAGACGTCACCGGGGATGTTGCGAACGAGACGAGCTCCGGGACCGGCCGCCGCGCGGACCGCGTCAGCCACGTCCGACGCGTTCCACGGCCGGCCGTCGACCCACGACTCGCCGTCCGACCCGAGCGCAGCGTGCAACCCGAGCAGGCGCGGATGGGTCCGTGCGGTGATGACGCGGCCCGCCTGATCCTCGACGTGGACCAGCCGGTCTCCCTCGATGCCCGCCGCGCTGACCGTTGCCTGAACGAGCGACTCGCCGCCGAGCGACTTCACCGGATAGCGCCAGAGCTCGGCCACCTTCACGGTCTTGAGACGGGCCGGCGCCCCGCAGGGATTCAGCCAGCGTCACGCGTGCGATGGCCCGGCGGTGTCCTCCAGGCGGACCGGCGTGCCGCCGCGCAGGAAATCGAAGTCACAGCCCTCGTTGGCCTGCAGCACGTGGTCGAGGAACAGCCGGCCGTAGCCGCGCGCGAAATGTGGCGGCCGCGGCGTCCACGCGGCTCGGCGGCGCGCCAGCTCGTCGTCACCGATGCGCAGCGCGAGCGTTCGCTTCGGCACGTCGAGCTCGATCTCGTCACCGTTGCGCACGAGGGCCAGCGGCCCGCCCACCGCCGACTCGGGTGAGACGTGGAGCACGACGGTGCCGTACGACGTGCCGCTCATGCGGGCGTCGGAGATGCGCACCATGTCCTTCACGCCTCGACGGAGCAGCTTGGACGGAATCGGCGCGGCGCCCCACTCGGGCATGCCCGGCGCGCCGCGCGGCCCGGCCTGCTTGAGGACGAGCACCGACGTTTCGTCCACGGGAAGGTCGGGATCGTCGATGCGCTGGTGCAAGTCGTGATGGTCCTCGAACACCACGGCACGGCCGCGGTGAACCATCAGGTGAGCCGACGCCGCCGACTGCTTGAGGACGGCGCCGCCCGGGCAGAGGTTGCCGGTGAGGATCACGGTCCCGCCCTCGGCGGCGATGGGCATGGCCAGCGACCGGATGACGTCCTCGTTCCAGCACTTCGCGTCGGCCACGACGTCGGCGAGGGAAGTGCCGGCGACCGTCGACGCCTCCCCGTGCAGCAGCGGCAACAGCTCCTTCAGGACGACGGGCAGGCCGCCGGCGTAGAAGAAGTCTTCCATGAGGTACTTGCCCGACGGCCGGACGTTGACGAGCAGCGGCGTCGTGCGCGACAGCTCGTCGAAGCGCCGCAGTGGCAGGTTGATTCCGGCGCGGCCGGCGATCGCGACCAGATGGATGACGGCGTTGGTGGAGCCGCCGATCGCCATGTCGGCGCGGATCGCGTTGTCGAACGCCTTCGCGGTCAGGATCTCGGACGGCTTCGGACCGCCGGCCAACGCCATCTCGACCGCGCGCCGGCCCGACAGCTCGGCCAGCGCCATCCTTCGCGAGTCGGAGGCGGGAATCGCCGCGTTGCCGGAGAGTGTCATGCCGAGCGCCTCGGCCATCGAGGCCATCGTCGATGCCGTGCCCATCACCATGCAGTGACCGGACGAGCGCGACATGCACGACTCCGCCTCGCACAGCTCCTCGTCGGTGAGCCGGCCGGCGCGCCGCTCGGCCCACAGCCGCCAGAGATCGGTGCCCGAGCCGAGCTCCTCGGTGCGCCACTTGCCGCTCAGCATCGGTCCGCCGGTGACCATGATGGCCGGCACGTCGGCCGACGCGGCGCCCATCAGCATCGCCGGCGTGGTTTTGTCACAGCCGGAGAGAAGGACGACCGCGTCCAGCGGATAGGCGCGGATGCACTCCTCGACGTCCATCGCCATGAGGTTCCTGAACAGCATCGTGGTCGGCTTCATCAGCACTTCACCGAGCGAGATCGTCGGGAACTCGAGCGGGAAACCGCCGGCGCTCCACACGCCGCGCTTGACGGCGTCGGCCACCTGGCGGAGATGCGCGTTGCAGTTGGTCAGCTCGGACCACGAGTTCGCGATCCCGATCACCGGCCGGCCGTCGAAGACGTGATCGCTGAACCCTTCGGTCTTCAGCCACGAGCGATGCGCGAACCCATCGAGGTCGCGGCGGCCGAACCAGTTGCGGCTACGGAGCGGTCGTGGTGTCATTGGGCCCTCCTGCGAGGCCCTGATTATAGAGAATCGGAGGAAGCGCATGCGGCTCGCCGGCAAGGTGGCGATCGTGACGGGTGGAGGAAGCGGCATCGGGCGCGGCATCGTCCTCGCGATGGCGCGCGAAGGCGCCGACGTCGCCATTCCCGACATCCAGGCGCTCAACGCCGAGAAGGTGGCCGAGGAGGTCAAGGCGCTGGGGCGCAAGGCGTTCGCGCTGAAGACCGACGTGACCAGCTCCGCCGACGTGAAGGCGATGGTGGATCGCACGCGCGAGGGCCTGGGTAAGATCGACATCCTCGTGAACAACGCGGGCATGGCGTCGCCGCCCGGCTTGCCCTTCACGAACAACACCGAGGAGGACTGGGACCGCAGCTTCGCGGTCAACACGAAATCGGTCTTCCTCACCTCCAAGGCGGTCGTTCCGTATTTCATCGAGCGGAAGGCGGGCCGGATCATCAACATCGCGTCGATCGCCGGGCCGCTCTCGGCGCCGACGATGCCACCCTACAGCGTGGCCAAGCAGGGCGTCATCACGTTCACGCGCATCGTGGCCAAGGAGCTGGCGCCGCACAAGATCACCGTGAACGCCATCTGCCCCGGCGTGCTCTGGACCGACTTCTGGCAGAAGCTGGCCGCCCACATCGCCACCACCAACCCCGCCTTCGCGGGGATGACGCCGCGTCAGGTGTTCGAGAAGCGCGTCGCCGACATCGTCCCGATGAAGTGCGAGCAGACGCCCGATGACATCGGCAACGCCGCCGTGTTCCTCGCCTCCGAGGAAGCTCGCTACATCACGGGTCAGGCGCTGATGGTCGATGGTGGATGCGTGATGTGGTAGTGCGAGCCGAGGCGCGTCGCGCGACGAGGCGAGCGGTGAAATGGCCCGAAAAATCGTGTGCGCGCTGAAATGATTTTGAGAGCGGGATAGCGATGGACTTCGACTTCACGCCCGAGCAGGAAGCCTTCCGCAAGGAGGTTCGTCACTGGCTGGAGACGAACCTGCCCGACGACCTCCGCGGCCGCGCCTTCGCGGCCTCGCGCGCCGACCACGAGGAAGTCCGCAAGCTCCGCGCCTGGCAGAAGAAGATGTACGAGGGTGGCTACGTCGGCATCGACTGGCCGCGTGAGTTCGGCGGCCGCGGCGCGTCGATCGTCGAGGTCATCATCCTCTACCAGGAAATGGCGCGGGCCGAGTCGCCGCAGATCGTGAACCGCGGCGGGGTCAGCATGCTCGGCCCGACCTTGATGAAGCACGGCACGGCCGCCCAGCAGAAGCGCTTCCTCTCCAAGATCCTGAGCGCCGAGGAGATGTGGTGCCAGGGGTTCTCCGAGCCCAACGCCGGCTCCGACCTCGCGAATCTGCAGACGCGCGCGGTCCTCGACGGCGATCACTTCGTGATCAACGGCCAGAAGGTGTGGACGAGCATGGGCCACGTGGCCGACTGGTGCTTCGTGCTCGTACGCACGGATCCCACCGCGGCCAAGCACAAGGGCATCAGCTTCCTGCTGATGGACATGAAGTCGCCCGGCGTGACGCTGCGGCCGCTGCGCCAGATCACCGGCGAGGCGGAGTTCAACGAGATGTTCCTCGACAACGTGCGCGTGCCGCGCGAGAACCTCGTGGGCAAGCTCAACGAGGGCTGGGGCGTCGCCATCACGACGCTCGCCTACGAGCGTGATGCGCTGACCTTCATCCGCCACATCTCGCTGCGCAACGCGCTCCACCGGCTGCTCTCGCTGGTCCGTGACCGCGGCCGCGCCGCCGACCCCGTCGTTCGCCAGAAGGTCGCCGCGCTCTGGATCGGCGAGCAGGCCCTGCAGCTCAACGCGTATCGCAGCCTCACCAGGCTGCTGAAGGGCGGCCAGCCCGGACCCGAGGGATCGACCTCGAAGCTCTTCTGGAGCCAGCTCGACCAGGACCTGGCCCAGCTCGGCACCGAGATCATCGGCCCGTACTCGCAGATCGCTCCGGGCTCGCCGTGGGCGCCCGACGAGGGCCAGTGGGAATTCTACGAGCTGCTGGCGCGCGGCAGCGGCATCCGCGCCGGCACGTCGGAGATCTTGAGGAACATCCTGGGCGAGCGCGTGCTCGGCCTGCCGAAGGACTGACGATGAGCGATCTCCTCTACGAAGTGAAGGACCGCGTCGCGACCATCACGCTGAACCGGCCCGACAAGCTCAACGCGTTCACCGGCCCCATGATCGACGCGTGGGTCGGGGCGCTCGGCGAGGCCCAGGGCGACGACAACGTCCACGTGGTCGTCGTCACCGGAAGCGGACGCGCGTTCTGCGCCGGCGGCGACGTCGGCCGCATGGGCGAGGGGGCACCCAGCCCGCTCGATCACAAGAATCAGCTCTGGGAGAAGATCCACCGGGTGCCGAAGACGCTGGAGACGATGGACAAGCCCGTCATCGCCATGGTCAACGGTGTGGCCGTGGGCGCCGGCATGGGCATGTGCCTCATGTGCGACGTGCGCGTCGCCGCCACCGACGCGCGGTTCTCCACCGGCTACGTGAAGGTCGGGCTCGTTCCCGGCGACGGCGACACGTTCTTCCTGCCGCGGCTGGTCGGCCCCGCCAAGGCACTCGAGCTGCTGTGGACGGCCGACTTCATCGAGGCACCGGAGGCGTTGCGCCTTGGCATCGTCAACCGCGTCGTGCCCGCCGCCGAGCTGAAGGAGGCCGCCTACGGCCTGGCCCGGCAGATCGCCGACGGGCCTCAGGTGCCGATCAGGATGATCAAGCGTCTCGTGTACCAGAGCCTCAAGCTCGACCTGCGTACGCACCTCGACCTCGTGTCCTCGCACATGTCGATCGTCCGCCAGACGGCCGACCACGCGGAGGGCGTGACCGCCTTCAAGGAGAAGCGCGCCCCCAGGTTCCGCGGCCGTTGAGCCGCTGACCGAGTGTCCGCTCCTCGACAGTGAGCCGCCACGCTGGCACCGGCCAGCGGTGTTCGTTCACGCGAACCCCGCGAAACATCGTGACCTGCACGGGCGCGACGATTTGGCCCACGTCTTGCTGACGGTTGGGGCAGGGGCCATGGACCTTTACGACGCGAAGGACCGCATTGCCGTCGCCCTGGTGGAGTCCGTCTTCCGCCGCGCGCGGTACCGCGTCCGCCCCTTTCAGAACGAGCCCGGCCTCCGCTTCATCCGCGACGACTGGACGCCGTCGTTCCACGCCGCCCTGGCGGCCGACGACGGCAACGAGCGCGAGTTCCTCATCGAGGTGACCTACCGGCCGTTCGTCGAGCAGTTCATCGCACTCGAGAACCAGCGGCGGGACGCCTCGGTCTTCGTGCTCGCGCGCCAGCACTGGCCCGCGCTGCGCTCGGTCGTGGTCACCGACCATCCCGAGCAGGGGCGGTCGTGCTTTCAGGCCGTCGTCCTCGGCTCGCCGCGCGGCGAACGCCTGGGGACGGTGGACCTGGCCGACGCCGGCGAGTTCGCGATCTTCGCGCACAACGTCGCGGACCACGAGGAGCTGCTGACCCGCATCTTCGCGATGCTGTCGACCGACAAGTACCGCCACGCCACGCGCGTCTGATCAGACCGCGGAGTAGCCCCGGTACTCCATCTTCGCTGCGATCTTTTCCCGGGCCGGCTGACCCCAGAACTTCTCGACGAGATACAGGCCGAGGTCGAGGGACGAGGACACGCCGCCCGCCGTGACGACCAGGCCCTCGTCGACGATGCGACGGTCGGTGACGACGTTCGCACAGTACGGGCGGAGAAGATCGAAGGCCGCGTGATTGGTCGTCGCCCGCTTCCCGGTGAGATACCCGGCGCGCCCGAGCAGCAGCGACCCGGTGCACACCGACGCGAGCGGGCGCGTCGTGCCCCACGAGCGCAGATACGCGATGCACCGCTCGTCGTCGACGAGCTGGCGCGTGCCGAAGCCCCCGGGGACGTACAGCAAGTCGAAGTCGCGCAGGTCCTCGTACACCGAGTCGGGCTTCATCACGAGCCCGTTCTCGTCGGCGATCTCGGGCGCGGTGCCGATGATGCGGTGCTTCACCGTGGGATCGACGCCGAGCGCGGCCACGCGGCGAAGCGCGTCGTACCCGCCCACGAAGTCCAGCAGGGTCAGGCGCGGGAAGACCAGAAACGCGATGCGCGTGATCACGTGATGGACCACGCGATGAGAAACGCCACCGCGGCGGCGAGGCCGCCGATGATCACCGTCTGGACCGCGCTCCGCAGCGGTGGGGCACCTGTGAACCGCGCCTTGGTGGAGCCGAACACCGCCAGCGCGCACAGCGTGACCACGGTGGACACGCCGAGCGCGGTCGAGGCGCGCCCAAGGATCATGTACGGCCAGAGCGGGATGAGGCCGCCGACCGCGTACGCGCCGCCGATGGTCACCGCGCTGCGCAGGGCGCGCCGCGGATCGGGGCGCTCGAGGCCGAGCTCGAAGCGCATCATGAAGTCGACCCAGCCCTGAGGATTCCGCCGCAGCGAGTCCACCAGCGGACGCGCTTCCTCGGCCTTCACGCCGTAGCCCTCGAGCACTTCCATGACCTCCGCCACTTCCGCCTCCGGCTTCTCGCGGACCTCGTGGTGCTCGCGCGTGCGCTCGCTCTCGTAGTGCTCGGCCTCGCTGCGCGCGGCCAGGTAGCCGCCGAGGCCCATGGCGATGGCGCCGGCCGCGACCTCGGCGAGGCCGGCGACGACGATGATCCACGTCGTCTCGATGGCGCCGGTGAGTCCGGCCGCCAGCGCGAACGGCACCGTCAGGCCGTCGGCCATCCCCAGCACGAGATCGCGCACGATCTGGTTGCCGGTGAAGTGACGCTCGGAGTGGATCGGATGAGCCATGTCAGACGGGCGTCACGCCCGTGCGATGCCGCTGCGCCAGCGCCTGGTAACCGGCGGGATTGGCCTGCACCCAGCGCTCGGCGGGTGTTCCCGCGAGCGGCCCCTTGACCTTGGCCGGCGCCCCGATCGCGAGCATGCCGGCGGGAATCTCGGTGCCCGGCGTGACGAGCGAGCCGGCCGCCACCATCGCGCGCGTCCCGATGCGCGAGCCGTCGAGCACCGTCGATCCGTTGCCGACGAGCGCCTCCTCGGCGATGGTCGCGCCGTGCACGACCGAGGTGTGGCCGATGGTGGCGCCGGGGCCGATCTCCACGGCGTGCATCGACGTCACGTGGACCACCGCGCAGTCCTGGACGTTGGCGCCGCGGCGGACGACGATCGGCGAGAAGTCGGCGCGCAGCACGGCGTTGTACCAGACCGACGCGTTTTCCTCGACCGTCACGTCGCCGACGAGCACGGCGGTCGGCGCGATGAACGCGCTCGGATGGACGCGCGGCGTCTTTCCCTCGAAGCTGAACAGTGGCATGGGGCCCGTCCTCGCAGTATTCTCGAAATCGCAGCCTATCTTATCGAATTCCCGCGTCGTCGGAGGATTCATGAGAACTCCGAAGATCACGGCCGTCGCGACGGCGACGCCGCCGCATCGCTACACGCAGGCGGACATCATGGACGCCGCCGGCTACACCGACGCTCCGCGGCGCGCCTTCTTCGAGCACAGCGACATCGAAAGCCGGTACCTCTGGATCCCGCGCGAGCGGCTGCGTCCCGACGAGAGCGTGGACGAGCTGGCGGCTCGGGCGCGCGACGGTGCGCTGGCGCTGTCGGAGACCGCGGCCCGGCGCGCGCTCGAGCGAGCGGGCTGGCAGGCCGCCGACGTCGACTTCGTCGTGACCACGACGTGCACGGCACGGCTCACGCCGAGCATCGACGCGCACCTCGTCGGCCGCCTCGGCTGCCGCCCGGACGTGCAGCGCGCCCACATCGGCGACACCGGCTGCGCCTCGGCGATGGTGGCGCTCCAGCAGGCGTGGAATCACCTGCGCGCGTTTCCGAGCCACCGCGCGCTGCTCGTCTCCGTCGAGATCTGCTCGGCGGCGTACTTTCTCGACGACCGGCTGGAATCCGCGGTGGCCCACGCCATCTTCGCCGATGGCGCCGGAGCGCTCGCGCTGTCCACCGAAGGCCCGGGCCCGCGCGTGGTCGCGCACCGGACGCTGTTCCGGCCCGAGCACCTGGACGCCATGGGTTTCGAGTACCCGGGAGGCCGGCCCCGCGTGATCCTCTCCAAGGACGTCCGCCGCATCGGCGCCACGATGCTCGGCGAGATGGTGCGCGTGCTCATGGACGCGCAGGGCCTCAAACGTGAGGACGTCCGGTACTGGGTCCTGCACTCAGCGGGCCGGCGCGTGCTCGATCGCGCGCGCACGCTGCTCGAGCTCGACGATGCCACCATGCGCCACTCGCGCTCGGTCCTCCGCCACTACGGCAACATGTCCTC
>QHTB01000001.1:0-2356 GCA_003220615.1 Candidatus Rokuibacteriota bacterium
TGCGCGGCAAGGTCCTCGCGGTGACGTTCATCTACGCGAGCTGCGTGGACACGTGTCCGCTCCTCACGGCCAAGATGGCGGGCCTCCGGGCCAAGCTGGGAAGCGACTTCGGTCCGCGGGTCGCCTTCGTGTCAGTCACGGTCGATCCCGAGCGCGACACGCCCGACGTCCTGCGGCGGTACGCGGACCGCTATGGTGCCACGGGCCCCGGCTGGTGGTTTCTCACCGGAAGCCCCGCCGAGATCGCGGGGGTGACGCGACGCTACGGCGTCTTCGCGAGGAAGCAGCCGCGGGGCGACGTTGACCACACCTTCCTGACGTCGCTCATCGATCGCCAGGGGACGCTGCGCGTGCAGTACCTCGGCATCCGCTATGATGCCGACGAGATGCTGCGTGACCTGCGCAGCCTCGTGAGCGAGACGGCCTCGCGATGAGAGGATGGCTCATTCGGCTGGTCTCGCGCGCGCCGGTGTCGGTCCACGGCAAGCTGGTCGCCGCCTTCCTTGCCACTCCAGCGCAAGATCGCCGCCTACCGCCAGCTCCAGCACGACACGACCGCCCAGCTCTACAGCGTCAGCTCCGCGCTCCTCGTGCCGAACGCCGGCTCGCTGGAGGCAACGCTGCGACAGCTCAACCAGTTCGGCTACGACCTCGATCGTCTGCAATTCGTGGCCAAGGACGAGGTCGAGCTGCTCGGTCGCGTCCGCGAGGACTACGATAAGTTCATCCGGGTCGTCGGCCAGGTGGTCGAGCTGATCCGTGGCGGCAGGGTCGCCGACAGCCACGAGGTGCAGCTCTCGCAGGCCGGACCGCTGGCCGATCGCCTCGAACGCCTCACCAACGAGCTGGTCAACAAGGCCGAGGCCGACATGGTGGCCAGCATCGAAGCCAGCGAGGCCTCCTACGCGACATCGCGCTGGGTGGTGATCGGGTTCGCGCTGGGGGCGATCGGTCTCGCTCTGATCCTTGGTTACATCATCTCGTGGTCGGTGATCACGCCGGTCAGGCACGTCGACGCTCGCTTGCACGAGATCGCCGCCGGCGACTTCTCGCGCCACGTGGCGGTCTCCAATCGCGACGAGCTGGGAACGCTGGCGGCCAACGTGAACCGGATGAACGACGAGTTGGGGCGCCTCTACCAGCAGCTGGAGGCGGCCAACCGGCACAAGTCGGAGTTCCTGGCCAGCATGTCGCACGAGCTGCGCACGCCGCTCAACGCCATCATCGGGTTCTCCGAGGTGCTCCACGAGCGGATGTTCGGCGATCTCAACGACAAGCAGGCCGAGTACGTCCACGACATCGTCGAGTCCGGCCGTCATCTGCTCTCGCTCATCAACGACATCCTCGATCTATCTAAGGTCGAGGCCGGGCGCATGGAGCTGGAGCTCGGGTCGTTCAACTTCCCGAGCGCGCTCGAAGACGCGCTCCTGCTCATGCGCGAGCGCGCGGGACGGCACGGCGTGGCGCTCGAGCTCAGCGTCGACGAGAAGCTGGGCGAGTTCGTGGCCGACGAGCGCAAGGTCAAGCAGATCCTCCTCAATCTCCTGTCCAACGCGGTGAAGTTCACGCCCGAGGGCGGCCGCGTCACCGTGCGCGGCGCTCGCCTCGATGACGGCGCCGAGGTCTCGGTGACCGACACCGGCGTCGGCATCGCGCCCGACGATCAGGCCGTGATCTTCGAAGAGTTTCGTCAGGTCGGGGGCGACGGCGCGCGGCGGCGGGAGGGCACCGGGCTCGGCCTGGCTCTGACCAAGCGGTTCGTGGAGCTGCACGGCGGCCGCATCGCCGTCATCAGTGAAGTGGGCAAGGGCTCGACGTTCACGTTCACGCTGCCGGTCGGGCAACCGGTCAAGGGCTAACGATGGCCAAGGCCCAGGGCGAACATCAGCGCTCGTTCCACCGCCGCAAGTTTCTCTGGGGGCAATGGACCGATCGCTTGTGTCAATGTCCGCCGAGGAATCGTGGTGAGTGTGTCCAGGTTCACGACGCAGGCCTTCGGCATGCCCTCGGCCGGCCCCAGCGGGACTTCCGTGGGGATCCGCCTGGCGCGCGTCGTGATTGGCGCCACGGTCACCAGCTCACGGACGGTGTAGGCTTCATTGCGGGAGAGCAGGACGACCGCACGGCGGCCGGCCGGCGCGGGGAGGTCGGCCCACCACACCTTGCCGCGGCGCATCTACCAGTCTTCGGTCGCGAGCAGCCGGACTGCGGCAGCCTCCGCGGCTTTGGTCTCGCGGCGGCCCTCGGGCTTGCGCCGGTAACCGGCCTCGTATTCGCGCACGAGCGTGGCGTGTGCCTGGGAGTCGAGCCAGTGGCGGAGCGCGTCTTGAATCATGGCGCTCCGGCTCTTGCCGCT
>QHTB01000001.1:2368-14360 GCA_003220615.1 Candidatus Rokuibacteriota bacterium
CCTTCGTTGCACGCTTCGCCATGATGGTATTCAAGAAGTATAACCACGTCATACCGGCTGGCAACCGGCGATGGGAAGGCCATGGCCAACGAGCTGATCCTCATCGTAGAGGACAACGAGAAGAACCGGAAGCTGGTGCGCGACGTGCTCCAGCACCGCGGTTACCGGACGCTGGAGGCGGAGACCGGCGAGGACGGCGTGCGCCTGGCTCGCGAGCATCGCCCGGCGCTCATCCTCATGGACATCCAGCTCCCCGGCATTGACGGCATCGCCGCGCTCGGCCAGCTCCGCGGCGACGCGGCCACCCGCGACATCCCGGTGATCGCGGTGACGGCGTCGGCGATGACGCATGACCGCCAGAAGATCCTGGCCGCCGGCTTCGACGGCTACCAGACGAAGCCGATCAACCTGCGCGAGTTCCTGGCGGCGGTCGACGCCGCCGTGGGTGGCCGCGGATGACCTCGACGATCCTCGTCGTGGACGATACCGCTCAGAACGTGAAGCTCCTGGCCGACGTCCTCACGGCCAAGGGCTATCGTGCGGTCACCGCGGCGTCGGGCGCCCAGGCGCTGGCCGCCATCGAGCGCGAGCGCCCCGACCTGGTGCTGCTCGACGTGGTGATGCCGGAGATGAGCGGCTACGAGGTGTGCCGGAAGATTCGCGACAACCCGGCCACGGCCATGCTGCCGGTCGTGATGGTCACCGCGCTCGATCCCACCCAGGAGCGCGTGAAGGGCATCGAGGCCGGCGCCGACGACTTCCTGACCAAGCCGATCAATCAGCCGGAGCTGCTCGCGCGGGTGCGCTCGCTGCTCCGCATCAAGGTGCTCCACGACGAGCTGAGCGAGCTGAACCGCTCGCTCGAGCATCGGGTGCAGGAGCAGGTGACCCAGCTCGAGCGCCTGGGCCGGCTCAAGCGCTTCTTCTCGCCACAGCTCGCCGAGCTGATCGTCGCCGGCGGCGCCGAGGATCCGCTCAAGAGCCACCGGCGCGACATCACCGTGGTGTTCCTCGACCTGCGCGGGTTCACCGCCTTCGCCGAGACGGCCGAGCCGGAAGAGGTGATGGGCGTGCTCCGCGAGTACCACGCCGAGATGGGCCGTTTGATTCTGGCCCACGAGGGCACGCTCGAGCGCTTCGCCGGCGACGGCATCATGGTCTTCTTCAACGATCCGGTGCCGGTGCCCAATCCGGCCGAGCGCGCGATCCGCATGACCCTCGCCTCGGCGCCGGGCTCGCCCAGGGCTACGCGACGATCGGCGCCATCGGCTTCGAAGGCCGCGTCGACTACGGCGCCATCGGCACCGTGACCAATCTCGCCGCACGCCTGTGTGGGGAAGCGCGGCCCGGGCAGATCCTCGTCTCTCAGCGGCTCCTGACGACCGTCGAGGCTCTGGTGGAGGCCGAGGCAGTCGGCGAGCTGAGCCTCAAGGGCTTCGTCCGCCCGGTGACCGCGTTCAACGTTCTGCGGCTGCGCAGCTAGCCGAACAGGCCGATGAGCGATGCCGGTTGCGCCCAGCCGGGAAAGAGCCCGGCCGGAACGCCGAGGTGACGCGCCGCGACCTCGGTGAAGAGCGCCCGAAAATCGGTCGTGACGGCCAGGTCGCGTCCCTCGTGGAGTCGCTCCTGAGTGAGCCCGGGCCAGCGTCCGTACACCTTGCCACCGCGAACGCCGCCGCCGAGCACGAGCATGGCCGTCGCGTGGCCGTGATCCGTTCCGCGGTTGCCGTTTTCGGCCACCGTCCGGCCGAACTCCGACATCGTCAGGACGGCGACGTCGGCCATGCGATCGCCGAGATCCTGCGT
This sequence comes from Candidatus Rokuibacteriota bacterium, assembly GCA_003220615.1. GTDB lineage: Bacteria > Methylomirabilota > Methylomirabilia > Rokubacteriales > CSP1-6 > 40CM-68-15. Next base: position 4,175 of record QHTB01000001.1, read on the forward strand.
GAACGCGGCCAACGCCGCCGCGAGCTCGCGGAGCCGGTTGGCGAGCTGGCCTCGCTCGTTGCCCTGGCCCACGTGGGTGTCCCAGCCGCCGACGTCCGCGAAGGCGATCTCGAGCCCGACGTCGGCGCGAATCAGTTGTGCGATCTGGCGCAGCGATTGCCCGAACCGTCCCGCTGGATAGCTGGCGCCGTTGGCCGGTGCCAGGCGCTCGGCATCCGCCTTCTTGAGCAGCGTGACGGCCTCGAACGTCTCGCGCCCGGCGCCGTGGAGGAGATCGCTGACGCCTTGTGCGTAGAGTGACTCGAAGCCGCGCCGGCTCTGGATCTGGTCCCCGGTTCGTCGCACGTCGAAGTCGGCCAGGCTCTGCATCGCCACGGCGCTGACGTCGCCGCGGAGGATGCGGGGCAGGGCCGGACCCAGCGCGACGGCACGCAACGGCGACGCGGGCTCGGGCAGCGTGTTGGCCGCGCGGGCCAGCCAGCCATCGGGCGTGCTCTTCACGCCGGGCGTGCCGGTCTCCATGTAGTCCTGGGCGTCGAAGTGGGAGCGCGTCGTGTCGGGCGAGCCGCAGGCGTGGACGACGGCGAGGGCGCGATTGCGCCAGAGCGGGAGCAGCGGCGCCAGCGACGGATGCAACGCGAAGAAGCCGTCGAGGTCGACGGCGCGTTCACTCTCGCCGTGACTCGGCGGCTGGATGGCGATGCCCGGCCGGACCGCCGCATAGGCCACGTCACCGTAGGGCGGCACCATGCTGAGGCCATCGACCGCGCCGCGCTGGAAGATGGCGACCAGGACCTTGCGCCGGCCGGCCGCCGCTTCCGCGGCGCGCAACAGGAAGCGCGGCGGCGCCGCCAGCGCCACCAGAGCGCAGGCCCCCGACTTCACGAACGTTCGCCGGGTCATCATGTCGTGTCTCCGATCATTTCACCGCTCGCCTCGCCGCGCGGCGCGTCTCGGCTCGCACTGCCATCACCGCCTCTGGAATTCCGGCGAGCCGAGAACGAGCGACAGCAGCTTCTCGACGTCGGTGTTGGCCGGGCCACGGTCGTCGCCGGTGAGCCGCGTGATTTCCGGGGCGTTGAGCTGCGACGTGAGGACCGCGTGAGTCTCGGGGGTGACGTTGCCGTGGAGGACCGCGGCGAGCAACGGCTCGAGCACCGTGGCCGGCCGGCTGCGGTCGGCGCCGCCGGTGAGGGCCGCGAGGTCGACGCGGACACCGGGAACGCGCTGATGCGCGAGCGCGAGCCCGAAGTTCATGCGCGCAAGCAGCGCGCCAGGATTCACCCAGGCCTCGGCGCGATCGGCGTAGCCCGTCGGCGGCTCGCATTCGTACAGCGGCTCACCGATCCTCGCCGCCGCGCGCGCGAGCGCGAAACCGGCCTGGGCGTCGATGATCGCGCCGACGGCGCGCACGGCACTGGTCACGAACTCGAACGGCCGCTTGATCTTTCCCTGCCTGACGTCGTCGGCGTAGAACTCGGGCGCCGCGAAGATGGCCCGTAGCATCGCGCGGACGTCGCCGTCGGTCTGGCGATAGACGAGGGCGACGCGCTCGACGAGCGCACCCGGGGGATCGTCGGCGACGAAGCGGCGGACCAGCTTGGTGGCGATGAAGCGCGCGGTGGCCGGGTGACGGGCGAGGAGATCGAGGACTCGCTCGCCGTCCTGCTCCCCACCAGCGGCGATCTTCTGGCCGAGGACGGTCTTGGCGCCGGTGTCGTGGACGCGCGGCCGGAAGACGAAGCGGCCGTACACCTGGGGCCGGTCGATGGACCAGCCGGTGAAGGCGCGGGCGACCTCGCGCACGTCCTGCTGCGTGTAGCCGCCGTCCACGCCCAGCGTATGGAGCTCCATCAGCTCGCGTGCGTAGTTCTCGTTGAGCCCGGCCTGACGGCCCTTCTGGGGGCCGCCCGGGATGACGAAGCCGGGGCGCGCGCTCAGCCAGTTGTCGAGATAGAACAGCATCGCCGGATGGCGCGCGGTCGCGCGCAGCAGATCGGGAAACCGTCCCAGCGCGTGGGGACGGATGACGTCGCGCTCGTACGGCCCGACGTACCAGCGGCCCTCGCCCTTGGCCGCGAAGACGTTGAAGTGATTGAACCAGAAATCGGTCATCACCTCCTGGAGCTGTCGCTCGCTCATCACGGCGCGCACGGCCTTGGCCGCCTGCAGCTCGGACACGATGCGGACCGGCCGCTTCTCGAGGGGGTACATGTCCATCAGATCGCGGCGGCTCATCTCGCCGGACTGCACCTTCTCGCGCGTGCGCGCATCCGGCCGCGGATAACCGCGGAGCAGGTCGGGGATCGACATGCGAAGGGTCGCGAGGTCCTTCAGCGCGGCGTCGGTCGCGGTGTCGTCGATGCGGCTCGGCACAAGCTGCTGCTCGAGATAGGCCTGAAGGCCCAGGGTGCGGACGCGCTCGACATCGCCGGGTCGCGGACCGTACGTCACCCGGCTCAGCACGTGAAGGATCCGGGCGTCGTCCTCGGTGGCGCCAGCGATGGAAGCGGCGCCGGCGATGGGAGCATCGCCAGCGACGAAGCCGACGCCGAGGGCGACGAGCAGGAGAACGGCCGCCAGCCCGCGTGTCCTCACGGCGCCGGTCGCTGCTGCTGCCGGAGCTGCTGGCGCAAGCGCTGGCGCTCCTCGGGGGGAAGCTGCTGCCAGCGCTCGCGGAGCTGCTGCCGCTGCTCGGGCGTCATCTGCTGCCAGCGCGCGAAGTTCTGGTTGACGCGTTCGCGCTGCTCCGGCGTCATCGCCTCATAGTGGCCGAGGCGCTCCTGGATCCGCCGCTGTCGATCGGGCGGCAGCCGCTGAAAACGCTCGTAGGCGCTCTGCAGCTCCTGCCGGCGCGCTTGCGGCAGCTCGTTCCAGCGCTGGAAGTCCTGGACGATGCGGGCACGCTCCGCCGGCGTCATCTGGCGGAACCGCTTGAAGTTGTCGCGGGCAGACTGGCGGTCCTGTGGCGACATGCTCTTCCACTGCCGGTAGTTCTCGAGCACGCGCTGGCGCTCGTCGGGCGCGAGCTTCTGCCACCGCTCGAGGTTGCGCTGGACGATCGCGCGCTCTTCGGCCCCGAGACGGTCCATGCCCTCGGGGCTCTGGCCCCAGGCCACGTCCAGCACGGCCAGCACGAGCACCGCGACGAGCAGCAGCACCCGCGGCACGACGCGGGTCATCACTTCGTCTCCCTGTCGGCGGGCCCGATCGGCGCCGCCGAGTCGAGGATTCGCCAGTTCTCCAGCATCCTCATCCGCTCGAGCAGCCGCATGCGCCCGAGCAGCTCGCGATCGCGCGCGACGCTCATCTCGCGGAGGAGATCGAGATCGAGGAGCATGTCCGCAGTCGGCGGCGGTGTCGCCGGCGCTCCGGTCGGCGGCGTCGCGGCCTGAGCCAGCAACGTCATCGCCACGGCAAGGAGCCAGCGCCGGCCGTGCACCTAGCTCTCCCGTCCGCGCTCGAGGCGCTCGAGGTGCGAGATCACGTCCAGGTCCTCCAGCAGATCGAGGTGCTCGACGACCGGATATTGCTGCAGGAGATCGAGCCGGCTGCCGATCGTGACCTCCTCGAACGCCACGAGCTCGGGAGACGCGGAGGGCTCGAAGAGCGCACGGCCAAAGGGGAGCGCGAGGGCGATCAGCGCCACTGCGGCGGCGCTCGCCAGCGTGATCGCGGCCGGATGCTGGCGCCACCACGGCGGGCGCGACCGCACGGACTCGAGGCGCCCGCGCAGCTCGGCCATCCACTTGCCCCAGTGGATCGCCGGAGGCTCGCTCGCCCGGAGGTCGGTGAGAATGGCCTGGAACGCGGTGGCCGTGCCACGGCACTCGGCGCAGGCCGCGAGGTGAGTCTCGATCCGCGCGCGCTCGGCCGGCGCCAGCTCGTCCCGCAGGTGGCCGATCAGCTCGATCTCGGGATGCGTCCCCGCCATCTCAGGCGTTCTCCGCGATTTTGCGCAGGGTCGTCAACGCGCGATGCAGGTGCACGCGCACGGTCGCCTCGGAGCAGCGCAGCGCTTCGGCGATCTCGGCCGTGGGCACGTCGTCGAGCTGCAGCGTGAGCGCGGCCCGCTGCTGCGGGGAGAGCCGGTCCATGGCCGCCTGCACGCGTGTCAGGGTCTGCTCCCGGCCGATCACGGCGAGCACGTCGACGGCTGGGGACGGGTGGCGCTCGACCGACGACCCCTCGTCATCGTCACTGGCGGCAGAGGCATCAGCGGCCGCTGACGTGAAGATGTGGCGCCACCAGCGGTGCTTGCGGCGGTGCTCCAGGCACACGTTGACGAGCACTCGGTAGAACCACGTGGAGAACTTGGCGCGGCCACCGAACTGGCCCGCGGCACGGTACAGGCGGACGAAATCGAAGGCGGCTTCCTCTCCCCCGGCCACGCGCTGACACAGCACCTCATCGGATGGCTCCACTCTCCGAGTCTACTGAGCTTGCTTGTGATCCTTGATATCCCGCTTGAGCTCCCGCCGATCCTGGCGCCGATCGCGCCGGTCGGCGCGCAGGTCCTTGCGGTCGGCCCGGAGGTCCTTCCGCGCGTCCTTGATCTCGTCCTTGTCGCCGCTCTTGACCGCGTCCTTCAGCTCCTTGCGATCTTCGCGAATGTCGCGCCGGTCGTTCCGGATGTCCCGGCGATCCTGCCGCAACTCCTTCACGTCCTGCCGAATTTCCTGGGCGCCCGCGGGCGCCGCAAGCGCGACCATCACTGCCCCACCCAGCAATGCCGTCGTCCACGTCTTCATGCCGTGTCCTCCGTTGCTGCGTGATGGACATCTGAACGGTTGGACGCGGGCTCCGGGTGGGGCGTTTACACTCAGTCGATACTCATCTCCTGTTGAGTACTATCCCTGGCTCCAGCCCATATATAAGGAAGTGGACGGTCCGCTCAGTCGAGGACGACGAGGCCCCGCAGCGAGCGGTTCATCACGTGACCCTCGCGACGAGTGACGAGCACGGTGTCTTTCACATTCACCCCGGCCCACCCGTGCTGGTAATACGGCACCTCGACGCGCACCACTTCGCCCATGTCGAGCGGCGTCGCGACGCCCGAGGCGAGCCTCGGCGGCTCCTCGTGCTCGAGCCCGATGCCGTGGCCCACGTGATGACGCTGGAACTCGGGCAGCCCCCCCGCTCGCGTCGCCGCGATGGCGGCGTCGAAGACGCGTGCCGCGGGAACGCCGGGCGCGATGGCCCCGAGCGCGGCTTCGAGGCCGGCCTGAACGGCGTCGAAGACGGCCTGCTGTCGCAGGTCGGGCTCGCCCATCACCCCGGTGCGGCCGACATTCGAGCAGAACCCTTTGTAGACGCAGCCGACGTCGAAGCGCACCAGATCACCGGGACGCAACGCGCGAGCGCTGGGCCACGGCGCCGGGATCGCCGCGTGCTCGCCCATGGCGATGGTGGACGGGTAGGTCGCGCCATCGCGCTTGAGGACCTCGCTCTCGAACACCGCGGCGGCCTCGCGCTCGGTCACCCCGGGCTTGAGCATCTGGATGACGGCGTTCAGCGCCTCCTCGGCGATATGAAGCGCGCGCTCGAGGCACTCGATCTCGTACGGGCTCTTCACACGCCGGGCCACGCGGAAGAGCGCGGCCGCCGGCACCACGCGGCCCGGACCGAGCTTCGCCACCACGAGCTCCCACGCCTGCGCGGTCAGACTTCCCTCGTCGAGGCCGATGCGTCCCGTGCCGGCGCCCACCGCGTCGAGCGCGGTGGCCAGCGCCTCCGTCGGGCTGGCCGCGCGTCGCTCGGAGAGCGCGCCGATCCGGTCGGCTTCGGCTCCCTTGCCGCGAGCGGCGACGAAATCGCCGAAGGGCACGACGTGGTCGACACCGATGCCCTCGCTGACGATCGCCGGCACGTCGATCGAGGGGACGACGAGCGCCGTGCCGCGGCGGCTCCACACCGCGAGCTGCGTCGTCTGGAAGAGCGCGTGGACCATGCTGCCGAAGCCGGTGACGTAGCGCACGTTCGCCGCCGACGTGGCCACGAGGGCCTGGAGGCCTTCACGCTCGAGAACCTCGGTCAGTCGCTCGATCTGGTGCGGATACACGCAGCACTCTCCTCTTCGAGGGCCGGCAGCGCGTTACACGGTGAGCAGCGCGCCGTTGAGGTGCGCCGAATCGTCGGAGGCGAGGAATGCGATGACGGCGGCGACGGCGTCGACCGGCACCCAGTCCTTGCGGTCGGCGTCGGGCATGGCGGCCCGGTTGGCCGGCGTGTCCATGGTGCTGGGCAGCACGCAGTTGGCGGTGACGCCGGTGCCACGGAGCTCCTGGGCGAGGGCCTGGGTGAACGCGATGACGCCGGACTTGGACGCGGTGTAGGCGATGAAGCCACCGGCGGGTGGCATCACGGCGCGCGAGCCGATGGTGACGACGCGGCCCCGGCCGGCGGCCGTCATCAGGGGCACGGCGGCGCGCGCCGCCGTGAAGGTCGCGGTGAGATTGAGCGTGAGCATGCGATCCCACGTGGCGCGGTCGGTCTCGAGGAGGCCGCCGCCGGCGAAGCCGCCGACCAGCGTGACCAGGACGTCGAGCCGGCGATGGCGCGCCTGGAGCGTGTTGACGAGATCGCCGACGGCTCGCTCGTCGGTGACGTCGGCCCGCACGAGGAGCAGCCGGTCTTTCGCGGTGGCGTCGACGCCCGCCTGGAGCCGATCGCGCTCGGCATCCACGATGAACGGCGCCGCGACGGTGGCGCCTTCGGCGAGCAGGCGGCGGGTCACCGCCTGGCCCAGCGCGCCAGTCCCCCCGGTCACGAGCGCGACGCGGCCGGTCAGGCTCATTCTCCGGCGGGAATGGCCATGATGGCCGAGCGCTGGATGTCCTCGTACCGCACCTTGCCGACGTCGAAGTCGGCCATGCTCTCCCGCAGCTTTTTGAACGTCTGCTCGAAGGACGGCAGCGTCTTGCGCTGTCGCGTGAGCGGCGTGGTGCGCGCGAGGACGAAGTTCTTCACGTACGGATGGTTGATCCCGCGCTTCTTGATCCGGGCCACGACGACGGCCAGCGCCTCGTCGGCCTCTCTGACGAGGCCCGCGCGCTCCTCGCGCTCGCCGACGCCTTTCTTCAGCGTCGTCTTGAGGAACTTGTCGACGCGCCGGAGGATCGGCGCGAAGGCGCCGCCGGCGAAGCGCTTGTTCTGCTCGTAGAGCAGGCCGAGCGTGATGAAGTGCGCCGACTCGAACTGGAACGCCCACTCTTCCTCGGTGCTCGACGGTTGATTCTCGGCGAGGCTCCGGTACATGCGGATGACCTCGAGCGACTTCTCCTTGAGGTTGTGGGCCTTCTCGATGTTGAGCGGGAGGATCTGGTAGCCCACGTCGGGCTCCACGACGAGGATCGCCGGAACGTGAGCGGCCTTGAGCTTGGCCAGCACGGTGCGGCGATGATTCCCGTTCGGCGTCCAGTACACGCCGGGCTGCGGCGACAGCGCGACCACGGGATCGATGAACCGGTCGAGCTTCTTCACGCCCTCGGTCAGGCGCTTGACGTGCGTGGGAGAGAGATCGCGCTGGTAGGGGCTCGCCTCGACCTTGTCGCCGGGCAGCAGGCAGAAGATCTGCCAGTGGTCGCCGACGGGCTCCTGGTAGAGCGCGAGCACGTGCCCACCGTCGCGCTCCACCTGCTCGGCGAGCTCGCGCGCCGCACGCGGCGGCTCCGTCTCGGGATAGGTCACCCAGCGCGCCATGCCGAACCTCCTCTATGCGGTCGCCGGCGCCGGCGCGCGGCGCCGGGCCAGCAGGGCTCGCACGCTACCGTAGATCCCGGCCGGCAGGAAGATGATGAAGACCACGAGGAGCAGGCCGTAGATCGTCTCCGCCATGCCGATGAGCCTCAGCCCGAACTTCACGCGCAGGTACTCCTGGAGCGTGATGGTCAGCGCGGTGCCGACGGTCGGCCCCAGCCATGAATACATGCCGCCGAGGACCACGGCGAACACGATGCGCAGTGACACGCCGATGCCGGCCAGCGTCTCCGGGTTCACGTAGGTGATGTACTGCGCGTAGACGACACCGCCGAACGCGGTGAGCGCGGCCGAGAGCGCGGTGATCGCCAGCTTGAAGCGCGCGACGTGGACGCCGACGGAGGCGGCGGCCACCTCGTCCTCGCCGATCGCCTCCATCGCGGCCCGTGCCATCGATCGGTCGAGCCGCACCCACACCCAGAGCCCGATCAGCCAGACGATCAGCGCGGCGTAGTAGAAGACGCGCTTGTCCGCGGATTGCGCGGCCAGGAGGCTTCCGCCGGCGCCGGCCGTCTTCAGCGTGAGGCCGAGCGAGCCGCCCGTCCAGTCGCGCTCGGCGATGATGAGCAGGCGGACGACCTCGCCCACCGCCAGCGTCACCAGGGCGAAGTAGTGGCCGATGATCCCGAAGCGCGAGCACGGATAGGCCACGATCAGGGCGAGGACCACCGCCGCCGCCATCGCCACCAACGTGCCGAGCCAGGGCGTCAGGCCATAGAAATTCCAGAGCAGCGTCGTCGTGTAGGCGCCGACGCCGAGGAAGGCGCCATGGCCGAGCGAGACGAGGCCGAAGCGGCCCATCAACGACCAGGCGCCGCCGATGAACGACCAGATGAAGATCTGGATGACGACGTGCAGCACGTACTGCCGCATGCCGCCCATCGGCACGAAGGGCGCGACCACGAGAGCGAGCAGGACGGCGACGGCGGCGGCGCGGCCGATCATCGCTCGCGCCGGGCCAGGATGCCGCCGGGCCGGATGAACATCATTACGATGAAGAGGGCGAACGCGATCACGTATCCCATCTCGGTGGACCAGAGGACGCCACCCAGCGAGATGATCTCACTCATCACGAACGATGCAATGAAGGCGCCCAGCATGTTGCCGAGGCCGCCCAGCACGCACACCATGAACGTGATCGGACCGAACGCGGCGCCGAAGTAGGGATGCACCGAGTACTGGATGGAGAGCAGCGCGGCAGCGAGCCCGGCCATGGCGCCGCCGACCCCCGACGTCACGAGGTAGATGCGCTGCGGGTCGGCGCCCATCAGGGCCATCGCGCCGCGGTCCTGGGCGACGGCCCGGATGGCCGTGCCGATGAACGTGCGGCTCAGGAAGACCCAGAGGCCGAGCATGGCCACGATCGACAATGCGAAGGCGATCAGGCGCGCGAACGACAGGAAGAGGCCGCCGACCTCGACCACGGGCAGGTTGATCCGTATCGACCGATGATCGGTGGTCCACAGGAACGTCGCGAACGACTGGATGAAGAAGAGCAGGCCGCCGGTGGCCAGGAGCTGATTGACGGGCGGCGAGCTCAGGATGGGCGTGATGATGAGCAGGTGGACGGCCAGGCCGAGCAGAACGCCGAGGCCGATGCCAGCGAGGCCGCCCAACCACACGGGCCAGCCGTAGCCCATGACCAGGAAGTAGACGAGGTACATGCAGACCATCACCAGGTCCACGTAGGCGATCCACACGACGTCGAGCACGCCGAAGATCAGGTTGAGGCCGAGGGCGAGGAGCGCCAGCACGCCGCCCAGCAGCACGCCGTTGATGGCCGCCTCGAGCAGGAAGATCGGATCGATCACAGGCCGACGTACGCCTTTCTCACGAAGTCCTGCTCGGCCAGCTCGTGGGCGCGGCCTTCCATGCGAATCCGGCCGACCTCGAGCAGGTACGCGCGATCGACGAGCTTCAGCACCTGCCGGACGTTCTGCTCCACGACCAGGATCGTGTAGCCCTCGGCGCGGATGCGACGGATCAGGTCGAAGAGCCTCAGCACCATGACCGGCGCCAGGCCCATGGACGGCTCGTCGAGCAGGATGAGACGGGGCGTGGACATGAGCGCCCGGCCCAGCGCGAGCATCTGTTGCTCGCCCCCGGAGAGACTGCCCGCGCGCTGGCCCCGTCGCTCGGCGAGGACGGGAAAGAGCTCGAAGACTCGCTCGAGGCTCTGACGATAGCTGCGGCGGGCGGCGGGGAGGAACGCGCCCATCTTGAGGTTCTCGGCGACGGTGAGCGCGGGGAACAGGCGGCGGCCCTCCGGCACGTGGGCGATGCCGTGGGCGACGATCTCGTGCGCGGGCCGTCCGGTCAGCACGGCGCCTTCGAAGATCAGCTCGCCGCTGCGCGGCGCGATCACGCCCGAGATCACGCGGAGCAGCGTCGTCTTGCCGGCGCCGTTCGGCCCGACCACGGCCACCGC
>QHTB01000203.1 GCA_003220615.1 Candidatus Rokuibacteriota bacterium
GACTTCGAGTGCACGCCGTGGGGCAACCCGACCTACAACCTGTTCGGCTGGCAGCGGCCCTGCTATCTCCTGCAGGAAGGCTACGCGGCGTCGTTCAAGGAGCTGATCGAGACGACGCGGTGGGAAGACTACGGCAAGCGCAGCGGCAATCCGAAGTGCCGCGACTGCATGGTCCACTGTGGGTACGAGCCGACCGCGGTCAATCACACCTTCGGATCGTGGCGGGGTTTCCGCGAATCCGTCGTCGCCACCGTCACCGGCCGGTTCTAGCCGATGGCCGAGGAGACCTCGCTCCAGGGCTGGGCGCCGGTGATCGGAGTCGAGACGTCGGTGGGCGAGGTGGTGGACCGGGCGTTCGACTATCGCGGTGACGTGACGGTCGTGACGGCGAGCGGGCGTGAGCTCGTCGGCTACGTCTACAACCGCGACGCCCACGTGGCCCAGCCGTTTCTCCAGATGTTCGACGCCGACGGCGGCTCCCACCAGCTCTCGTACTCTGACATCCGCGCCATTCGCTTCACCGGGAAGGACACCGCGGCGGGGACGTCCTACGAGGCGTGGCTGCGCCGCAAGGCCGAGGCCGGTTCACGACCGGACGCGTGACGCACGTCCTCGTCTTCACGGCCATCGACGTGGAGGCGCGCGGTCTCGCTCGGCACCTCGGTCTGGCCCGCGTCGAGCGCACCCCGTGGCCCCACTATCGAGCGGGCTCCCTCGAGATCGCCTGCGTCGGCGTGCGGGCGAACCAGCTCGAGGAGCGGATGACGGCCTGCGGGTCGCCTGACGTCCTGGTGTCGGCCGGCGCCTGCGGTGCGCTGGCGCCCTCGCTCGCGACCGGCGATCTCGTCGTCCCCGAGGCCATCGTGAGCCACGACGGAAGCCGCCACGCCACCGACGCCCTTCCGGGCCTCGCTCGCGCCGGCACGCTGCTGACCGTGGCCGAGGTGGTGGAGAGCCCGGGAGCGAAATCGCGGCTCTGGATGGAGACCGGGGCCGCCGCCGTGGACATGGAGTCGGCTGTCATCGTGGCGTGGGCGCGCTCGCGCGGGATCCGCGCCGCGGTCGTGCGAGGCGTCTCGGACAGCGCGACCGATGCGGTTCCCGCCGATCTCGCCGCGCTCGTCGACGTCGGCGGCCGCGTGAGAGCCGGACGCGCGATCCGGGCTGCGCTCGCTCGCCCAGGCGCCCTTGCTGACGCGATGCACCTCGGCCGTGGGACCGCGGCCGCTCTCAAGACCGTCGCCGCCGCGCTGGCGCGGGTGGCCCGCCGAGGATGAGCACGTCGTCGGGAGCCGTGTGTGCCTGACGTTCTCGTGACCGGGGCGACGGGCTTCGTGGGCAGCAACGTCGTGCGCGAGCTCCTCAAGGACGGGGCGACGGTGCGCGTGCTCGCGCGGGCCAGATCGGATCGCCGCGCCGTCGCCGATCTTCCCGTCGAGGTCGTCGAGGGCGATCTCTGCGTGCCGGCCTCGCTGCGCGGCGCCGTGGCCGGGGTGACGACCGTCTTTCACGTCGCCGCCGACTATCGGTTGTGGGTGCGCGATCCCCAGGAGCTCTACCGCGCTAACGTCCAGGGCACGCGGGCCATCCTCGAATCCGCCGCCCAGGCCGGCGTGAAGCGGATCGTCTACACCTCCACGGTCGGCGCGCTCGGGATCCCCACCGACGGGACGCCGGGGACCGAGGACACGCCGGTCAGCCTCGGTGACATGGTCGGGCCCTACAAGGCGTCCAAGTTCCTCGCCGAGCAGGCGGCGCTCGAGTTCGCGCGCGCCGGGTTGCCCGTCGTCGTCGTGAATCCCTCGGCGCCCATCGGCCCGTGGGACGTCAAGCCGACGCCGACCGGTCAGATGATCGTGGACTTCCTCGAGGGACGGATGTTCGCCTCGCTCGATACCGGTCTCAACCTCGTGCACGTTCGCGACGTCGCTCGCGGCCATCTCCTCGCGGCCGAGCGTGGCCGCGTCGGCGAGAAGTACATCCTCGGCCACGCCAACGCGTCGCTGATCGCCATCTTCACCCTGCTCGGCGAGATCACCGGGGTGCGGCCGCCGCGCTTCAAGATCCCGTACGCCGTCGCGTGGCTGGCCGCGGCGGGCATGGAAGGGGCCGCGCGCCTGTCGCGCCGTCCACCGCGCGTCTCGCTCACGGCCGTCCGGATGGCCCGCAAGCGCATGTTCTTCAGCCCGGCCAAGGCGGTGCGTGAGCTGGGATTGCCCCAGACCGACGTGCGCGAGGCCCTGCGTGACGCCGTGGAGTGGTTCGGAGCTCACGGCTACACGCGCGTGGCGCCCGCCGTGAAAATGGCGGCGTCATGACCGGCGCCAACCTGGTCGCGCGGCTGACCCGGCGAAGCCGCTCGAACTTCTACTACGCCTTCCTCGCGCTGCCCCGGCCCCGCCGCGACGCCCTCTACGCCGTGTATGCGTTCTGCCGGACCGTCGACGACATTGCCGACCTCGGGGCCGAACAGGGCACCGATCCCCGCGTGCTGCGCGAGGAGCTCGAGCGCTGGCGGTGCGAGGTCGCCCGCTGCTACGAGCCGGGACCGGGGCCCGAGCATCCGATCGCCCAGCGCCTGGCGTCGGCCGTGAAGGAGTTCAGGATTCCGCGCGAGCCGCTGGAGGCGATCATCGATGGCGTCGCCATGGACGTGGCGGGCGTCCGCTACGAGACCGCCGACGACCTCTATCCCTACTGCTATCGCGTCGCCTCCGCCGTGGGGCTGGCATCCATTGAGATCTTCGGTTATACCGACCGCCACGCTCGTGACTACGCGGTGAACCTCGGCATCGCGCTCCAGCTGACGAATATCATCCGCGACGTCGGCGCCGATGCCCGTAGCGGCCGTGTCTACATCCCGCAGGACGACCTCAGGGCGTTCGGCGTCGCCCCGGACGATCTGAAGGCGGGGCGTAGCAACGCCGAGTTCGTGCGCCTGATGGCGCATCAGGCCGCTCGCGCTCACTCGTTCTACCGCGCGGCTCACGACGCGTTTCCACGGGTCGATGCCCGCTCGCTGGTCGCCGCCGAGATCATGGGCCGGATCTATCACGCGCTGCTCCGCGAGATCGAGGACCGCCGCTTCCCGGTGCTGGACGAGCGGGTGACGTTGCCGGCGCGCCGCAAGATCGCCATCGCGCTCAGGTGCTGGACGAGCGCCCGCCTGGGCGCGGTGGCGTGATTGCCGTGCGAGGTGAGGCCGTCCGACGGCCGAGCCGAGCGGTGAAATGGCGGCAAATGAGAGGGCGGGCGTGAAAGCCGCCGTGTTCCGGGGCAACGGCAGGATCGCGGCCGAGGACTGGCCGCGGCCAACGATCGGCGCGGGCGAGCTCCTGCTCCGGTTGCGCGGTTGCGGGCTCTGCGGCTCCGACATCGCCAAGATCGTGGCCCCCGACACCAAGGCGCCCGCGGTCTTCGGTCACGAGCTCGTCGGCGACGTCATCGAGGCGGGAGCCGGCGTCCAGGGCATCGCGCGGGGTGATCGCGTCGTGGCCGCCCACCACGTGCCGTGCGGCGAATGCCATTACTGTCGGCGGGGCAGCGAGTCGATGTGCCGCGCATTCAAGGAGAGCCATCTCGATCCCGGAGGCTTCGCCGAGTTCGTCCGCGTGCCCACCACCAACGTCGCGCACGCGACCTTCCGGCTGCCGGAGCACGTGAGCGACGAGGCGGCCTCGTTCGTCGAGCCACTCGGCTGCTGCGTGCGGGCGACGCGCAGGACGGGAGCCCGGGCCGGCGACACGGCCGTCGTCGTGGGGCTCGGGTCGATCGGCTGCCTCTTCGTCCAGCTCCTGGCGCGCACGGGCGCGACGGTGGTCGGGATGGATGCCTCGCCGGGGCGCGTGGAGATCGCGCGAGGGCTCGGGCTGCCGGCGATGTCGATGAGCGAGGCGAACACGGCGATCGCGCGACTCAGTGGCGGCCGCGGAGCCGACGTCGTGCTGATCACGGGCGGCGCGGCGAGCGCGCTCGGCTGGGCGGTGACGGCGGTGCGCGACGGCGGGAGTATCCACTATTTCGCCGGCGGGCCCGGCGATGCGCTGCCGGTGGCGCTCGAAACGCTCTATCATCGCGAGCTGACGATCACCGCGACCTACTCGTCGTCGCCGGCCGATCTGTCCGAGGCGTTTTGTCTCGTGACGACCGGCGCGGTCACGCTCGAGCCGCTCTACACGCACCGCCTGCCGCTCGATCGGCTCGACGAGGGTGTCGATCTCATGCGTACCGGGCGCGCGCTCAAGGTCTACGTGACGCCATGAGGGCCCAGGTCTTCCACGGTCCAGGCGACCTGCGTTTCGAGGACGTGCCGTGGCCGACGCCCGGCCCCGGCGAGATCGTGGTGAAGATCGAGGCGGCGCTCACCTGCGGCACCGACGTGAAGGTGCTGCGTCGCGGTCACCCCGTGATGATCCCGCACGTGCCGACGGTATTCGGCCACGAGCTCGCCGGGACGGTCACCGCCGTCGGTGCGGGCGTCGCCACCGTGCGCGAAGGCGATCGTGTCGTCGCCGCCAACTCCGCTCCGTGCGGAGCGTGCCCGCCCTGTCTGTCCGGGCGCGCCAACCTTTGCGAAGACCTGCTCTTCGTCAACGGGGCCTACGGCCAGGCCATCGCGTTGCCTCGACGGCTCGTGTCGCGCAACGTCGTCACATTGCCGTCCAACGTCCCGGCCCGGCGTGCCGCGTTCGCGGAGCCGCTCGCCTGCGCCCTGCTCGGCATCGAGCGCGCTCGCGTCGAGTCGGGTCAGACCGTCGCGGTCTTCGGCCACGGGCCCCTCGGTTGCCTGCTCGCGATGGTGGCCGCCAGCCGCAAGGCGCGAGTGATCATCGTCGGTAAGGCGGGCTGGCGCTTCAGCCAGGTGCAGGGGCTGCGAATCGGCGAGTGTCTCGACGCCACGACCACAGCCGACGTCGTGGCCGAGGTCAAGCAGCTGACGCGGGGCCGGGGCGCTGACGTCACCGTGGACGCCACTGGTGTTCCCGAGGTCTGGGAGCAGACGGTCGCGGCGACGGGCCGCGGAGGGACTGTGGTATTCTTCGGTGGCTGCGCGCCGGGAACGACGGTTCGCCTCGACACGCGCCAGGTGCACTACGACGAATTGACGCTGGTCGGTGCGTTTCACCATACTCCGGACCTGATCCGACGAGCGGTGGACCTGCTCGAGTCCGAAACGCTCGACCCGGATGGGTTGGTGACACATCGCATGGGGCTGGCCGACGTTGGACGCGCCCTCGACCTCATGTCGCGAGGTGAAGCGTTGAAGGTCCTGATCGAGCCATGATGCGGCTCGCGCTCGGGCTCGTCGCGCTGATGTCGCTCGCCGTCGCACTGCCCGCGCACGCCTTCGATCCCAATCTGACGTTCCAGAAGGGGACGTGGATCGCGTCCTTCGAGGGCGGCGGCGGCAAGCAGAACGACCTCGAGAATCACGGGCGGCAGTCCGACATCGAGCTGTTCTACGCGGGCGCGCGTCTGAGCTACATGCCGTGGGACACGTTCGCGCGCGGGTCGTTCCTCTACGGCACGTTCGAGCCCGGGCTCGAGGCGATTTATCAGCACTACACGAAGCCGAACGGGACCTACTACGCGGGCCTCGCGCTCTCCGGCCGGTATCACTTCCTGTCGCTGGGGCGGTTCGTGCCGTACATCGAGCTGCTCGCCGCGGCCGGCGGCACCAACCTCAAGGTCATGGAGATCAACTCGAGCTTCGCGTTCTGGCTGGCCGGCGGCGTGGGCGCGTCGTACTTCGTGACGGACAATATGGCCTTCTACGCCGGGTACCGGTTGATCCACGTCTCCAACGGCCACACCTCGGACCCCAATCGTGGTTTCGAGGCGGATACCGGGGTGGCGGGCGTATCCTTTTATTTCAAGTAGGAGCCTGATGGTCACCCGGATCGGAGAGATCGTCCTGGCCGGCCCGCGCGGCTTCTGCGCGGGCGTCGAGCGCGCCATCGACATCGTCGAGCAGGCGCTGGAAGTCTGCGGGCCTCCTGTCTACGTGCGCCGCGAGATCGTTCACAACGGCTACGTCGTCGACAAGCTGCGGGCCAAGGGCGCCATCTTCGTGGACGAGCTCCACGAAGTGCCCGACTCGGCGACGGTCATCTTCAGCGCCCATGGCGTGTCGCCGGCCGTGCGCGAGGAATCCACGCGGCGCGGCCTCCGGGTGATCGACGCCACGTGCCCGCTGGTGACCAAGGTCCACCTGGAGGCGATCAGGTACGCGCGCGAGGGCTTCTCGATCGTGCTGATCGGTCACGAGGATCACGACGAGGTGATCGGCACGCTCGGGGAGGCGCCCGACCGCATCCACGTGATCGACAGCGCCGCCGAGGTAGACGCGCTCGACCTGCCCGATGCCGAGAAGGTCGCGTACCTCACGCAGACGACGCTGTCGGTGGACGACACCCGCGACGTCATCGACGCGCTCCGGCGAAAGTTTCCCAAGATCGTTGGGCCCTCGCGCGACGACATCTGCTACGCCACCCAGAACCGTCAGGCGGCGGTGAAGACGGTGGCCGGCGACGTGGACGTCCTGCTCGTCATCGGCGCCGCCAACAGCTCCAATTCCATCCGGCTGGTCGAGGTCTCGCAGTCGACGGGCACGCGAGCCTACCTGATCAACGACATCCGGGACGTGCGCCGCGAGTGGCTGGAAGGCGCCAAGCGCATCGGGGTGACGGCGGGGGCGTCGGCGCCGGAAGTTCTGGTCACCGAGGTGGTCGAGGCGCTTCGCAACGGCGGCGCCACGGTGCGCGAGGTGAAGGTGGGCGAGGAGAACGTCCGGTTCGCGCTGCCGCCCGAGCTCGAGCAGATGGCGCGCGAGCGGGGCACCACGCTCCCGTCGCGGCCCGTCATGCGCCAGTCCATCTGACCCTGTCACACGTCGGAGTCGTCCTCCTCCTCGTCCTGGCCCTGGCGGTCCCCGCGGCGTCGCCGGTCGCGAGTGCTTCCGTCGGTGAGCGGACGCTGCTCGACAACGATCGCCTGATGATGATCGAGTTCGTGTTTCCGCCCGGCTTCCGCGGCGACGAGCACGCCGCCATCGCCGACGAGCTCGCGTACGTGCTGGACGGCGAGTTCGCCGTGGTGACGAAGGGCCTCGGCAAGCGGATCCTCCATCCCGGCGAGGTCGAGTACGCCCGGAAGGGGACGCTCCACTATTCCCTGAACGAATCGCCGCGCCCGGCCCGCGTGCTGGTCGTGCTCCTCAAGGACCACTGAGCCATGCGTCTGGTGACCTATCGTCGCGGGCGGGCGGCGGCCCGTGTGGGCGCGCTCGCGGACGACGTCGTATTCGACCTGGCCGCGCTGGCCGCCGATCGGGCGAGCGAGCAGGGCGCCGTCCGGCGCGGCCGCGGTGGATTTCCCAAGACGATGCTCGCCCTGATCCAGGGCGGGACCGACGCGTGGAACGAGGCGCGCCAGGCGCTCGACCACGGCCTCGCGCTGCTCGGCCGCGAGGGCCTGGACCGGTTGGCCGAGCGCCGTCTGGCCTCGCCGCTCGCGCGCGTGCGACTGGAGGCGCCCATCCCCCGGCCGGCTCGCAACGTCTTCTGCCTCGGCCGCAACTACAAGGAGCACGCGGCCGAGCGCGGCGCCGAAGCGCCACCGCACCCGGTGTACTTCACCAAGGTCCCGGAGTCGGTGCTGCCGCCCGCGGGCAGGGTCGTGCACCACTCGGTCACCAAGGAACTGGACTACGAGGTCGAGCTGACCGCCGTCATCGGTGTGGCTGGCCGCGACATCCGGCGCGAGCAAGCGCTCGCCCACGTGTTCGGCTACACGATCATCAACGACGTGACGGCTCGCGATCTGCAGAAGCGCCACGGCCAGTGGTTCAAGGGCAAGACCCTCGACACGTTCTGTCCGATGGGCCCGGTGCTCGTCACCGCCGACGAGATCCCCGATCCCCAGGCGCTCGCCATCACCCTGCGCGTCAACGGCGAGACGCGCCAGTCGAGCCACACCTCCAAGATGATCTTCCCGGTCGACGAGTGCATCAGCGTGCTGTCGGAGGGCTTCACGATCCTGCCCGGCGACGTCATCGCCACCGGCACGCCCGAGGGCGTCGGGGCCGCGACCGGGAAGTTCCTGAAGGTCGGCGACAAGATCGAGGCCGAAGTGGAGAAGATCGGCGTGCTCGCCAACCGGGTCGTCGCACCACCGGCCGACGGCGCGTAGCCACCGCATGAGCTTCGTCAGCCACGTCGAGTGCACGGTCTGCGGTCGGCGGCACGACGCCAAGCGCGTGCTGACGGTCTGCGAGGCCTGTGGCCAGATGCTGGCGGTTCGCTACGACCTCGAGCGCGTGAAGTCCGCGGTCAGCCGGGACGATCTGAAGACGCGTCCGCCCGGGATGTATCGCTTCCGCGAGCTAACCCCGCTGGACGCCGGCGAGGAGCCGGTGACGCTCGGCGAGGGCGGCACCCCGCTCCTGTCGCTGACGCGTCTGGCCGCTCACCTCGGGCTGCGTCACGTCCTGGCCAAGGACGAGGGCCAGAACCCGACGGGGACGTTCAAGGCGCGCGGCCTCGGCATGGCGATCACGCGGGCGCGCACGCTCGGCGCCCGGGGCTTCGTGATTCCATCGGCTGGCAACGCAGGTGGCGCCGCGGCGCTCTACGCGGCTCGGGCCGGACTGCCCTGCGGGGTGATCGTGCCGCGCGGGACGCCGCCGGCGGCGATCGCCGAGGCGCTGATCGCGGGAGCGCAGGTGTTCACGATCGAGGGCTCGATCGCCACCGCCGGCCGGATCGTCGCGAAGGTGGCGCCACAGCTCGGCTGGTTCGATCTCTCGACGCTGAAGGAGCCGTATCGCCTCGAGGGCAAGAAGACGATGGGCCTCGAGCTGGCCGAGCAGCTCGGCTGGTCGATGCCCGACGTGCTGCTCTATCCAACCGGAGGTGGCACGGGGCTCGTCGGGATCCCCAAGGCGTACGAGGAGCTGCGCGCGATGGGCTGGCTCACGGGTGCGCTACCGCGGATCGTCAGCGTGCAGGCCGAAGGCTGCGCTCCCGTCGTCAAGGCATGGCGGGACGGCGCTGAGACGACGGCGCCCTGGGACAACCCGGTCACCGACGCTCCTGGCCTGCGCGTGCCGTCGCCGTTCGCCGGGCGCCAGATGCTGCGCGTGCTCCGTGAGACGAAGGGCGACGCCGTCGCGGTGAGCGAGGCCGCCATCGCCGACGCCCAGCGCCTGCTGGCCCGGCTCGACGGCGTCTGGACGGCGCCCGAGGCCGCGGCGACCGTGGCCGCGCTCGCGGAGCTGAAGGGGCGGGGCGCGGTGAGCGCTGCCGAGCGGATCGTGCTGGTGCTGACTGGCGCCGGGATCAAGAACGCCCCGCCGCCGCTGCCTGCCGCCACCGACCTCTCCGGCACCGACGACGCCGTCGTCGCTCAGGTGGTGCGCGCGCTCTCGCGGCCCGCGTAGCCCGGATTTTCACTTGGGGGGACCCGTCCCGCTTCCCCCCAAACCCCCCTCGTCGCGTTGCGCGTGAACATCCGGGTGGCTTCACGCGAACGGGTCCCCCCAAGTACTTGTGGTAGGATCACCGCCACTTCAGGTCGTCCGCAGGAGGCCCGTGCATGATCGAGACCGCGAAGATTCGCAACGTCGGTGTCGTGGGTCACGGCGGTGTCGGCAAGACCTCCCTCGTGGAAGCGCTGCTATTCACGGCCGGCGCGGTCACCCGGCTCGGCAAGGTGGACGACGGCTCCACGACCACCGACTTCGATCCGGACGAGATCAAGCGCAAGATCTCGATCAACACCGCGGTGGCCTACTGTGACTGGAAGGGCTACCACGTGAACTTCGTGGACACCCCGGGGTACGGCGACTTCATCGCCGACGCCCGCGCCGGTCTCCGAGTGGTCGAGGCGGCCGTCGTGGTGGTGGACGCCGTGGCCGGCGTCCAGGTTCAGACCGAGAAGATCTGGAAGTTCGCGAACGAGTACGAGCTGCCCCGCGCCGTCGTCGTCAATCGCCTCGATCGCGAGCGGGCCGACTTCTATCGCACGCTGGAGTCCATCACCCGCCGGCTCAAGGGCCGCGCGGTGCCGCTCCACATCCCCGTGGGCGAGGAGCACGCGTTCCAGGGTTTCGTCGACCTCGTCAAGATGAAGGCGACGCTCTACACGGATGGGAAGCCGCGCGAGGCCGACATCCCCGGCGACATCGCGGACCAGGCCCGCGAGTACCGCGAGAAGCTGGTGGAAGCCGCGGCCGAGACCGACGACGAGTTGCTGAGCAAGTATCTGGAGTCGGGATCGCTCGAAGAGCCGGAGATGCTCAAGGCGCTCCGCGCCGGCATCACCACCGGCAAGATCATCCCGGTGCTCTGCGCCGCGGCGGTCAAGGGCATCGGCACCCAGGCGCTGCTCGACCTCATCGTTCACGAGTTCCCGTCGCCCGCCGATCGCGGCGAGGTGGTCGGCACCGACCTCAAGGCCAAGCAGGCGGGCGCACGCGCACCCGACGCGAAGGCGCCGGTGACGGCGCTCGTGTTCAAGACGCTGAGCGACCCTCACGTCGGCAAGCTGTCGCTCTTTCGGGTCTTCAGCGGCACGTTGAAGACGGAGTCCACGCTGGCCAACCCCGGGCGCGGCGGCAAGGAGCGGATGAGCCACATCTCGTGGCTCCAGGGCAAGACGTCGAAGAACGTGGAGAGCCTCGGTCCCGGCGAGATCGGCGTGGTCCAGAAGCTCAAGGAGACCCAGACCGGCGACACGCTGGTGGAGGAGGCGCACCCGTTCGAGCTGCCCCGCATCACGTTCCCGGAGGCGGCCATCTCGTTCGCCATCCAGCCCAAGACCCGGGGCGACGAGGACAAGATCTCCAACGCGCTGGCCCGGATCGCCGAGGAAGACCCGACGATCCACCACCACTTCGACCCGGAGACGAAGCAGCTGCTGATCTCGGGTGTCGGCAACCTGCACGTCGAGATGACGGTCGAGCGGATGAAGCGCAAGTACAACGTGGACGTGACGCTGCTGCCACCCCGCATTCCCTACAAGGAGACGGTCAAGGGCCGCGCCGAGGGCCAGGGCAAATACAAGAAGCAGACGGGGGGACGGGGCCAGTACGGTGACACCTGGCTGCGGGTCGAGCCCATGGCCCGCGGCGGCGGCTTCGAGTTCGTCGACGACATCTTCGGCGGCGCCGTGCCCCGCAACTTCATTCCCTCGGTGGAGAAGGGTGTGCGCGACTGCATGAAGCGGGGCATCCTGGCCGGCTACCCGATCGTCGACCTCAAGGTGACGCTCTACGACGGGTCCTATCACGACGTGGACTCGTCGGACATGGCCTTCCAGATCGCGGCATCGATGGGGCTCCAGAAGGTGTTCATGGACGCCCATCCGATCCTGCTCGAGCCGATCATGAACGTCGAGGTGACCTGTCCGACCGACACCACCGGCGACGTCATCGGCGATCTGAACTCGCGGCGCGGCCGCATCGCGGGCATGGAGCCGGCCGGGGAGACCGCGGTCGTGCGCGCGCAGGCGCCGATGGCGGAGATGCTCACCTACGAGCCGTCGTTGCGCTCGATGACGGGCGGCCGCGGCGGCTATTCGATGGAGTTTTCGCATTACGAAGAGGTCCCGGCGTTCCTCGCCGAGAAGGTGATCAAGGAGGTGAAGACGGAAAAAGAGAAACAAACGCACTGAGTGCTTGACACGTCCGACCACGGACGTTTAGATTGCGCTCGGATGGATTTCTTGCCGAGCTGGCCTCTCGCTAGCTCGTCGTCGTCTCCGCTCGACCGTTGTTTCCCACGTGAGCCCGTCGGCGCTTCGCCGACCATCGGAATCTCCGAATGCTGTCCGACCGACGCCGCGGTACGAGACAGCCGCGACTGGGTCGTCGTCTGCGGTGCACACGGGAATCCCCGAGGCCGGCGGCTCGGGCGCCCGACACGCGAGGGGGAAGCCTGAGGATGAACATGACGGGGACCGGCACGATCGGCACGCGGCAGCAGGTGGAGCGCTGGATCGAGGAAAGCCAGTACCTCCTCGGACGCGTCATTCCCAGTGTCTTCGACGACAACCAGCGGCTCCGCGAGCGAGCGGCCGCCTCCGACGCGGAGTGCGACCGGATGCGCGAGGAGATCGCGACCGTGCGCCGGGAACTTCACGAGGTCCAGCTCGAGCTCAGCGGACTCCGTGGCCAGAACGACGACCTCCGGAGCCAGCAGGCGGCGGTCGCCGAATCGCTGAGTCGAGCCGTCCACCACATGAACGAGCTGATGCAGCCGATGAACGAGATGGTGACCCGCTTGAATGTCGTCCAGCCGGCTGTTGAAAGCACTTATCAATAACAGCGTCGCCAGGTAATGGGCGTGGGCTGATCCCGGCGCTCTGACATTGAGTTGGGAGGGGGCACAGGAGTGCCCCCTCCCAAACCCACCCCTTCACGCGTTTCGCGACAATGGGGGTCGCTTGCGCGAGATAGTTCTACGGCCGTGGGAATTCTGGAAGCGTAAGCTGGTCTCCCGGTAGAATCCCGCGCGATGGCCCGTCTGTTCAGCCCGCAGTATCGGCTCGTCTTCGGACAGCCGTGGCCGGTGTGGGCGGCCGCGCTCCTCGTCGCGATGGTCAATGTTTTCCTCTTCGCGTTCGATCGCCCGTGGACGGCGTCGGACGGCATGCGGAACTGGGGTGACTGGGTGCTGATCGGCGTCGGCGTCGTGCGGCGCCCCGATCTCATCGTGCCGTGGCTCTATTCCGGCTCGTTGTTGAATCTGGGCGTGCTCTTCGGCGGGCTGGCCGCCGCGCTGCTCAGCCGCGAGTTCGCCGTGCGCGTGCCGCCGCGCGGGGAGCTGGTCAAGGGCGGCCTCGGCGGGCTCGCGATGGGCGCGGGCGCCATGCTGGCGCTCGGCTGCAACATCGGGGGGTTCTTCTCGGCGACGAGCGCGCTCTCGCTCTCCGGCTTCGGCATGATGCTCGGCCTCGGCGTCGGCGCCTTCCTCGCCATCCGGTATCTCATGTGGGAGGTGGCGCACCGTCCAACGTGGTCGATGGGCCGGGGCCGCGTGCTCGCGGCCGCGCGCCGCGAGAAGAGCCGTCAACCGGTGGCCGGCGTGGTGATTCTGGCCGCGCTCGTGCTATTGCCGTTCCTCTACGCGCGGACGGGCTACGCCCCGCAGGGGATCTTCCTGCTCTTCGGCGTCGCCTTCGGGATGATCTTCCAGCGCTCGCGGTTCTGCCTCGTGCGCGCGTTCCGCGAGCCGTTCCTGAGCGGCAACGCCGAGCACACGCGGGCAGCGGCGCTCGCGTTGATCGTCTGCACGCTCGGCTTCGCGATCCTCAAGTTCACCGATCTCAAGGACAAGTCGGAGTGGGTGTTCCCGAGCGCGGGCGCCGGGGCGCTGGTGGGCGGTCTGCTGTTCGGAATCGGCATGACGCTCGCCGGCGGCTGCGGCGCCGGCTCGATCTGGCGCGCCGGCGAAGGTCAGCTCAAGCTCTGGATCGCCATCGCGGGCTTCGCGCTGGCCGCGTCGTTCACCCGGCTGGGCCTCACGGCCGCCGGGCTCGCCGGCAAGCTCGGGGTCGCTGTGTTCCTGCCCTCGGCGTTCGGGTGGGGCGGAGCGGTCGTCCTCGTCATCGTGGTCATGGCGGCGTGGGCCGCGGCCGCCACCTGGAACGAGGCGTCCGGCCGGTTCAGCGCGCTTCAATGAGAGGAGAACGGCGATGAAGGCGATGGGGCGACGTGAGTTCCTGCGAACGTCGGGAATCGGACTGGGTGTCGGCCTGCTGGGCGGTGGGTGCGCCACCGCGATGAAGGGTGATTTCGCACCGAAGACGGCGCGCCGGGTCGTGGTCGTCGGCGGCGGGTGGGGCGGCGCGACCGCCGCGAAGTACGTGCGCCTCGGCGACCCGTCCATCGAGGTCATCCTGCTCGAGCCCAACCGCCAGTTCGTCTCGTGCCCCTTCAGCAACCTGGTGCTGAGCGGCGTGCGCACGCTCGACAGCATCACCTTCGACTACTCGGGGCTGCGCCGTCATGGCGTGCGCGTGATCCACGAGATGGCGAGCGCGCTGGATCCCGCGGCGCGCCGCGTGCGCGTGGGCGAGGGCTATCTCGAGTACGACCGCGCGGTCGTCGCTCCGGGCGTCGAGTTCCAGTGGGAGCTGGTCGAGGGCCTCGCCGAGAACCAGGACAAGGTGCTGCACGCGTGGAAGGCCGGGCCGCAGACCCAGGCGCTGGCCGAGCAGCTGCGCGCCATGCCCGACGGCGGCGTGTTCGTCCTCAGTATCCCGCCCGCCGCGTATCGCTGCCCGCCCGGGCCGTACGAGCGCGCCTGCCAGGTGGCGTGGTACCTCAAGCAGAGCAAGCCGAGGTCCAAGCTCGTCATCCTCGACGCGAACCAGAACATCATCTCGAAGACGGCGCTCTTCCGCGCCGCCTGGCGCGAGTATCCGAACATCGACTACCGCGCGTCGAACAAGGTGGTGAAGGTCGACCCCGGCGCGCGCGAGGTCACGACGGACTTCGGCGACAAGGTGAAGTACGACGTCGTGAACCTGATCCCGCCCCAGCGGGCGGGCACCATCGCCGTGCAGGCCGATCTCGTCGGCGCCGACAAGCGCTGGTGCGAGGTCAATCACCTCACGTTCGAGTCGGCCAAGGCGCCGAACGTCCACGTCGTGGGCGACTCGACGATCGGCCTGCCCGTGCCGAAGTCGGGGAACGTCGCCAACGCCATGGGCAAGGTGGCGGCGGTGGCGATCGTCCACCAGCTCAACGGCAAGCAGCCGCCCCAGCTCGCCCCCGGCAACACGTGCTACTCGTGGGTCAACGACCGCGAGGCGATCGCGGTGGTCAACACGTACCGGATCGAGAACGGCAAGGTCGTGCAGATCGAGCAGAAGCTGACGCCCGGCCAGAGCGCCGCGGTAGCTCAGAACTCGCTCGGGTGGGCACGGTCCATCTGGAACGACGTGGTCGGATAGGAGGAGACGCCCATGCAGGTCGTGATCGGTATCGCTCTCGTCCTGGCTGCGGCGTCCGTCGCCGGCGCCGGCCCGCTCGACACCCCCGGCGCCATGAAAGCGCTCAACTGCTCGGCCTGCCACGGCTTCGCCGGCCAGAGCGCCGGCGACACCATGCCGATCCTGGCCGGGCTGTGGCCGGAGTACTTCAAGAAGGCAATCGCCGACTACGCGTCCGGCAAGCGGCCGTCGACGGAGATGGAGCCGTACGCCAAGCAGGTGATCCAGTTCGGCGTCGACGATTACGCCGCGTACTTCGGCGGCCTCAAGCGCGAGCCGACCAAGATCGCGGTCGACGCCACCGCCGCGGGCCGCGGCCGCGCGGCGGCCCAGCCGTGCGTCATCTGCCACGGACCGGATGGCCGTGGCGATCGCGCCAAGCTCATTCCCGATCTCGCCGGTCAGCCGCCCGGCTATCTGAAGAACCAGATGATGCTGTTCCGCGAGGACAAGCGGAGTCCGGGCGATCCGAGCCTCAAGGCGATCAAGGAGCTGATGAAGTCGCTGTCCGATGACACGATGAGCGACCTGGCGGCGTACTACTCGAGCGTACGGTGACTTGACGCGGCCTGGATTCTGGATACAGAATCCAGGCCACATGCCCAGCCCTCCCGTGGCCCCGCTCCGGCGGCGGCGCCTGGTGGACGACGCCACCCAGACGCTCCGCGACGCCATCCTCGACGGCCGCTTCACGGCCGGCGCGCGGCTGCGGCAGACCGACCTCGCCGACCAGCTCGCCATCAGCCGGACTCCGGTCCGCGAGGCGTTGGGCCGGCTCCAGCACGAAGGCCTGGTCGAGTTGCTTCCCGGTGGCGGCGTCCGCGTTGCGGTCCTCGCGCTGGAGGAGGCGGCGGAGCTCTACGACCTGCGCGAGGTGCTCGATGGTCTCGCGGCGCGTCTGGCCGCCCAGCGCGCGGCGCCCGCCAGCTTCGCGCGGCTCGAGAAGTCACTCGACCGCATGGCTCAGTGCCTGGCCCGGAACGACGCTAACCAGTGGTTCGGTGCTCACGTCGCCTTCCATGAAGAGATCTTCCGGGCGAGCGGCAACGCACGGCTCATCGCGCTGTCGGCGATGGTCAGGCTCAGCATCCAGCGATTCCACCCGGTGTTGCTCCGCACGCCGCATCGCCTGGCCGACGCCGACCGCGAGCATCGTGGGATCCACGCCGCCATCGTCGCCGGGGACGGAGAGCGCGCCGAGCTGCTGGCCCGGGCTCACATCGCCAGCGCCAAGGAGATCGTGGTGAAGGCCATCGCTCAGGGAGGCACGGATGGCGCTGTTCAAGCTTGAGAAGAAGGCGCCGCGCGGGCCCGCCGGCAAGTGGGACGTCGTCGTCGGTGAGGACATGTGCAAGGCCTGCGGGTTCTGCCTCAGCGTGTGCCCGACCGACGTCTTCGCGTGGCGAACGACCCCCAACAAGATCGGATGGTTCCCGATGATCGTCGCCCACGAGGACAACTGCGTCGGCTGCATGCTCTGCTATCAGATCTGCCCGGACTTCTGCATCGATGTGTCGTTGAAGTGCGAGCCGAGCAGCGCCGGAGTTGCCGCAGGCACGATCGCTGCGAGGCGAGCGGTGAAATGACCGAAAATAAGCAGCCGAGCAGCGCCGGAGTTGCCCGCGGTGCGAGGTGAGAGCGATGCGCGAGCCGAGCGGTGAAATGGCGCGAAGGCCACGATCGCTGCGAGGCGAGCGGTGAAATGACCGAAAATAAGCAGCCGAGCAGCACCGGAGGCCACCACTGATGGCGACCGTCGAGCACGCCGTGAAGGAGACCCTGGTCGCGCCGTGGGAGGAGTGGGCCCGGCGCGAGATCAAGGGCCGCCGCCTGCTGGAGGCCGGTACGTACGCGCTGACCGAGGGCGCCATCGCCGCGGGCTGCCGCGTCTTCGCCGGCTATCCGATCACGCCGGCGACCGACATCGCCGAGTACATGTCCAAGCGCTTGCCCCAGGTTGGCGGGTACTACATGCAGTGCGAGGACGAGCTGGCCGGCATGCACGCCTGCGCGGGTGCGAGCCTCGGTGGCCTCAAGGCGATGACGGCGACGTCGGGGCCCGGCTACACGCTGATGCACGACGCTTACGGCTGGTCCATCACCAACGAGATCCCGCTGGTGGTCGTCGATGCCATGCGGGTGGGGCCGATCAGCGGCATCACGGGAGCGCCGGGCCAGGGCGAGTTCTACATCGCGCGCTACGCGAGCCACGGCGGCAACTTCGAGACGATCGTGCTCTCGCCGTCGTCGGTGCAGGAAGCGTTCTGGCTGACGATCGACGCCTTCAACCTGGCCGAGCGCTTCCGCACGCCGGTGACGATCCTCACCGATCAGGTCATCTCGGACATGTGGGAAGACCTGTTCATCCCCGACGACTACGACGGCCTCGACTTCGTGATCCCGCGCAAGCACAACCTCATGATGCCGTTCTATCCGGTGGGCAGCGCCGACCTCGACGTGCCGCCGAACGTGATCGGCCACGGGACCGGCGTGTGCGTGTCTGCCTACACGCATACCGAAGAGGGTTACGACATCGAGGAGATGGAAGCGCAGTGGGCTCAGACGTTCCGTCTCGTCAACAAGATCCGACATCATCGCGTTGACCTCACGCGCTACGAGACGCTCGGCGTCGACGACGCCGACGTCATCGCGGTGGCCTACGGCGCCAACGCTCGTACGGTGAAGACCGGGGTGCTGGAAGCGAGGCGGCGGGGCGTGAGGGCCGGGTTCGTCCGACTCATCACGCTGTGGCCCTTCCCCGACGAGCTGTTCGAGCGCGATGCCCGGTACGTCGTCTGCGAGCTGAACTACGACGGCCAGCTCGTGCGCGAGGTGATGCGGTCCGCCCCCGACAAGCGCAAGGTCCACTTCATGGGCAAGAGCGCCGAGCTCCACACGGTGGCCGAGGTGGTCGCCGGGCTCGAGGGGGCGGCCCGGAGCGGCACCATCCCCGAGCTCCCATATATATGGACGGAGGTCCGGTAATGGCTGGGCATCCAGAGCGGCCGTTCGAGCGCCGGCTTGGCCGGCGCAATCGATTCCTGGGGGAGGTCTCGGAGGGGGCCGTCGAGGCCCCCTCCGATGACTGGACGGAGGTCCGGTGATGAATAAACTGGCAAAGAAGTACCTCCGGCCGAGTCAGATCCCAACCAAGGCCTGCCACGGCTGCGGGATCGGCATGATCGAGAACTGGCTGCTCCAGGCCATCGACGAGCTGGGGCTCAAGCAGGAAGACGTGATCTTCGGGACCGGTATCGGCTGTGTCGGGCGCCAGACCTTTGCGACCTGGGGCGGCGACAACTTCGGCGCGACCCACGGCCGCGCGCTGGCCATCGCCACCGGGCTGAAGCTCGCCCAGCCGGACAAGAAATACCTGATCGTCGTCGGCGACGGTGACGCCGCGTCGATCGGCACCTCGCACCTGATCCACGCCGCGCGCCGCAACCTCGGCGTGACCGTGATCTGCGAGGACAACATGGGCTACGAATCGACCGGTGGCCAGTTCTCACCGACCACGCCCGCCGGCTACGTCACCAACTCGAGCCCCTACGGCATGGTCGAGCCGCCGTTCGATCCCTGCGACGTCGTCAAGGCGGCCGGCGCCACGTTCGTGGCCGAGACGACGGCCACCCAGTGGCATCAGACGGTCAAGATCGTGAAGAAGGCGCTCGGGAACGACGGCTTCTCGTTCGTCCACGTGCGCTTCCCCTGCAACGAGAACTTCGGGGCGTATGCGCTGGGCACGCGCGACACGCTGAAGAACCTCGAGTGGATCTACGAGCACACGCAGGGCAGAAAGACGGACGGCACCGAGAGCGATTTCACCTGGGAGACCGGCATCAAGCACGACGCGTCCAACAGCCGCCCGGAGTTCTCGCGGATCATGCGCGACATGAACGCGCGCGTCCAGGCCGACCTCGCCCAGAAGAAGGGCGGGAAGGCCACCACCTGATGTCGGCCGCCGACGGCCGCACCGAGATCCTGATCTCCGGCTTTGGCGGCCAGGGCGTGATCCGCATGGGCCAGATCCTCGGCCTCTGCGCGATCAAGCAGGGCCACCGGGTGACCATGCTCAAGAGTCACGGTACCGAGACGCGCGGTGGTTACGTCCGCGCTCAGCTCGTGATCTCTCCCCGGTACGTCGACAGCCCGGTGGTCGAGAACGCGGACGTCTTCGTCGCGTTCTCGGCGCCCGCCTACCGGAAGTTCTTCGACCTCTGCCGGGGCAAGATCCTCTACGACCCCGAGATGGTCGAGGAGGTCCGGAGCGAGGCGCCCGAGCGTCACGTGGCGGTGGCGGCCACGCAGATCAGCAAGGAGCGCTTCAACAACGTGCTGTTCGCGAACATGGTCATGCTCGGGGCGCTGACGCGGGTGGCCGCGCTCGACTACGAAGCCATGCGCAAGGCCATGGTCGAGGTCATCCCGCGCTTCCACGAGCAGAACCTGAGCGCGCTCGAGGTCGGCTACCAGCTTCCGGTCCTCAGCGCCGCCTGACGTGGCGTCCCTCGTCGAGGAGCGCCCCTGGCATCGCGTGTGGCCCGCTCACGTGCCGCGCTCGCTCGACTATCCGCATGAGCCGGCCTGGCGGCTGCTGGAGCGGAACCTGCCGCGCTTCGCCCACCGCGTCGCCTTGCAGGAGATCGATCACGAGTCGCTGGCTGCCGGCCGGAGCCTGACCTACGAGGAGCTCTGGCGCGCCGTGCGCGGCGTGGCGTCGGGCCTCACGGCCGCCGGCGTCGAGCGTGGCACGCGTGTCGGCCTCTGCCTGCCCAACAGCGCGGCGCTCGTCATCGGGTACTACGCGACGTGGGTGGCCGGCGGCACCGTCGTGCCGGTGAATCCCGGAGCGCGCGAGGGCGAGATCGAGCAGCACGTGACCGATGCCGGCGTCGCTGTCGTCGTCGGTCCGTCTGCGCAGGCGGCGGAGACGGTCGCATCGCGGTTGACGCTGCCCTTCATCGATGCTCGCGAGCTCCAGGCGATGGAGTCACGGCCGCCGGCTGTGCCCGTGGCGGGTGATTCCGGCCGCGACGTCGCCGTGCTGCTCTACACGGGCGGCACGACCGGAGCGCCGAAGGGCGCGATGCTGTCCCACCGGAACATCGTCGTGAACACGACGCAGTTCGCCGAGTGGTACGCCTTCGCTCCCGGCGATGAGGTCTCCGTGTGCGCGCTGCCGCTCTTCCACTCCGGAGGGATGTCGGGCGTGATGAACGTCCCGCTCTCGGCCGGCGCCACCCTGCTCGTGTTCGGCCGGTTCAGCGCGGCGGCCGTCGCTCACGCGGTGACTCGCCACCGCGTGACTCGGCTCTTCGGCGTCCCCACGATGTTCATCGCGCTGCTCAACGATCCGGCCGGCCGCGCCGCCGACTACTCCTCGCTCCGCGCGTGCCGGACGAACGCCGCGCCGCTGCCGCCGAGCGTGAAGGCCGCGTTCGACGAGCTGGTCGGACGCGAGGTGCTGATCGAGGGCTACGGGCTGACCGAGACGAGCCCGCTCACCCACGCCAACCCGATCCATCGCGCGCGGGCCGGCTCCATCGGCCTGCCGCTGCCCGACACCGACGCTCGCATCGTCGACGAGAGCGGGCGCGACGTGGCGCCCGGCCAGCCCGGCGAGCTGCTCATCCGCGGGCCGCAGGTCATGCTCGGGTACTGGAACCGGCCCACGGCGACGGCCGAGGCGCTGTGTGATGGCTGGCTCAAGACCGGCGACATCGCGCGCATGGACGACGAGGGATACTTCGCGATCGTCGATCGATTGAAAGACCTGATCAACACCGCCGGCTTCAAGGTGTGGCCCCGCGAGGTCGAGGAGACGATCTACGCCCACGAGGCGGTGGCGCTCGTCATGGTGATCGGCGTCCCCGACGACTACCGCGGCGAGGCGGTGAAGGCGTGCGTCGTCCTCAAGGACGGCCACCGGGGCCGCGTGCGCGAGGCCGAGATCGCGGAGTTCTGCCGGGCGCGGCTCACCCCGTACAAGGTCCCGCGGATCGTCGAGTTCCGCGACGCGCTTCCGCAGACCACGACAGGCAAGATGCTGCGCCGCTTGCTGCGGGAGTCGTCCTGAGCCTGGCGCAGTGGTAGGGAGGTCGACGATGAGAGTGCGCACACTGGCGTGCGTCCTCCTCGCGGTTGCCGTGAGCCAGGTGGCGGCGCAGGAGAAGTTCCCCAATCGCCCGATCGATATCATCTGCACGTGGGGCACCGGCGGCGGTGCCGACACGATGGCTCGGCAGATCTCGAGCCTCGCCCAGCCAGTGCTCGGCGTGGCGCTTCCGGTCTCGAACGTGCCCGGCGCGTCGGGGAACACGGGCATGGCCCAGGTGCTCAACGCCAAGCCCGACGGCTACACGATCGCCACCTACATCCAGGACACCTTGATGACGATTCCGATGGGCCTGGCCCGTCACAAGGTCGACGACTTCGAGTGGATCGTCCGCACCCAGGTGGCCGACTCGTTCCTGTTCGTCAAGTCGGACTCGCCGTTCCGCTCGATCCAGGAGCTGTTCAAACACGCGCAGGCCAATCCCGGCAAGCTGCGCGTCGCCGCGACCGGGTTCGGTACGGTCGACGACGTGACCGTGAGATTTCTGGAGAAGAAGGGCTACAAAATGACGACGGTGCCGTACCCGAAGCCAGGCGAGCGTTACGCCGCCGCGCTCGGCGGCCACACCGAGGTGCTCTACGAGCAGGCCGGCGACGTGCTGCAGTACCTGAAGGCCGG